>JAAYLH010000073.1 GCA_012521995.1 Bacteroidales bacterium | reverse complement strand
GTCGCACGAAGTGAATGTAAGCGAATTTAAGTCAGGCATCTACTTTGTCCAGATCCTTACCGATAAAGGAATGGAGACCCGCAGAATCCAGGTACAGAAATAACCTGGATTGCTGATTCTTATAAAGGGAAGGCCCTGAGGGCCTTCCCTTTTTTGTTTTAAACATTTTTTTAATTCAAGGGCCTTGATTTGTAAATAATTTAATAAATTAGGGTATTAAAAAGCAGCTTCCTGAACCCACCTTTTTTTCTTCAAAAAAAGTGGTTTGACAGACTTGTATTACAACCCTGCTTGAGCATTCCTGATCGTGAAATGAAACGGCCTGCCTATGGGATCCTCAGAAGCATTGACAGCTCTTCCTCCTTTTACGGAGATGTTTTACCCTTTTTCAAACCTAAAGAAAAAAACCATGAAGAAAAAAGTACAAGCATTCACGATGTGGTTCTTTACTTTGCTGTTGCTGGCCGGTTTTCAGGGTTGGGCGCAGGCAGAGTTTGAAATAACCACAATGATCGACAAAACAGGCTCTAACCTTCCGCTGGAACAAATTGGCACAGGGAATAATGCCAGGGCGGCAGCCCTCTATCAGAACCGGTACGTCATTTTGCCTTCCAGGGAAGGGGGTAACAACGTTTGGGTATGGGACACCCACAACCCCAATGCTGCGCCCTTTGCCCTGAATACCGGAACGGATATCATCCAGTACGGCCTTTTCCTGGTCAACTATGTCCAAACAGTGGGCGACAAGATCTATGTTTCAAACATGTCACTGGGATCCAATGCCGATCACCCCTTCAGGCTATATCGCTGGGACGGCCTTACAGGCACCCCTGAGATCATCCTCTCTGCTGATGATGGCTGGGGCAGACTTGGCGACTCCTTCTCCATTGTGGGAGACCTGGAAACCTCAGGCTCATTGGTGGCTCACCTCAACAGTGGTGGATCAGGCCAAAAGAAATTCAAGGTTTGGCATTTTGTTAACGGCGAGGTGCAAAACCTTGAAACCCCCGATGAGATCACCCTGACTGCCGAAGTGAACATGAACTCCTATGGGGTTTACAATGAAATACCCGGTGAGACGGATAAGTACCTCGTTACAGGAAACGGAATGGGCATAGTGGTAGCCAACTTTGCCGGTGACTCTCTTACGGGCTGGAATACTTCCATAGTCTCCGGGCGCACCATGGAGCCCTATGTTTTTTTCCTGAATGGCAAACGCTACCTTAGCTATGTGGTGAATATTGAAACCAACACAGAGGATGGAGCCTATTACGATATCATCGATATTTCTGACGGGGCAAGCCTGATGGAGGCTTTCGATGCCGTTACCGCTCCTGAGGAACTGAACGAGAGGCTTGTCCATCGCTTTGTCCTGGGGGCCGGCGATAGTGGATTAAGTGCCGCCCACCATGTTTACCAAGCTGATGACGGAAGCATATACCTCATCGCCTACGTGGTGGACCGCGGTTTTGTCGTCGAGAAACTAAGCATGGGAAGCCAGGTGTTTTTTGAGGAAAACTTCAATGACGGCAATGCAGCCTCACGCTGGAGCTTCGTGGAAACAGGAGGCACCAATGAAGTGAATTTTGCCTTTGACTATCAGGCCGCAGGAATCCCCCTCCTGGAAGAAGAGAGCAATGGCATCGGCTTGAAAATGGCGGTGAACACCGTCGACCCCGGCCTCATCAGCGCTGCAATGGCCTTCCCCAACGGGCAGTCGTTCGAAGGGGAATATGCCCTTTCATTTGACTTGTGGATGAACTTTGAACTCGGAACATCCGGAACAACAGAAAATGCCATTTTTGGTACAGGGCATAATTCCACTGACATTCAGACCCCTGCAGGAGGAACAGGCTCTGTGGATGGAACCCCGGGTACAGGACCCAGCAATAATGGGGTAGATTATTCCATGACCCCAGACAATGGGGCCTCACGCGATGTCCGCGTATTTGTTGACGGTGCAGAATTGCTGGGTGCCGCAGGGGGTTTTGCCGGCAGCCTGCAGTCCACCCAAAACCCTCCCTATAATGAAGCCTACACCGGAACCGAACCGGGCAATCAGTGGCTGAACATTACCATAAAGGTCCTTGCCGACCGCACAATCTTTAAAGTCAATGGACAGGTATGGGCAGAAACCATGACAGTGGCCGATCCCGGAAATCTTATGCTCGGATACATCGATTTCTTTGGAGGTTCGGTGGCAAACGCCAATTCCTACCTGGTGTTCGACAATGTACGGGTAGGCGAGGTGGAGGAAGAAGAGCCACTAGCCAGGGTTCAATTGATCCACAACTCTGCGGATGCCGCTCTGTCACTGGTCGACCTGTATACCAATGGTGAGCTCCAGCTTGAAGACATCTCCTTCCGCACAGCAACGCCATTTTTTGATGCTACAGCAGGCGCCAACATCGACCTGGTCATTACCCCTGCCAATGCGCCCATTGAAGAGGGTTTTTCCCTGACCGTAAACTTTACCGAGGGCATGACCTATGTGGTCGTCGCTGCAGGTAACCTTAGCGAAACAGGCTACGATCCTGTAGTGCCCTTCGACCTCTTTGTGTATGAGTTTGGACAAGAGGCAGCCGTAAACCCCGTCAATACCGACGTGCTTGCATTCCACGGCTCAACCGATGCTCCTACCGTAACGATTTGGGAGACAGGCCTTGGTGCCGGTCAGATCATTTCAGATTTCAACTTTGGTGATTTTGCAGGATACCTCAGCCTGGCCAACAATGACTACATCCTTGAAGTCCGCGATGAGACAGGAACTGTCACTGTGGCTGCCTACCAAGCCCCCCTGGCAACCCTTGGACTGCAGGGTCAGGCGCTTACCGTTCTGGCTTCAGGATTCCTTAACCCTGCCAACAACAGCGACGGGCCTGCCTTCGGCCTCTATGCCGCTTTGCCGGCCGGTGGTGAGCTGATTGCCCTGCCCTTGTACGACGACACTGTGATTATTGATGAATTCCCCTATGCAGAAGGATTTGAAGGCATTGACTTCCCTCCTCCGGGATGGAATAGTATCAATTCCGATGGTACTGCCTTACAATGGTTGCAGACCAATTCATACAACCATACCCCCGGCGGCGAATATGCTGCTTTCCACAATTACAATCCTACCGCGAATGAAGACGGCTGGTTTATTACTCCACCCGTTGTCATTCCTGACGATGGCGAATACCTGCTTTCCTTCTGGTCGCTCAACAATTATCCCTCCTTTTATGGAAAAAACAGTGTGCTGATATCCACTGGGAGTGGAAACCCCGCTGACGATGAATTTGTAGAAGTTTGGACTACTCCATCCGTGCTAAACTCTTGGGTAAAAACCAGCATAAGTCTTTCTGATTATGTGGGCCTAACTATATTCTTCGCCTTCCGTTATGAAGGTGAAGACGCTCACCTATGGGCACTTGACGACATCCTGATTGATGTCATGCCCGATGCATATACCGTTACTTTTGTTGTGGAAGATGAAAATGAAAACCCAATCACCGATGCGGTGGTCAGCCTGGAAACGCTTACCAACCCTGCAGGCAATTATTTCTTTGATGACGTGCTGCCCGGCACCTACTCTTATACCGTGGTTAAAGAAGGATATTACGAAGGAACAGGCAGCCTTGAGGTTGTGGATGCCGACCTGATTGAAACGGTAACCCTTGTTATGATGTCTGCAAACCCCGTCATTACAGGCATTACCCCGGTAAATGATGTGGAAGTGCCCTATGGGACTTCACTGGAAGATGCCATCGCTGCCCTGCCACCAACCACGACCATTACGGACAGCGATGAGGGGACGCATACCGTTACCCTCGTCTGGACCATTGAAGCCTATGATGGAAATACTCCTGGCGACTACAATGCCACGGCTGCCTTCAGCCTGCCCGTAGGTGTCGATCAGGCAGATCCCCCAATACCCCTGGTCGTTACGGCTGTGCTTACCGTGAAGGAAGAAACCGGCGAAACCTTTGCCGTTACCTTCAACGTGGATATGAGCTACGCCGGAGAATTTGACCCCGAATCTGACGTGGTCTACCTTGCCGGTGACCTTTTGGGATGGACTGCCCCGGGCGATGACCCCGACAACCAGACCATGAGCCGCGTGGGAGAAACAATGGTGTGGACAAAAACCCTTGAACTGGAAGCAGGTGCATATACCTATAAGTATTTCATCAACGCCGGCTGGGATGGCGGCGAATGGGATGGGGGCGATGACCGCAGCCTCAGCGTGGAGGCCGATATGACCGTCAACGACTGGTTTGGCTACCTCAATGACCCGAGCTCGGTAAATGAAACCGAAGGTTCAGCATGGACCATCTACCCCAACCCTGCCCGTACCACCCTGAACATTGTGTCAGGCGAATTGATCCGCGAACTGCGCATGATCGACTTGCTGGGTCGAGTGGTCTATGCCGCAGATGTTACGGGTGAAAGCCACCGGATCAACGTGGGCTCCTTCGAAAATGGGTTTTACTTTATCCAAATCCTGACTGCTACCGGGCTCAGCACCCAAAGAGTCCAGATTCAGCATTGATTTGCTTGCCATAAAATTTGAAAAAGGGCCTCTGTTCAGGGGCCCTTTTTTCTTGTACAATAAAAATTTTTTTATTCTGAAACCATATCAGGAGACCCCTCACGCCTGCTTAATTGCGCCTTATTTTCTTTGCCTTATCCGTTTGGTTAAAAACCCGGAATAAACCAGGCAAAGGGGAAAACCAACAGGAAGCCGTTTTTTGTCTTTTGAAAAGAACCTAATACAAAAACCCCTGCATTGGCTT
>JAAYLH010000072.1 GCA_012521995.1 Bacteroidales bacterium | reverse complement strand
TGGTGAGGGATGCAGTGGTGATTTCCAGTTCGCCTGCAGTGAAGTCCAGGATGTAGTTAGAGCTGAGTGCCAGGTCACCTTGTCCAATGACATAGGTACCGACGTTTTCGCCAGCCACGCGTGAAAGCGCTCCAGAGAAAGCATCACCGGCAACCAGAGCAGGGGTGAACTGGTAGGTCAGTGAAGGATCAGCATCACCGTAAATTTTTTCTTTGTTTTCAGCCACAACATTTATTTGAAGCTGGTCAACAGTCAAAGAAGCTGCATTACTTATCAAGGTTCCACAAGCACCATTCACAATAACCCTGTAAGAATATCCACTCATTGCAACCGTTGGTTTGGTAACAGAGTAGGAACTTCCTGTTGCACCTGTTATATCTCCCCACACAGAACCTGTGCTCACCTGCCATTGATAGGAAGTTGCACCATCAGCAGAAACTGAAAAGCTAGCATTATTCCCATAAGTAATCGACTGGGAAGCTGGCTGCTGGGTTATTTCCAAACAAACAGCATAACTTCCAGTAACTGTTCTTGCAGCATTTGGAGTTGAAAATTTATAATCATATCCAAATTCCCCTGGAGAAGTTAAAGTTCCGCCACTTATTTCTACAGAAGATAGGCTATAAATTGTTTCAGAGCCATAAGGCAATGGTGTTGGATAAGAAAAATTTACATCGGTATTATTTTTGGCCGCAATTGTAAATTCAGTATCGTCTATTCCAATTGTACTATTATTGTCATTATTGGCACCTGTCGGATTTCTAAACCTATAGCTCACAGTTACTGCCAAATCAACTGGCACACCTGAAGATTTAAAAGTTACGTTCCCATCCGTAAAATACCACACCGCCTCACACCCCGAAGTCATCCCCAGGGCGTCGAGCACAAATTCTTCGCCCAGGTGTATTTCCAGGATTTCGTAAAAGAGGCCGGTGAAGTTTCCCTCAGCGTCTGCGACCATTTCAAAATGCTCGTAGGCTTGCAGGTTGGTGCTGAAGAGCATCAGGTCCACCGTTTCCCCGGGCATCCAGCCTGAGCCGGAGATCAGGGCCACTTCGCCAGGGGCGTAGTCAAGTTTGTCTGTCTACACAATGGCTGAACCGCAATTAAAGGGTTCCTGTGCCTGCACCCCATGGCTCCATCCCGCTGTAAACAGCAGGATCAGGATCATCAGCAGGGTGCTTGTCCGCATTTGTAAAAGTTTCGCTTTCATTCGCTTGAAATTTTTGTTTTTACTGGGTTTACTTGGGAGGAAGCACCACGGAAAAACTTTCCTCTTTGCCCATGGTTACTTTCTTTATCCTCAATGCTTTTTTTTCGTATAAGAATTGATAATAATCCGCCCGACAGGCGGAGTTGCAGGACTTAAAATTAAACTTTAAACATTAGTCTAACAATTGAGGTTTTTACAAGAATTCATGTTGGTAAAATTACGTATAAATGGGTCTTTGCGAATGGCTAAAATGTTGAAAAATAGACGTATACAATTTAATATGCATTTCAGGTGCTTTTGAAAAGTTTTTCCTAATATTGATCAGGTCATCGATTTAATTATTTTAATCTGTTGAAACGCCATTTATATCTATGAAAACACCAAAAACAAGAAAAAATATGACACCTCAAATCATTGAAAACCTTTGTTATCCTTGCATTGGTATACATTAAGCTAATCCCATTCATCATGCCGGCAACCCCTCTTCAGGCATTTTTGGGCGTTTGTTTATGAAAAAAGGTTTACATTTGGGAAACTCAATTTCTCCCATAGTATTCACCCAAAACATTGAATGATGAAAAAACTGATGCTGTTGCTGGCCCTCGGATGCTTTGTGGCCGTAGGTTTCTCTTCCTGTAAATCAGCGAAAACCGGCACCCCTGCTGAAGTGGTGGAAGCCTTCCTGAAACACATGTCGGCCGGAGATATTGAAAAAGCCAAGGAATTATGCACCCCCGAAACCGCTGAGATCCTGACCCAATGGGAGAACGAAGGTTTCAACCTGTTTGAAGACGCCACTTTTGAGGATATCCAGTGTGAAATGATCTCCGATACCGAGGCCGAATGCAGCTATTATCACGATGGCGACCGGGCCGGGCTCGATGTGGTGAAAATTGATGACGAGTGGAAGGTATTGATGGAGAAGTAGTTTGAGGTTCAAGGTTTAAGGTTTAAGGTTTAAGGTTTAAGGTTCAGGCCTGACTGCCGCAGGCTATGTTTTAGGTCTCAGGTGTCTGATCCTTCTTAAATAATAAATCCCTGCCAGCCGGTTTGCAATAAGAAGAAAGGCAGGCGGGCTAGTTCCTGGATCGCCTAATCCTCAAATCCGCTAATCCTCACATCTGCTAATCCTCAAATCTGTTCATTTGCAAATTATCTCATTATCTCATTATCCCATTATCACGCAGCCTAATGAACCAAGGTCAGATCCCTGAAATAGAGCATCCCGGCATCGTCGATCATCTGGAAGGCGGGCAGGCGTTTGTGCGGATACAGTCGCAGGCGGCCTGCGGCTCGTGTCATGCCAAGAGCTATTGCGGCATGGCTGAGGTGAGCGATAAGGTCGTTGAGGTCCGGCTCGATTCTGACAATCAGGTTAGTCCCGGGCAATTCGTTACGGTGACCCTGAAGCGCTCATTGGGATTCCGGGCCCTGTTCCTCGGATACCTGCTGCCGTTCCTGATCCTGCTTGTTAGTCTGTTTGTCCTGATGGCCCTTACCGGGAATGAAGGCCTCAGCGCCCTTATCGCCCTCGCCCTCATGGTTCCTTATTATGGCATCCTTTACCTGAACCGCGAAAAGATCAGGAGGGTGTTTAGTTTCAGGATAAAGGAATAGAGGTCAGGAGTTTGGGGTTCGGGGTTCAAGGTTTAAGGTTTAAGGTTCATGGTTCAAGTCCTTCTTAAATCTCAAATCGTTAATCGTTAATCAGAAATAAAAAGGTATCAGTTCCTTCTTAAATCACAAATCGTTAATCGTTAATCTGAAATCAAATAATTCATTAGGTCACTCAATTCCCTTAAGTCCCTTAAGTCTCTTAAGTCTCTAACGTCTCTCAAGTCTCCAAATGGGCTATCAAATCCTCGATCTCAAGCTCCCCACAGGATACACTGAACCTGAATTGCGGGCCGCGATTGGCAGGCAACTGGGCATCCGTGATTTCAGCCATCAGATCGAAAGCCAAAGCCTTGATGCCCGCAACAAAAGCCGCATTCACTGGCTGGTGAGGGTGGGGGTGAGCTCTGAAGAACTCAGGAGTGGAGAGCCCTTGCCTCAGCAAAGCCTGGAAATCCCTTACCGGAAAAGGAATCAAAAGGTCTTGATCCTGGGCAGCGGTCCTGCCGGCTTCTTTTCAGCCCTGGTGCTGCAAATGGCAGGCTTCGATACGGTGCTTATTGAACGCGGGGCAGAGGTGGATACCCGTGCCGGCAAGCTCAACCAATTTGAGAAAACCGGTGATTTCAGCCCCGTGGCCAACTATTCCTTTGGCGAGGGCGGGGCAGGCACCTTTTCCGATGGCAAGCTCACCTCACGCTCTAAGCACATCTCGCGCGAACGCAATTTCTTTACCGAACAATACATCCAGGCTGGCGCCCCGCCCGAGATCGCATTCCTGGCCCATCCCCACGTGGGCAGCGACAAGCTCAGGGTAGTGGTCAGAAATCTCAGGGAGAAGTATCAATCCCTTGGCGGGAAGATCCTGTTCGAGACCCTGCTCACGGACCTGATCATCAGGCAGGGCAGGGTAGAGGAGGCCATAACTACTTCCGGCACCTTTGCCGCCGATCATTTTATCCTGGCCCCCGGGCATTCGGCTTACGAGACCTACCGGATGTTGATAAACTGCGGGGTCCCCTTCCGCATCAAGAACTTTGCTTTGGGCAGCCGTGCCGAGCATCCCCAGGCGCTCATCAACCGGGCGCAGTGGGGAACAGAGAAGTTGGAAGGGGTGAAGGCCGCCGAATACCGCCTCACCTCCCCGGGCGATGGCAAGCACCCCGTCTATTCCTTCTGCATGTGCCCCGGCGGGATGGTGGTGCCCGCCGCCACCTATGCCCATGTGAACACCGTCAACGGGATGAGCTATTATAAGCGCGGCGGCCTGTTTGCCAATGCGGCCTGTGTGGCGGGCGTTCATCCAGCACAGCTCTCCGCAAAGATACAATCCCCCCTGGATGCCCTGGCCTGGCTCGAAGACCTCGAGCATACCTTTTACCAGTTCTCCCAAGGCTATGGGGCACCCGCCTGCACGATTGCCGATTTCCTGAAGGGCAAAACGGGCAGTCCCCTGCCCAAAAGCAGCTATCCCCTTGGACTCCTGCAAGCGCCCTTATGGGAAATGCTGCCCCCTATCATCGTCAACGCCATGCACGAAGGCCTGAAGGACTTCTCCAGAAAACTCAGGGGCTATGACCAGGGCATCCTCCTGGGCCTGGAAAGCAAAACCTCCTCGCCCATCCAGGTCATCCGCCACCCTCTTGGACTCGTGGAAGGCTTCAACAATCTCTACCTGGCAGGCGAAGGCAGCGGCTATGCAGGAGGCATCGTCTCCAGCGCCGCCGACGGCATTAAGATAGCCGATAACTTAATTGAAAAGGAAAAATGAAGAAGGAGAAAGGAGAAAGGAGAAAGTAAAAAGTAAAAAGTAAAAAGTAGAAAGTAGAAAGTAGAAAGTAGAAATTAAAGATCTCTAAGCCTTGGTTCTCCATTGCCCTGCAGGTCCCAAAGCCCTCAAGCCAAATTATTTTTTTTCATAAAACGCTGATTTATAGTCGAATAAAAAAAATTATATCTTTTTATTCTTCCTAATTTTTACTTCTTACTTCTTACTTCCTACTGCCCACTGCCTACTGAAGCCGCTGCACTCTCTCCCGCCAGCCATCCCGTGCTCCAGGCGATCTGCAGGTTATAGCCCCCGGTGTCGGCGTCGAGGTCGAGCACTTCCCCGGCGAAGTAGAGGTTTTTGGTAAGCTTCGATTCCATGGTGGTGGGGTCCACTTCAGCGGTATTTACCCCTCCGGCCGTAATGATGGCTTCCTTAAACGAGCGGCAGCCGGTAATTTTGAAGCGCAGGTCTTTGAGTAAGAGGAGGATTTTCTTACGGGTCTTTGCCGGAAGCTGATGCCCCTCCATTTCGGGATCCAGTTCAAGCAGCTCCATAAAAACCGGCACCATCAGTGCAGGCAGCCAGAGCCGCAACAGGTTGCCGATCTTTTTTCTTCCCTGGCTGTCGAGGTCGCGCAGCAGGCGCTTGTCGAGGGTGGCCTCATCGAGGGCTGGCTTCAGGTCGACCGATATCTCAATGTGTCGCCGGGCATTGATGGCTGCTACCACGCCCCGGCTCAGGCTCAGGATGATGGGCCCCGACAGCCCGAAATGGGTGAACAGCATCTCACCAAATTCATCGGTCACTTTTTTTCCGTCGATCCAAACGGATGCCTTCACATTCTTCAGGCTCAGCCCCTGCATCTTCTGTGCGGTATCGCCGGCTGTTTCCAGGGGTACCAGCGCCTGGTGAAGCGGCACAATGCTGTGCCCGGCCGTTTCAGCCAGCTTATAGCCATCGCCCGTGGAGCCTGTCGTGGGGTAGGATTTGCCCCCGGTGGCCACGATGACTTTCCCACTGGCGATCTCCACCAGCTTGCTGCCTTGGTGGAGGCTCACCCCGCATACGGCTCCGTCTCTGATAATCAGGTGCTCCACCCGCTGCCCGTAGCGAAACTCCACCTTTTGTTTTTGCACCCAGCGCACCAGGGTGTTCACCACATCTGCGGCCAAACGGCTCACGGGAAAGATCCGGTCGCCGCGATCCACAAAGGTCTCCAGCCCCTCGCGGTTCAGCAGGGCGACCATGTCATCCGCAAAAAAGGTGGCAAAAGCGTGGCGCAGGAAGCGGGGGTTGGGAAAGATCTTTTTCTGAAATTCGCTTTTTGGGGCCTCGTTGGTGATGTTGCAATGGCCTTTTCCTGTGATGAGCAGCTTCCGCCCGGGCCGCTCGTTGCGCTCCAGCACAAGCACCCTTGCCCCCGACTCACCTGCACGCCCGGCCGCTAACAGGCCTGCAGCCCCCGCTCCAATCACTACAATGTCATATCCTTCCATCTGAATGGCAAAGGTAAAAATTAATGATGGATCCCGGCCAAGCCCGGAATGAATAATCGGGTGTTTTTTAATCTTAAAATTTAATGACTTAAAATAAAGAAATTATATTTCTGTTCTAGCATGCTCGTACCAAGTCCCTACCATGCCCTGCTGCGGGCTGTGCCAGGCTCCTTTCAGCCCTTCGAGCATTCGACCATGGAAGGAATTAGATAAGGTAATGATCTTATTTATAATGGGTTATGATAACCTGGATTTAGGCGCGTAGGTGCCGGGAAGTGCTGGCGAGTTACTTTAATGGGTTTTTGGTCCGATGCCATCCAACGGGGCTAGGGAATAAAAATCCGCCCCGGAAATGATTCCGGGGCGGTTTTTGAAATAAAGGCAAAATGATTAATGACCGCCGGCAGCGGGAGGTGCGGGCTGGTCAGGGCTGCCTGCATTGCGCAGGGGGATAAAGATCAGGTAGAGGGCTACCAGGATGATCACGATAAAGCCAATGGTAAAAGCGGGGTTCTGGAAGAATGAGAACACGTTGAACAGGAATATCCCGCCCACGGCAAACATCGCTACCACAAGGCCCATGAGGGCTTCACCGGCAATGAGTCCAGAGGCCAGCAGTATGCCCACGTTTTCGGTACGCTGTATCTGCCCTTTATTGAATTTGCGGCGCTTGGCCATCATGTCGGTAATACCCTTGATGAGGCCACCCACGAAGATGGCAAAGGTGGTGGTCAAGGGCAGGTACATCCCTACCGAGACCAGCATTGGGCTTTTCACGCCCATGAGGATGAAGCCGATGCCCATGAAGATCCCGACGATGATGAGGGGCCAGGCCATTTCGCCGCCTACGATACCCCGAGAGAGGATGGCCATCAGGCTGGCCTGTGGCGCAGGAAGCTCCTGGCTGCCGAAGCCGCCGGCATAGCCTTCTACGGCACCACGGGCCACGTCGCCGTCGTTGAGGATGGTGAGGATGAAAAACATGATGGCGCCCGAGGCCACCACGCCAATGATGTTGCCGATCTCCATTTTCCAGGGGGTACCGCCCAGGATATGCCCTGACTTGAGGTCTTGCAACATCTCGCCTGCCACGGCGGCTGAAACACATACGATGGCAGCCACGCCAAGCACAGCAGCCACGCCTGCATCTCCACCGTCAATGCCCATAATGACAAGCACCAGTGCGGTGATGACTAAGGCTGTGAGTGTAAGTCCGCTGATGGGGTTGTTGGATGAGCCGATGAGGCCTACCAGGTAGCCCGACACCGCTGCAAAGAAAAAGGCAAGGATGGTCATGACGATGGCCACCACAATGGCTACCCACATATAGGTGTGGAAAATGAAATAGGTAATGGCCCAGGTGAGGATGGCCACGGCAATGATGCCAATGACCACGAACCTGAAGCTGAGGTCTTTCTCAATGCGGTTGGCTTTTACGGGGGAACCGGAAGCGGCTTTCTTTACGTCGCCCACCGAACGTGCGATGCCTTCAATAAGGCTGTTGCGCATCTTATAGAGGGTGAAGATGGCTCCGACAAGCATACCGCCGATGGCGATGGGTCTGACGATGCTCGACCATACATTCTTGGCCTCGGCCAGCCAGGCTGCAGAGCCTGTGGGATCGGCCATTTCCATGCTGGGGCCGATGAAATAAAGGATGATGGGGGTCAGCAAGCCCCAGGCGATGATGCCACCGCTGAATGCCAGTGCACCCAGGGTGGGCCCGATGATATACCCCACGCCAATATAGGCAGGGCTTACCCCCGGAGAGCCCAGAAACATTCCGCCCTCCCCGGTAAATCGGCTCCCTGAGATGGTTTGCTTGCCCCAGATGATAAACTTTTCCCAGGCAGTGGCAAAGAGCTTGAATTCGGCCAGGAGTTTCACCACGGCGCCCACGATCATTGCCTGGAACAGCCACTTTGAACCACCCGCACCCGTACGACCGGGTTTGTGGATCTCAGCGGCAGCCAAGCTCTCGGGCAAGGGCAGTTCAGTGTCTTCCACCATGACACGGCGCAGCAGGGCAACAAACATAATGCCCAGGAAACCACCCCCTATGAGGATCAGGGAAGAGGTCAGGTAATTGCCGGGGGTAAAGAAAGGATCCCAAAGCCCTGCCACATAAAAGGCCGGAAGGGTGAAAATGGCCCCTGCAGCAACAGATTCACCAATGGCGCCCACGGTACGGGCCAGGTTTTCTTCAAGAATGGTGCCCTTGACAATTTTTAGCAAGGCCATCCCTACCACGGCAGCAGGATAAACAGCGGCAATGGTCATCCCGGCCTTAAGGCCCAGATAGGCATTGGCGGCCCCAAGAACGACTGACATCACCAAGCCGATGAGCAAAGCCCGCAGGGTAAATTCCTTCATGTCTGTATCAGCAGAAACAAAGGGAACAAATTGTTTTTCTTCTGTCATTTTAGCTCCTTTTTTTAAGTTTTTGAACAATAAGGACCACGAATATCTTGATTTTTTTTATTTTTTGGAAGCGCAACCATAAAAAAATGAAAATGAGGCCCCTGTTCGTTAAAGCATTGAAATTTAGATAGATTCTAAACAAGGGCGTATGTGATTGAATGTCAGTTTTCTGAAAGGGTATCAATCAGTTAAATAAGTGTATTCGTTTGATTGACAAAGCCTTGTGGGGCTTCAAAAATCGCGCAAAAGGCATAGGCTTTTGGTTTTTGTTTTCTATTTTTGCCACGAGTTGAGGTTAATTGATTCACAGCGCTTGAAGGTCATGGCGCAGGAATCTTTTCTTACACTAACAAACCCTTTTAAGGTGAACGAAATTACGCTATTTTCCGTCGTTTCACTGGGAGCCATAGGGGCAATCTCTGCCATAATTCTTTTCCTGGTGGCCCAGAAGTTTAAAGTTATTGAAGATCCACGCATTGATATCGTTGCCGACAAGTTGCCGGGTGCCAACTGCGGGGGCTGTGGTTATGCGGGCTGCCGCGCGCTTGCCGAGGCCATTGTGAAGGCAGAGAGCCTGGATGGCCTGAGCTGCCCTCCCGGGGGGAACGCCGTTCTGGCGGATATTGCCGCGGTGCTGGGGCTTGAAGCCAGCGAGCAGGAACCCATGATTGCCGTGCTGCGTTGCAATGGAAGCCGTGAGAACTCCCCTCCCAAAGTGAAGTACGATGGTGCCATGACCTGTAGCTTTGCCCACAGCCTGTTTTCAGGCGAGGGGGGCTGCCCATACGGTTGCCTGGGCTGCGGCGACTGTGTGGAGGCCTGCCAGTTCGATGCCATGTATATGGACCCGGTGACCGGCCTGCCAGTGATCCTTGACGATAAGTGCGTGGCCTGCGGGGCTTGTGTGAAGGCCTGCCCGCGAAACATCATCGAGATGCGCAAGAAAGGGAAGAAAGACCGCCGGATTTTTGTATCCTGTGTCAACAAGGAAAAGGGCGGGGTTGCACGTAAAAACTGTGAAGTGGCCTGTATCGGCTGCGGCAAGTGCGTGAAGGAGTGTAAGTTTGAGGCTATTACAATGGTCGACAATCTGGCTTACATCGATTTCAACAAGTGCACCCTGTGCCGAAAGTGCGTTCCGGTATGCCCCACCAATGCCATCCACGAGCTGAACTTCCCGCCAAGGAAACCCAAAGTGGAAGACGAGGTTGCAAAGAGCAAAGGATAGTTTTTCTTTGATTTCAGATTAAAGATTAACGATTGATGATTTTTGATTTTGTTTGAAAAGATGGATAGCAAAGTATTGGAGGAAAGGCTCATTCAGTTTTCTGTTTTGGTAATTGAAATTGCTAATCAACTTCCAAATACAAAAGCTGGGACACTTCTTACAGGGCAAATGATCCGTTCCGGTACTTCTTCCGCATTAAATTATGGAGAAGCACAAAGTGCAGAGTCAAGAAAAGATTTTATCCATATAATTAAGATTGTCCTTAAAGAGCTTAGAGAAACCTTGATTTGCATTAAAATCATTGAACGGGCCAAACTTTTGAAGTCAAACGAATATTTAAATAAAGCAATTCTGGAGAGTAACGAACTGATATCGATTTTTGTGAAAAGTGTTGAAACAGCAGAAAGAAATCTTAAATCAAAAATCGTTGATCGTTAATCTTGAATCGGTTTTAAAACATGTTTTAAACCATTGAAAATAGTGAAAACTTTCAAGCTCGGTGGTGTTCATCCACCAGAAAATAAGTTATCAGCCCATGTGCCAATCGAGGAGCTGGCCTTGCCATCGGTGGTGACCATTCCTTTGTCGCAGCATCTGGGAGCGCCGGCCAG
>JAAYLH010000071.1 GCA_012521995.1 Bacteroidales bacterium | reverse complement strand
TAACGCCTTGCTCTGATGCTTCCTTGATAATCTGAAGCTTCTCTTCTTTGGTAAATTTTCTTTTCATCGTCATAAAGTTACAGGTTTTTATCTATAACTTAGTCCGGCGATTTAGGGGGCCATTACACTTTTTCAGTAAAATGTGGTTTTTTCCTTATTGATAATTTGTATGGGTTATTATAAAAAAACACTTTGTAATCTTTAAAAATATGCTCCACTATCAAGTAAAAAAAAGGAGGAGGCTCGCGGCCTCCCCTTTGTGTGTATAAAAAAGAACACTTTACCGTAATATTTGGATCTTAGATGTTGTCAGCCCTGAAGGGGTCATGACTTGAAAAAAGTAAATACCATTCTGGAATTCTCCTACATTCACTTCGTGGTGATCGGCTTGGACAGTAGTGGTATAAACGACCTGGCCAAGCAAATTCATGATTCGTACCTCCCTGATTATTTCCCTGGAAACGATATGGACTACATCGCGAACGGGGTTGGGGTAAACCATAAGGTTATCAGGGTTTACAGCAATTACTTCAACCGGGTCGTTGATGTTACCGAACACGTTTTCAACAATCATATCATCTGTAACAATGATTTCCCTGTCATCATCTGCATTCCATTCACCTCCGTTCCAGCCATTACCTCTGAAGTACTTGTATTCATAGATGCCACCTAACAGTTCTCGGGTAAGGGTCAGAATCATCGGATTATCAGTAGGCTGCATCTGTAATTCCGGATCATCGCCCGGGGCAACCCAATTAGCGAAGCCACCAGCGATAAAGATTTCATCGCTATTCAGATCAAAGTCGGCCAACTCGTGCATGTGAACATTGAAGGTAACGTTATAGCTTTCTACAATAATGCCGTTGGAAACTGTAAAGGGAATGGTGGCGATTTCACTTCCTCCTGAAGTATATAACGACTGAACTCCAGCAACATAATCACCATCAACAAGATTGGTAAACAGGAATTCTGTGGCAGCAATTTCGGTGACCAGAGGAGTTTCCATGTCATTCAGGTAAACGTTGTAGCCAATTAATGATTTGTTAACACCAGGCATCATATCCTTTGTGTTTAAAGAAGGATGAGAAACGCCATTCCTGGCTGCCAGGTTAACACCTTCATTGACATTACCATCAATAGCGACGAAAAGCTCTTTTTCGTTAATTTTCATGTCGCCAACACTGATGTTGTCAATTGCCCATGCATACCACAACCCCCCATAACCAATATCAATGCTCTGCCATGCGATTTGAATTTCTTGGCCAGCGTAAGCCGAAAGGTCAATGTTTACAGGTGATTCATAGAAGTTATTTCCTGCAGGCAGTTTGCTGGCATCCCAAAGTTCCAACCAACTATCTCCTCCATCCGTAGAAATCTTAACGTAGTAGTGATCGCCATTTACAGATCCATTGTAGCCATGATACCAAAATGTCAGGTTGCCATAAGGCGCTGTAAATGCTGGTGTTATAAGCCATTCATCCTGGTGGTTATAATCCCAGTAAAGGTATGCCTGATAGTCTCCATCTTGAGGGGTCACTCTTCCTGATGTGTAATTAACAATACCCATTATTGACCAGTTTGTCGGTAGGTTGCCGTTTGTTGTGCTTGTGTTGGTGTTAATGGTAGTCCATCCATCTGGCAAAATGCCATCCTCGAAGCTTTCATTCCAGCTTACCCCATGGCTCCAGGTGAAAAATTGCTCCCCTTCGTTTTCTCCTTCCTCAACCCTTAGCCCATATGGGGCAATTAATTTCTCTGTAAGAATAACAGAAAGATTTTGATCCTCATTAGCATCAATATCAACTTGTGTATAGGTTTCAAACCCAACCAGGCTAACTTCTAAATTATAGGTTCCTTTCCAAACCTTAGGGAATGTCACCACTCCATCGGATGGTGCATTCAAAGTATAAATGTATTCGGGATCGCCGTTTTGGTTGGTAAGAACAAGAACAGCACCTTCCGGGCTTTCTCCCGAATTAGTCGAAAGGTTAACAATTACCTTAGCACTCAAACCCACAGATAACTCATTGGAAAACGATGGAGGTGCCAAGTTGCTATTCGTATATTCAGCAACAACAGCAAATTTGTAAAAACCGACTGGAAGGTCAAACCAGTCCTCGTCAAGGTATTCCCACCCTTCTACTCCCGAAGCTATGATCGTCCAGGCATCAGGGTTGTCCTGATCTTCAACTGGGAAGCGATAAATGTAAAAGCATTCGATAAGTTTCTCGCTCAAAGAGGCTCCCTTTTTATCGGAAAAAGTATAATTTGATTCCCCTGCGTCCTGAGAAAGATTTTGAACACCCTTAATGGGTGCAGGACGAACAGACATTGAATCAGCCATAATTTCATCCTGAATTTTAATTGGACCAAAATCAAGCCCAAATCCGCGAAGAAGAAAGTTTATCGCGAAACCCCATTGTTCTGTTGGGGTAAATGGATAATTTGGATCGGTAATGTTATACACCCCAAATTGAGTTTCCGGAACATGTTCCCAAGGTTCGTCTACCCCATCATCCATTGCGAGGCCAAGAAATTTATTGGGGTTGCTCAGGCCAAAAAAGAATCCATCAGGAGCATTAACTGGACTGGGAAAAGTATATGTATTCCATTCGTCATCTACATTAGGGACGTTTTCTGCAGTGAAAAGGATACAGTTTCTGTCGGGTTTTCCCTCGGGGGTAAGACCCAGCACCCAAACTTTGACGGTGTTGTGAGGACCACCTTCGTTTGTAAGCATCCATGTCATCTCATGTAGCTGTGCATTACGAAGATGGATGGCACCCATTATACTGTTAATATCTCCTTGAAAGCCAAGTTGCCCATCAACTACTCCATCGTCATAACGGTAATCAATGGCGGGTAAAGGCTCCTCCCAAGAAATGAGGGCACCTCCTTCGACTTCAGTTGCAACGACATTGAATACGTTAATTGCCAATTCATTAAGGATAATGTTGGGTAATGTTATATTGGTTTCTTCAACTGCAAGCGTCCCTTCAAAGGGTTCATACCCCTCAATAAAAACTGATATAGTATAGTTGTTGTTAATATAAACTTCGTTGAAAATAAATTCGCCTTCAGAAGTGGTCATACTTTCGTAGTTTTCGTATCCAGCCAACTTTACCACTGCCCCTTCTAAACCTACTGCCGGATAATCGCTTCCTCCAACGAAACCGCTTACAGTAATGGTTGGAAGAAAGTTTAGTGAAGCATCAAGATTGGTGGTTTCACCCGCCACAATTTCCACATCTTCCACTATTGAGTCGATGCAACCAAACAACTCGAGTTTAACATCATAAGTTCCGGCAAGCAGACTGGGTAATTCATAATTACCAGCCTCATTGGTGTGTGTATTGATTTGGGTGTCAAGCACGCGCACTAAAACGCCCTCCAATGGTTCACCATCCATTGAAGTTACGGTACCTTCAAGTCCCCCGATACCTGCCGTTGAAAAGATGAGCGAAATATTCGGAAAAACATTGTTCGTCTCACCAACAAGGTTAGGGTTCAAAGGATCAATGGGAAGCTCACTGCTTTGCGCAACCCGTGTCCTGCTGGATCCTGGATCAAATGTGTTTTTGAAACTCTGACTATTAGAAATTGTTTCAGTAGTCATAAAAACATAAACGACTAAATTACCACCATTATATTCATAGAAATAATCCAACTCAATTAGAATGTTTTTTGTTCCCCAAGGAAAGTTCAAAAATCCATCGAATACAAGGTTTAATGTTGACGGATCAACCCAACCTCCGTTCAGATCTGAAGCATCTGTTTCTCCCAGGTAAATTTTTACATGCTTATTAAACTGTCCCGCATTAAATTTATATGAATATTGTAGTGCTGTAATAGCACCATCATCCATACCAATCTCTTCGGAAAAGTACAGCGACTGGGAAATACTATGGTGGAAGTTAAAGTTAATTGGCTGGAGAGAATAAAGTTCTCCATCCCCAATAATTACTTCAACAACATCTGGGTTTTCTAAAATTAGATCATTTAATTCACGGTTTTTCCTATCAGTTGAATTCAATATCGATGAAACCTGAATTTCAGGAATGAAACCATTGGGGGCTTCAACTATTTCAGGAATGTATTTTTCATTACGAGTTTCAATAAATCCAGGCTTTCCTAAAGTATGTATAACTTGATTATTTGGGTTTAAAGGATTTTGATTTTGAATGGTATCCAATATTTTGGAGCCTTTAATCAAAATTTCATTGTTTTTTAAACTCAAATTCAGGTTACCTTCTAACCCTTCAAGACCAGACGAAAATGTATTGAAACTAAAAAAAAATAGCAGTAAAAAAAGTGAAATTCTCTTAAAAGAGATTAGTCTTGAGTCAGGAGTTTTTGGGGTAGCCAAATGATTTTTGTTAAAAAAATTTAATGCCATTTTATACTGTGTTTTTTGGATGAGGTTTTGAGTGACCTAAGGTGTTTTAGCGATACTTCCTCTATGTTAACCTGGACAAACCCGGTGTAGGTCATTAGATTCGCTAAATTGTTAAGAATTTAAGGAAATCATTTTTTCTTGTTTCTGATTCTTTTTGCTGGCAGAAAAATTTTTCAGGTGACATTTGCTGAATCCTCGTTATGAATTACTGTTGGTTTCAAGGTTCTTTGCGAGAAAGGAAGAGTTTCATTAAGACGCCTGGGATTTCGAAAAGTTCCTGAATCTTTGTTGGGTTTTTTATTGGCTATTCGTTTGACGCGTAAAAAAAAGCATACATTACAGCCTTCTTGCTTAATTGTCGAAGGCAAATTTTGAGAAAAAATCCCTTGAATCCAAATTTTTTGAGTCACAACAACTCTACAATGGAAAGATACTATGTAACAATTATTCTACAATTATCTTAATTGCCCTTTTTTAATATTATTTCGTTCGGTTGTATTGCTTCTGTAGTGGCCCCTAAATTACCGGACTAAGTTATAAATTAAAACCTGTAACTTTATGACGATGAAAAGAAAATTCACCAAAGAAGAGAAGCTTCAGATTATCAAGGAAGCATCAGATCATGGCGTTAAGGCTACTCTTGAGAAGTATGGCATTTACCCGGCTTCGTATTATTCGTAGAAGAGGAAACTGGAAGAAATGGGAGAAGAAGGCTTCCATCATGGCATGACCCCACAACAAGTGACGGGTTACCCCAGTCTTGCCAAGTTCTTTTAAAAAATCTCCCAGTAAGGGTCTCAGTTGTTCAAAACGAGTGTCTTTATAAGCAGGATTGCCCGCATGAAAACGTGTTTCCAGCACAGGATCATCAAGACTTAAAAGCCTTCCAAGATCCACCTTCAGGCCCTGAAGTTTGCCAATATAAGCCTTCACGGTATGCTTACTTAACCCAAGATCGCGGGCTTTGGCTTTCCTTCCCGTGCTCGCCTGAAAAAGTCGTATCAGTTGTTTTATCTGACTCATAGGTTTTGGTTTTCCAGCCATCTTTGCTCTTTTTAAACTTAGTGTATTGGTATGCGCTAAGCATCCAAAACCAGCTATGAATCAGGGGGTCGGTATCCGCCGGAATCGCCCCAAAGGGGTCAACATGCTCCGGAATAAGAATTCCTGTTTTCTAAAAAGAGGGGTCAGTTTAGTCCGGAATATCCATCAAGATAATGAAACAGAATTTCCCGCTTTATTATTTTTATGGAGAGAATGAAAACGCCATCCGCATCCAGGTATGGTGCAAACTGATTGCACAGCTGCTGTTAACGGTGGTTCAAAAAATGGCTCAAACCCCAAAGGCGTTCTCCGTAGTGGCATCCCTTATCCGGATACATTTGATCAGCATGCTTGATGTTTTCGAAATGCTGCGCAGCACAAAGCGTTCCTTCACGAGTAAAGCAAAAAGTCCGCAAGGTTCTGAACATCAAATGAATTTGACTTTTACCCAGGGGGGGCAGAAAACATTAAAACAACCACTGGTAATCAGATGCTTACACCGAAAACTAAACCAAATTAGAATTTAGTCTGATAACAGTGATTCTCAATATTCTCAACATTGTCCATTACCCAAAATGACCATTCCTTTTTATCCGGGAAACGGACGGGATTACTACCAGCGCGTGAGCCGCTTCTATCCCGGCTATTCCGAGGCCGAGACCAACGAGCAGTACGACCGCTGCCTCCGGAGCCACCGCGGAGGGATCACCCTCCGTACGTTCTTTTGGCTGGCCAGGAACGCAGGGATAGGAGCCGGCCCCGATCCGGAGGAAATGGAGGAATCAGAAAACCCGATGCCCACGTTTCCCTTTTGGAGAAATCCCCCTTTTCCCCCATTTCCCCCATTTCCCC
>JAAYLH010000070.1 GCA_012521995.1 Bacteroidales bacterium | reverse complement strand
GAAAATTCTATCAAAATTAAAAATTTAGAATGAATCTTAATAACATATATCTAGATAAGTGCTTTATTCGTTTGTTTTTAGTTTCTCCTTCCATTTGCTAATCGGCAGTGAGTTCAATGGGGTTGTTAAACATGCTTACAGCCCGTTCTATGCGTTGGAGCGATTCGGGGTGCTCTGCCATTGCCTCATTCCCTGCCAGGATAGCGCCGGCTGCGTTTCGCAAAAAGCGTTTTTGCGCTTCAAGAAATACTTTTTTTGTGGTTCTGGTCATGGTTCGTGTTGGAAGAAGAATCATGTTTTCCGCGTTTTCCGGCCGGAAGGATTCCAGATCAAAATTATAGTGATGATTGGTGTCGTAAATCCTGATGATCAAACCGGGCAGGCCGTGAAACTTATAGGGGCCATCGCTTACCGGAATTTCCGGTGAAAACCAGGCAATCCAATCCCTGCCGGCAAAAGTTGTGGTTGCTTTTTGGCACTCATATCCGCTGATAGAATCTTTCTCGCCCGTTAAAACCCAGTCAAACAGATCGAACGCTTCGGTGTATGTGTAAACATCCGTAAAAACATTGTCAACAGTAGTTATTTTTCCTTGAGGGTGATTTTTCATTACCTGAAAATAAAAATTAACCGGCGGAAAAATTCTCATATCGCTCCAGATAACCGAGGGTTCTACATGCATAATTATGGAGTCTCTTAAGAAAAGATTCAGGCTCAATGACTTGCTTATGTTTTCGCCCACCTGCAAAAGGACTTTTTCGCGTTGGTATTTGCCGGGCCGGGTGGTGTCGGGCTGATACCACAAATTGTAAGTGCCCTTAAATAAAATTTTATCAACAGGGGTCAGGTAATCCTGGGCGTTTGTTTGAATAGCAAAAAAAACAAATAACAAAAAACAGGAAATTTTCATTTTCAGATTATTAAAGTTTTTACCTACAATAATTGGTAAAAGGGCCAGAAGGTTTCTCCTGGCCCTTTTTAAAATTAAGGAAGCCAGTCTGGTAAATCTTCTTCCTGGTCTTGTGCGGCAACAACTGTGCACACATAGTGGGACATAATTGACCCATGAGCTAGCATTTCTTCAATTGTTGACCCGCAGGCAATGGTCGAGTACCCGCAATAAGCTGTAAATCCAACGCAGGTAAATGTTCCTGGTTCACTCGAAACAGTCTTTGCCAGCCCCAGGGTCATGGCCGCCACAAAAGCCAAAGCTAAAATTTTCTTCTTCATGATTTTTTTGATTTAGGTTAATAATTAGAAATAACACACAAATCAAAAAAAAAAACGACAAACACAAGAAAATTCTATCAAAATTAAAAATTTAGAATGAATCTTAATAACATATGTGTGCTAGAAGGCTTCATTTTTGTGTGTTTTCAATTTCCTGGGTTGCTAATCGGCAGTGAGTTCAATGGGGTTGTTTCGGCGGCGCATATTGTCAGCCGCTCCCTGCTGGGAATAATTATCAAAACCGGCTTCTGCCGCCCTGTTTATAATGTCGCTTCGGAATGCTTCCCGGGCCTGAAAGAAATTCTTTTTTGTAGTTTCAATATACTTTTTTTCCGGAAACTTAATGAACTGCTCTGCGTCCGGTTCTTCGAGTGATATCAGCTCAAAAACATAATGATTTTGAGTATCGTGCACCTTGAGTATTAATCCGGGCAAACCGTGAAACTTATAGGGTCCATCACTGATGGGAATATCAGGTGAAAACCAAGCGATCCATGACCGACCGGCATAATTTGCAGTTGCTTTTTGAACGGGATATTCTTAAATAATAGATGATTCATCGATAATTTCCCACTTTAAAATCTGCATATCTTCCTGGTATTTAAAATTATCAGGTAAAACGTAATCAACTGTAGTAATTTTTCCGTAAGGGTAATTTTTTAAAATCTGATATAGAAACCTTGGGGAAGGTGGTCTATGGGGGTCATTCCAAAAATTATTCAAAGAACCAGCTTTTCTTATCCCCTCCTGCCCAAGGAAATAATTTTCGCTTTGAAAAAGACTAGTCTGGTTTCCAATTTGCAAAAGCATCGGCTCTTCCCTTAATTCATAAGGATTAAGGGAATCTGGCTGAAAAATAAGCCGATAGGTGCAAACTAGGGTTATCTGGTCAATTTCTTTCCGGGATACAAATCTGCCTTCCAAATTGCTTTGTCCTGAAAGGGAGAAAAAAGATAATAAGAAAATAGTGACTAAACCACAGTTTTTCATTGAAATTTATTTAAAAAGTTGCCTCAGGCAGATCAAAACTAAGAAACCAAGGAGGTAATTGATTAAAAAAAATGATTTCTTCTCCATATGTCCATAGTTTTTAAAATTGCCTGAGGCCAACAATATGTTTCCTTAATCACAATGGATGTTTTCCCAAACGGCGAGTTGCGAATATTGGTCATCCTCTGTGTCCCCGCAAACTAAGCCAATATGTTGCGTTCCATCCAAGCAGCTAATAATAAAATTATCGCATTTCCAGTCATTACTCCCGGCGGTCTTTGCCAAGCCCATGGTCATTGCCGCCACAAAAACCAAAGCTAAAAATTCTCTTTTCATAACTTAATGATTTTGGTTTGTAAATAAAAATACATACAAATCAAAAAAAAACGATTAAAACAAGAAAAATATGAAAATAATTTTAATTTAGAATTATTTTAAATTACTCTGGTCGAAACATAATTGGGTAAAAAGTCAAAAGTTTCCTAATTGTTCAATCGGCGGTAAGTTCAATTGGGTTGTTTCGGCGGCGCATGTTTTGTTCGATGCGCTGGGGGGTGTCGGCCGGGGTTTCGATCAGGAACTCCTTTACGATGTTCACGGCATCTTCCCTGAACTTTCTTTCAGCTTCCCAAAAGCGTTTTCGGGTGGTACGCAGGCGGTGGCTGGCCGAAATCTCTATTTCGCCAGGCAACTCCAGGGGGGTCAGCGAAATGAGTTCAAACACGTAATGCTGTCGGGTGTCGTAAAGCCTGAGGATTAGCCCCGGCAGGCCTCCAAACTTATAGGGCCCGTCGCTGAAGGGAATTTCGGGCGCAAACCAGGCCAACCATTCGCGGCCGCCATAGTGGGTCATCGCCTGCTGCACTGCGTAGCCCTCCCACTGTTCGGATTCACCCGTAAGCTTCCATTCGAAGGGATACAAGGGTTCCTCATACTCAAAGGAGTCCATAAACACCCGGTCGTGGGTGGTGATTTTTCCCTCGGGGTGGTTTTTGAAAACGTGTGGAGCAAAGCGTTCGCTGCGGTTTGAAGCAAGACTTTCATTCAATACCCTGTTGAAATCAGCCCGGCTGGTAACTTCTTTCAATGCCTGTGAACTCAGGTAGCGATTGTAATTCAGAAAGCTGCTGACTTTCTGGCCAATGTGCAACACCATAGGCTCTTCCAGGATGCGTTCAGGGTCAAGCGAATCAGGCTGAAACCTTAGCTGGTAATGACATTCCACCAACAACAGGTCAAGGACGATATATTCGGTTTTGGGAAGCGGTGGCCCCGAGAGATCAATCAATACCCGATCCTGGGTTTGGGCGGTCCGGGCGATCAGGAAAAACAATGAAAAGAACAAATATTTACACATAATAGCCTGCTTTTAGTGTAAACAATTAATTTCTTTTCAAAAATATGCTTTCAGGCTTATTAATACAAATTTTTCTGCCAAAATTGTTCTCAGAGCTTTATTCCCCTTCCACCACATACTCCTCATAACACGCAATAATCCTGGCATACACCTCGGCTTCGCGAGTGCTGACCACATATTCGTCGGTGATGCCGCAATAAATCAGGAAGGCGTTGATCTCCCCGCGCTCTTTCAATCCGGTCAGGCGTTCGATCACCCGGGGGTTGACCACACGCGCAGCACGGCTGGCCAGTTCTACCTGCCTCATAACCTCCAGGTAGTTGCGTTGTGCCTTGCCCCGGCGGCTGAAGCGGTCGTACAAAAAGGTGATGGGGCCCGGGATGACCACCCCGAAGCCGGGCGGACGATTGGCAGGGATCGCATCCAGGGTCACCTCGGGGAGCTCCAGCTCAAATTCGGGCTCAGGGTCCTTAAAGTTCAGAAAGGCATACTTAAACTCGCTGAAGGTCTGGTAGGGCCAAATCTCCACCACCGGCAGCTCGTAAACCTTTACCTCCAGCCTTACCACCCAGTCCTCCTGCTGGTTGAGGATCTCCGGACTGATGCCGAGCACCCGTGTTTCAAAGCCAATGGCCTGGAAGCGGATGCTGTCGCCCGTGGTAGCCGGAATCCAGAACTGCCCCTCAGCGCCAGAAGTGCTGGCCCTGGCATTGCTTTGGTTGATGACATGCACATTGGGAATGGCCGTGCTGTCGCCATGGTTGATAACCTTTCCCCTTATCAGTTCGGGCGGCGGTAAGGCCCTTGCCCTGTGATTACCCAGAACCAATAGCAGGCTGATCAAAAGCACAGGCACCAGGTGAAATCTCTTTCCCTGAACCCTCTTGTCGGATGTTCTTTTGCTGAGATCCGGCATGCTCCCCCGGTTTTACCAAATGGTTAACGCCGGCTTCTGCCCATTGTATTTGCCGGCATTCAAACTTACGGCATACAAGCCATAAAAAACCTTAAAGACTTGTTAAGGTTTCAGAAAAAGCAGGGTTTATTCCTGCTTCAGGGGGATGAGCAGGCAGTTCGACTCTACCAGCTGGATCACGGGATAGACGGTGCTGCCCAGCACGATGTCGGAGAAATGCGCCCGGCCGTGGGTGCCCATGATGATGAGCGAAACCAGGTTGAGTTTTACCTCGCGCATGATCTCGGGCACAATGGCCCCTTCCACCAGGACCTTGTTGACCGGGTTTTTGGCGGCATCCCTTATTTCTTCTGCCATCTTTTCGAGGCGCCCGCGGTCGATCTGGTTAAAGCGTGCCAGGGTCTCCTTGTCGTGATGGCGCAAGGCCACAGTGTCCTGCACGTGCAGCAGGCTGAGCTGCTCGAAATGGGGAGCCAGGTTTGTCTTCAGGTAATTGAAGGCCAGTCCCGAGTTTTGCGAGAAGTCGGTCAGCAACAAGCCGTGGCTGAGCAGGTCGCGTGTTTCCAGATCACAGGTTTCTTCGCCCAGGGCATTTTGCCCGAGGTATTTGATGCGGATCATCAGCACCGGGCTCTGGCTTTGCTGGATGACCCGCAGGGTGGTGCTGCCAATTAGGTTGCGCTTGGCAAAGCCCGATCCCTTGCTGCCCATAATGATCAGCGCATCGGGATGAAGGGCCGCAAAATCAATGATCTCCTGCGAGGGAAGTCCCTCCTTCAGCACGATCTCCGATTGTATGCCCTGCTCGCGGATCTTGTTGCGCATATTGATCATGCGCGCCTCTATATGAACCATCATCGAATAGCCGCTGTACTCCATATAGTTGAAACTGATGGTGGCTGCGTGAAACAGGGTGATGTGCTCAATGCCCATGGCTTTGAACTGCGGAACGCATTCCATCAGCAGGTCGGAGGCTTTCGAAAGGTCGGTGGCAAGAATGGCTTTTTTCATTTCCTGGTGCTTTTGAGGTTCCGTTTCTAAGCTTGGAAATTACAAAATTTTCTTGTGAAATGCAATTTCGCGGCTTGAAAAACAAGCGTACAAAATCGGGTGCTGACCAATTTATACCTGGTTTCCATATCCTGCCAGGTTCAGCGTTCAGACGTTTTAAAACGGTTAAACTACGAGCTTGGTAGGGCCCTGGTAGGAAGATGGCAGGGCCTAGGCAGGAATTTAACCATCCATTTAATGGAATAATCGGATCAGGCCCTGCTTATTAAAACTGGATTGAAAACCTGAAACTGGATTGGAAATCCTTTTTCAGCCTATGGAGAAAAGATTTTGGGGTTGTTGCTTTTTCCGGATCACCCTCCTGCCTGCCGGGCCTTGTATTCGGGCAGCATCTCGTCCTTCACCCATTTGAAGCGGGGCTCAAAGCGCAGGGCCTTTTCGAGGGTTTGGATGGCCCGGGGCAGCTTGCCCGTTTTTTCATAGGCGCCGGCCAGCGACACCAGGGTGCTGAGGTAGAGCCAGCGGTGGGCGGGGTGCATCCGGGCCTCCATCAGGCGGATGGCCTTTTCGTAATGGGTGATGGCCTCGGTTTTCGATCCGAAGGGAGCCGGGGCAAAAAAACTGATGTTGCCCCTCTCGATCCAGGCGCGGGCATACTGGGGGTCGGCTTCCACGGCTTGCTCGGCGGCCCGGCTGCTGCGCGGGCCCTGGGTGACGGCACGAAGGGGGCGAAGGCCAATGCTGTAACCAATAAAGGCCGATTCAAAAGCATAGGCTTCAGCCTCATAACCACGCATAGTGGCTAAAGCTTCGCGGTTCTTTTCCGCCTTGCTGAGCAGGGTCTGTGCTTTCCCATTCTCCTTTTCGCCCAGATAATAACCGATAAGCCCGTATTGTGCCAGGGTCAGGTCATAGAGCAGTTCGGCCGAGAGCTGCCGACCATAGGCCGCCTCCATGGCCCTGACCGCCCGTTCCCATTGCGGCATCTGGTCAAGCACATAGGCCTCGTAAATCTGCCCGCGCCAACCCTCCAGATCTGTCCCTGACTGTCCTGCAGCAACAAGGGAAACGCTCAACAGCATCATCCATAAAAAACTCTTCCTCAGCATTGCTTTCAAATTCAATTTCCTGTAATAATAATAGATTTTAAAAAGAATGGAACAAAAACCAGACCAAAAACGTTTCTTCCTTCCTTCTTAAATCAAAATTCCTTGTTCCTTGTTCATTATTCAAAAAATCTTCCCCAAACTCCTCTTTCCTTCT
>JAAYLH010000069.1 GCA_012521995.1 Bacteroidales bacterium | reverse complement strand
TCACCCTGGTAATAAAAAGCCACGGCATCAATCCACACACCGTCATAATCAGGCTGAAGAAAAGATTCGCGCAGGACGATGCTGGTGTTCATCCCGCCCATGCTGCCCTGGAAATAATCGTACCAGCACTGGTATGGATCCATCGTTCCCGGCCCCTCATAGTTGGGAAATTCAAACAGGTTCACCCTCAGCACGACCCCTGTTTCGGGCAGGGTGTCGATGGCCAGGATCTCCATCGGCAAGTTATTGAAGCAGCAGGCGGAAATGCTGTCGGCCAGCAGCCTTATTTTTTCTGACAGTTCAAGAACGGAAGAAACAGCAATCAGACGGTCGGGCACAGGGATCATTTGTATGCTTTCCTCGCCCGGCAGCAGGGTGTCCCGGCCAACATAGATCACCAGGGTATCGTTCTCCGGGGCTACATTCTGCGCTTCACGGGGGCCACAGGAACCAAAGAACAGGGAGAACGGTAAGGCCAAAAGAATCAGGATCTTTTTCATGATTGGATCAGGATAATGTTAAAGGCTAAGGCTAAATTAATGAAAAACAGGCGCTTTTTTTCAATAACCCTAAAAGAAAGAACACATCCCATTGCAAAGTCAATTCGCTTTTGCAACAGGATGTATTCGAAATAGGGCATAGCACCAGCTGTCAGAAACTGTATTTCAGCTTGGTGTAAACCATGTCGTTGTCGTTGAATTGCCCGAAACGACCCTCAGTGCCCGTAAAAATGTTGGCTCCCAACTGAATGTCAAAGCCATCGGCAAAGGAATAGGTGATCTTAGGCCGTATGAGGCCATCGCCACGGTTAATTCCAACATAAGAAAATAGTTCAATCCAAAGTTTCTCCCTCAGGAAATCCTTTTTTGCGAGGAAGGTCATTGTGTTTTCAAACTCCTCATTCATGATTCCTTCTTCATAGTCAAGGATATATTCCTGGATAAACTGGGCGGTAAGGGTAACTCCAGCAAGGTTATAATCAATTCCGGCCATATAGTGGAGGTAGTCTTTTTCAATGATACCATTGGCCACTGATGGGGTTGAGGTCTGAAAGTACTTACCATTGTAAAACCCAGCCTCGCCTCGCAAGAGGAAAGGCCCTATCTGGGTGCTGAAGCTACCTCCCCCCATGGCGAGCCTGTGATGTTCGGGGCGGGCGATAAGGCCTGTCAACATCATGGTCTCAGGATCTACCTGCCTTGTTATATTGTTGATGGGGTCATCATCAAAAAAATACCCCCCTACCAATTCAAAATCTATCCCTGGAGACATGGCTGAATAGCGCAGGAACAATTCGCTGTTTTCCAGCTCAGGATTCACTTCCTTTGTCGATAAGTCAAAGGATGGTGTAACAGGAAAGGGCATCGCAGGCCGCCAGATAGAACCCTCTTCGGGCAGCTGGGTGGGCGTAAAGACAGGTACCCAAACCAGTTCAAAGGTGTTGTTCCCTTTGTAAAAGTTTAGTTTTGCAGCCGTAACCCCCATCCGTATTTCATCAAATTCGGGCAACAAAAACTCCCGCAAATCCTTTGGAGAAACCACATCAGTGATAAACACCCCCTCGGCCTTGCCATAGATGATTTGCTGCTTTCCCACCCGGAGGTCGAAATGATTAAAATAGAGGTCGAGATAAGCCTCGCGAAGGCCAAGTTCAAGTTTCCGGTCGGAGTAATGATAGAGGTAGGGGTTCACCTTCAGTGCCGTTCGCGAACCCTTGGTTTCCAGGTTAAAATCGAAGGTGTTCTGCAGAATGGAGAATTCATTGCCCTGCCCGGTCAGCACTCCGGTATAGTTTCGCAGGAAGCCTGAAAGGTTGACCTGCTCCTGCGATTTGGCAGGCACAATAAATAATGTCAGCAGAAAGACCGTGATAAGAATCTTACTTTTCATCATCCTATTTATATAGATTTTTATTGCCCAAGGGTCATGCTGCGTTCCGTAAACTTGCTGTCAGGAATGCCCTGGTTCACTTTAACATTTGAAAACTTCATCAGGGTGCGGTGATTCCTCAGGACGTTTTCCATCTGGACTTCAAGCAGGGTCCAGAAGCCTGAGATCTTAGCATAATCTTTCAGGGTCAAGACTTTCAGGAGGCGTCCCCGATCATCAAAAAATTCACGCTTCAAGCCCAGGTAGTTGTCCTTCATGACCCAGGTGATGGTCTTTGAATAGATATAACCGCTTTCTTTGGGCGTACTTTCCACGACAAAACAGGCTTTCCCGTCAATGGTTTCTTCCCGCAACAACTTATGGGTATCCTCGCCTGGATGGCGGTCGCCCAGGTCATCGTAGGTAAAATCGGAACCCATAAAGTAATCGCTCTTGCTATCGCTTGAAATGCGCCTTACACGCCTGAGGGCAGGCAGATAGATCCACTGGTCATCAGCACGGCCATCGGAATAACTCCAGTTCATAAAAGAAGTGTTACGCACATCGGCAGGGGCAGTAAAAAACATGATCTTCTTCTCCACTTTTCCATCGTTTTTGATGAATTGAGACAAGTTGCGCACGCGCTGTTCTCCCCGGCTGTTTATCAGGGTCATTGTCAGTTCGCCCTGGGTATCTTCACCCGAAGGGTTATTATAAACCTTCTCCATAATGTGCTGCCCGGTCATTTGAGCAGAGGTTTGGGTACTGCCAAGAAGCAGGATCGAAAAAGCAATGATAAAACTCCATTTCAGTGTTTTCATAATTTATTCTCCTTTAAAAAATTCAGTTAAAAATTTGGGTTAAAAAAATTGATTTATTTAAATGCAAAGGCTTGCAGTCCCAATCGCAAGGTGTTGATCCTGCGGAAAAACTGCATGTTGTAGTAATCCTTACCGGAATAAAAATTCACAAACAGGCTTACGTCGTTAAGTACACGAGGTCTGTAAGCGATGGTCATTGAAAGGTTGAACCTTTCGCCTGCATCAAAGAAAGCGGCTCCCTCCATGTCACCAAACATCCAGATGGTCTCCACTTTGGTTTGCACCCTAGGGATCTCGAGGTTTGCGTGATGTTTTTTAAAGGAATCTTGTCCGGGAAAGTGAAATATCCTAAAACTGTTGTGCCACCTCAGAAAACTGTAGCGGCCCTTCAGCTCCTCGCTCCTAACCACATCCGGATGCCATTCGATGGAAGTGCGGAAATAATCTATAGTTTTCTCGAAGGGCAGCACATTCTGATTGACGAACACCCCCAGCTCCAGAAAATTGGTGGAGAAGTTGCCCGTCTCTGTATTATAGGACCCATCTTCAATGAAAAAAGGTTCATACTGCCCGTTGGAATGATGCTCCAAGGAAAGAAAGAGATAGCTCGAGGTTTGGTTCCCCAAAGCTTTATCAGGCAGCTGGAAATAAAAGGTGAGGCCTGGCATATAGCTGGGTGCCCTCACCGGAAAGGACTCCTTAGCCTGCATTCGCAGGATGATAGGTGAAGAAAGGGTGGCCCCCAGCCTGGCATCGCGGTTGGTACGCAACAGGAAATAGGGAGCGATCAGGGCCTCGAAGACCAAGGGTTCCATATTGCCAAATCCCTGCCCAAAAGTGATATAGCTTTCAGCCTGATTTGCCCGGATAGAGCGAAAGAAAGCATTCTCCGCAGCCACCGAATCCGTTACCCCTGCGACCGACCGCAAGGGGAACCCGGCCCAGTTGAACAGCAAGAAAACAATCAAACACAAAAGCCTTTTCATACCTTAAACTTTATTGGTTTTTCTTTTCTGACACACGGGTGTCCTTTTTTACAAAAAGCCTGAAAGTAAAAACCAGTACCATCATAAGGGTAAGGGTTCCGGCAAAACTGGTGAACATATTCATTGACACCAGGGCCCCAAGCGTGCGGTTAGGCGGAAAGACCGAGAACAGCAACACCAGGAATCCTGCAATGACTACAATGGCATTAAACAATATGGCCTTACCGGTTTGCGACATGGTGCGGTATATGGCATAATGGCGTGATGGATGCGCAGCAAGATTCATCCGGTAATGCTGCAGGAAATGGATGGCATAGTCGATTCCAATCCCTATGGCAATACTCGATAACAAGGTCGTGGTTGTGCTCAGTGGAATATTGAAAAGCCCCATGACCCCGAAACTGATCAGGGCAGTTACCACAATGGGTATCGAACCTATCAGGCCAGCTTTTACACTGCGAAACATGATCATCAGGATAATCAGTACCAGAACCAGCGACATCACGATGCTTTTAATCTGCCCTTCCAGGATCAGATCCGTAAACACCAGGGCCTTATAGCCTGAACCCGCATAATTTATGGAAATCCCCAACTCCTTAAGCGGCGTTTCAAATTGTCTGATTACTTCAAGTGCTTCCTTGATCGTTTTGGAGTCATCACCCTTGAGCTGAAAGGTAATATTGGTGCGGTTGTAATCGTAGTTAATAACCTTTACAAGATTTTGCGGATCTCCTGACATCTCGTAAAGCAGCATATACTGGGCAATCAAATCAGAATTGTCAGGGATGCTGTAGAAAGCTTCCTGGTCTTCATTCATTACCTTGTTCATTCGCTTCAGATAATCGGCAAGAGAAAAGGAATTCCCCACCCTGCCCAGTTTTTCCGTTTCGGTTTGCATCTGGTCCATCAACCGCAAAGCCTCGGGCTGCTTGAAAGCATCGAATGTTTCGCTTTCAAGAATTACGTTGAGTGTGGAAGTCCCGCCAAATTTGCTGTTCACGAATGAATCGGTAAGCACGATGTCGTGATCCCTTTCAAAGTTGTCAAGAAAGCTGGAGTTAATCCACACACGGGTAATCCCAAAAATGGAAACAACTGCAATAACAAGGGTTGTAATAATGATTGCCTTTTTGTTTTTCAGGAATAATTCGGCCAACTTGTGAGTCTTCCCGATATCAACCGGTTTGGCATCAATGTGTTTGCCCTTTACCTTATAACCGGTAATCATAACCATGGCCGGCAGGAACACAAGTGCCAAAGCAAAAGCCACAAAAATGCCAAAAGCGGTGAAGGTCCCAAAATACTTGATGGGGTATACCTGTGAAGTCAGCAGGGAGATAAAACCGACAATGGTCGTGAAGGCTGCCATGGTAAGCGGCTTCCAAAGGGTACGCAGCACATACCTGATGCCAGTAACTTTGCGGGCATTTGGGTGAGCCCGGTAATACTGGTTGAGGTGATTGTAAAAATACACCCCGTAAGCCACCCCAATGGCAATCAGCATAACAGGAATCATAGTGGATACGGCATAAACGGGAATTCGCAGCAGAGCCATCAGGCCAAAGGCCCAGACAGTACTGATAAACACCCCTGCAAGGATGGAAATGGTTCCTCTGAAACTGCGCAACAGCAGGAAAAGAACAATGGCTATGACAGACAATACAATGGGAACCATTCGTTTCATGTCAGCAGGCCCAAGCAATGCCAATGTCCCTTCTACAATGGGTCGCCCTGCCACATAAATGGATTCGTTATCGCTCTCAAAAGACCTGGCAAAGTCAAGGATCTCCCGGTAAAGTTCCTGGGTAAAAACATCACCTTCCATTCCGGCTACCACCAATGCAACCGTCTCATCCTCCGAAACCAGACGGCCAAACACCATGTCGTTGGTACGGACATCATTTTTGATTTTCTCCAGGTCTTCCGCCTCTTTGGGGGCACTGAGGTAAAAATCATTGACTTCCATGCCATATTCAGTCCCGATGATGTTCTCGGCTGTAAAAAGGGACATCACATCCGCCTCATCGATCGCATCCATAAACATAAGCCCTTCACTGATGTCCCTAATCTTTTCAAGAGTCCGGGTATTATAGATCCCGTCCTTATTCTCAATGGCTACCAGGATCCCATCCTTAATGTTAAACCATTCTTCAGCCTGATCGCTGTAAACAAAAGCGGGATGTGTTCGGGGCATATACTCATCCAGATTCGTCTCCATCCTGACGTTCTCCTTCAGGCTTAACATAAACCCTACAGTTATAGCTAATACCAATATCACAATGACCCAGGAAAGGGCCAGATATTTTTTCTCAACTTTTCTCATCACGTGGTTTGTTAATGTTAACTAACTTATATTATCTAAAAAACAGGCAAGTTTACTCCTGCCTGTTTTTTGTTAGATTTAAAGCAGACGCGCGCTCTTTAAGGGTTTGGGTGTTTTCACCACCAGAATCCTGGCAGGCTTATCACTCTTATTGTAAAGGCAATGAACGATATCCTTCGGGCTTTCTACCAAAAGGTTTTCGGCCACTTCTTTCATTTCGTCCCCAACACGGATGGTAGGTGTGCCTTCCAGCACAAAAAAGCAAACATCCACAGGGGTAAAGTGCGGCTTGAGTTCTTCGCCGGGCAGCAGCCTGATGTGCATAACCTGTGCGTCTGTGGTTTCATACAGCAAACGTACATCGACTTTATGGGGAGTTTCCCTCACGGCTTGTTCTTTCCAGTCAGTAATTATCATAACAATTTAAATTTATTGGGTTTTAGAAATAATTTTTTTTACTGTTTGCAGGAAGGAAGCTCCTTCTGCAATCAGGTCAAAGGCGAAGTCTTTCATCTGCCAACGTTTCACAAACAGGCGAAGCCCTCCCATGATCATAATAGCCAAATGAGAAGCCCCTACATCCGACCTGATTTCCTTTCGCTCCTGCCCTTCTTTGAGGATGCCTGAGATGGCTTGGTTTATCTGGTCCATGATGGCTCCGATACGTTCCATCAGCAAAGGCTCATTCCTGAAGATCTCTTCTGAAAAAATCACCGCCACCAGTTGCGGAGTCTCAGCAAGAATGCGGAACTGGTTCTTAAAAATATGCTCAATTTTTTCGATGGCAGTTCCTTTCAAACCAACTTCTTGATCAAAAACCAGAACGGTATTCTTCCGGAATACTTCAAGGATGGCTAGGAGGATTTGAATCTTGTTCTCGTAATGCCTGTAAATGGCCGGTTCAGTGATCCCAATGCGCTGAGCCAGATTCTTAATTGTAAGTCCCTGAATCCCTTTCTCCGAGATCAGATCAAGCGATACGCTGATAATTTCCTTTTGACGGTCGGTTTGCATGACTTATTTTCCTTTTGCTTTATCCATTGCCCTTCTTTCAAAAAAAACTGTCAGAGGAGCCACGATCAACAGTAAAATACCAGAATACACATGAAGATGGGTAATAAAAGCTTGCCTGGCCTCACCACCAGAGAAAAAATGGACCACCAGGGGAATTGACGTAAGGAGGACCAACACAAAGGCAATCATTCGAAGGGGTTTAATTATTTTCATGAGATTTGATATTAAGGCTTTTTGCTGTACAAAGTTAGTATATATTAACTAACTTCCAAATGTTTTTGCAATTTTTTTTCAGGGCATCTCCCCTTGGAGTCTGAAAAAAAAGCGGAGAAGTGCCCTAAAGCAATGTTTTACAATTAATTAAACCAGAAATCCCTAATACAAAAATATATATATTTTCAATTCCTTAAGATCAGCATGCGGTTCTTAAAGGATTGGGTTGGTGTGATCAGTTCAAAGAGATACATCCCATCGGGCAAGACATTGCCCTGCTGATCGCGCCCATCCCAACGAATGGTATTTTCCCCTGCAGGGAAAGCTTGCTTATCAAAAGTCTTTACGACTCCACCATTCAAGTCATAGATACGGAGGCTAACTACTTCTCCGCGGGTAAGCGTAAAGGCAATTTGGGTATGATCCCTCAGCGGGTTGGGATAGCTGAAGGCCTTCACCAGCCTGGGATCGGATAATGCAGGCACATCCGTATCATCTACCTGAAGAATGATTTCTACCAACATTTCTTCACCGTCCATCTCAAAACCACCTTCTGAATCAAAGAATCCTTCCTTACTTGCGGTATAGTTATAAGTCCCGTTAGCCAGCATTAAAGCGGCTATTCCTTCCTCATCCGTTTGCAGGGTATTTCCTGTTTCGCTGATCACGATGGTGACATCCTGCAAATTATTCGCGGGTTCGGCTGCATCCTTCACGTGAAAAGTCACTTCCCACTGTGGTTCAGCGGCATCCAGTCCCCCGGCAAAGGCTGCAAGCCAGCCATTGCGGGTCCCGGCAATGAACTCAAGGGAGTGATCGCCAGTGACATCACCCAAATTTCCAATGGCATCCACTGGCGCAGGCATGGTTTGCTCAAAAAGAATGGTTCCATTGGTCCCGTTCATGACATAGAGCTTGTTATTCTGATAAAGGGTTCCTACCGCCACATCGGTAATGCCATCCCCCGAAACGTCCCCCACTGGGATCACACTCCAGGGCTGGTCAGAAACCATCGTGGACCAAAGAACCTGGCCATCGAGCCCGGAGATGGCCACCGCATTGGGCTGGGTGGAATAAGCCGGGAAGATATCGTCATAGCCGTCACCGTTGAGATCGCCGGCCACCCAGAAGTCGAGAATAATGGAGTTTCCAAGGGAGCCCTGAGCTTCAATATTTCCATCGGTGGCATCCAGCAGGTAATAAACCCCGTTGAAGGTGCCGATGATCACATCGCTGATTTCATCCTCCGTAATGTCATCAATCTGTTCCAGAGCCCAAACGGCCGTGCCCGGGGTAGAAAGATCCCAGATCATTCCCCCATCGGCACCATCCAGGCAAAACACCATCCCCTTTTCTCCTGGAGAAGTCGCCCCGGCCAGCACATCAGGGATTCCATCGCCATTCACGTCTTCAATAGCCAGCACTGAATAGACGGCCCCATTCAATGGGGAATCCCAGATCACCTGACCACTAAGGGCGTCGAGCAGAAAAACCCGTTTGGGACCTGTTCCATCGCCATCGTCACCGCTGGCGGCCAGTACATCCTTATAGCCATCTCCATTATAGTCGTATTTCACATCGACCATGTAAACCCAGCCTCCTGCCCCGTAGACATTCGTCAGGAAGCGCCAGAGGATCTCCCCGGTCTTTCCGCAGAGGGCCGTCACGGCGCAGTCACCCCAGGCAGTGCCTGCCACAACATCGGGGAAACCATCGTCATTGATGTCGTCAAGGCGGTCAAGACCCTTGGGATACTCAACGGTCCCAAGCAGCCTTTCCCAGATCAGGTCGGTATTCCCGCTGGCATTCCCATTAAATAGCCGGATCTTGTTATCACGTGTCCCCACCACCACATCCTCCATCCCGTCTCCGGTCATATCAGCCACCGGCATGATGGCCCTTGCATGGAAATCATAAGAGCCGGTAAACTGATGCTCCCAGAGCACCTCACCCAGGAGCAAAGGCGTGTCATCAGAAAACCCTTTAACCATAACGGAAAGTGGAGACTGCTCCTCATTGTTGAAGGTCATTGTGAGCATCTCATTAACGACTCCTTCCGTTAGCGGCCTGAACCACAATGACAGCTCCATTTCTTCAACGGGATTAACCATTAGCGGAAAACAGATTGATTCATCCCAATAGAAATAATCGCTTGAGAACGCCATATCATCAAAAACCAGTGGACTGCTACCCATATTTTTAATAAATAGATACAAGCGGTTGGTGGAATTTATTCTGACTGCCCCAAAATCAATCATCTCCTGGACACCGCTCAGGTATGCTCCATCAAAAAGCCCGAATCCATGGAGGTCAACGTTAACAACAGGCTGGGCGGGGTCATTGGAATGAATACTCATAGTTCCAAAAAATTCCTCGATGGCATCCGGGGTAAAAACAACCGTAACTGAAGCGGAACCGGCCGCCTCAACAGTTATTGGGAACTCAGCATTCTCAAGGGAAAATACCGTATTCCCTTCCAAAAAGCTGATGCCCTCAATAACCAGTTCACCGGTTCCGGTATTTGAAAACTGAAGCTCCCAGCTTGCTGTTTCCCCCAGGGTAACGTTCCCAAAATGATAGGTCTGCGGCACACTTATCACCGGGGTACCCCCACCCCAGGGGTTCACCTGGTAAAGGGTACTGGCCCCGCTGGAGGACCTGCCGACATACCACAGGTAAGTGCCGTCGTGCCAGATTCCGGAAGCCCTGTAATCGGGATAGGGAAAAGACTCCACCATCGTACCATCCTTGCTTACAAGATCAATAGTCCCGTTCCAATAATCGATGATCCAGAGCGAGTCACCCTGAACAGCTAGGTCCCAGGGCTGGTCGGCTGGTGGGGCAAAACTACTCAACTGGGTTCCCTGCGCATCCACCTGGTAGATGGTCCCCGGGTCGGGATAATAGGCCGCCACCCAGAAATAATCACTGTCGCAGGCAATGCCCGACATATAATGCGTCGGCAGGTTAAATTGAGAAACGACATTCCCTTCCATGTCCAATTGCAATGCAATGGCAGGAGCGGATGAAGGAGAGACCTGGTTGATCGTCCACAGGTAATCCCCGTCATAAGTCAGGCCAAAGGCATCCTCCTGCGGACCTGTAAACAGCAGGTTGTTTGTCCCGGCGGCAGGATCAAAGCGGTAAACGTCTCCGCCGTTGCTCCCATAGGTGCCTATATAGAAATAAGTTCCATCGTAAGCCAGGCCTGAAGCATTGTTATTCACCGTCCACTGGTTTACGACCGTCCAACCCTCATCCTGGGCCCATGCTTCCTGTCCGGGAAGAAATATCAAACATAAAAGGGAAAGAAGTACTGAAAACAAAACACTTTTTTTCATGGCTATAGTTTTTGGTTAGGTTTAAGTTTTCAGATTCAAATGAAATCCTTAAGGCACGGGCTTTAGTATCGCCACCCAGCCTCCGCCGGGAGCCATTTTTATGCTGATCTTTTCACCAGGCTGGAGAGTGCGGGTGCTCATTCTGTAATCGGCAGCATGTCGATCCGCATTAGGTCCATCCTCAAGGTAATCAATCTGGAAGGTACCATTTCCAAGAAAAGAAGGATCTATCTCAAGGGTTCGGGTATCCCAGTTGGTCATGGCGCCCAGGTACCAGACATCGCCCTGTCTTCGCGCCATCACCACATATTCTCCTACCCTTGAGGGCAGGCCTATGGTTTGATCCCACGATACGGGAATTTCTGCAAGGAATCGGGTGTATTCAGGCTCCTTCAGATAGTTGGAGGGATTGTCACAAAGCATTTGCAGGGGTGCATCATACAAGACATACATGGCTGCCTGGTGGGCGCGGGTGCCCTGACTCATGGGCTGGGTGAAAACTGCCCGAAAATTCTCTTTGTTTGCATTGATCATCGCACCGGGCGTATAATCCATCGGTCCCGCCACCATTCGTGTAAATGGCAGCACAACATCGTGCCAGGGGCTCACCGCTTCCTCCCATTTGCTGTTTTCAAGGCCCTTCACCCCCTCATAATTGACCACATTGGGATATTTTCTGTTCAGCCCCGACGGCTTGTAAGCCCCGTGGTAATTCACCAGCAGCTCCCGTTTGGCGGCTTCGGCAGCCACCCGTTCATAATAATTGACCATATCCTGATCGGCCCGCACCATAAAATCGACCTTGATGCCTCTAGCACCCCATCCTGCAAAACGGTCCAGCGTCGCCTCCAGGTCTTTGTCCAGTGCATTCCACAACACCCAAAGAATAATGCCCACGTCTTTATTTTCGGCATAGGCAAAAAGTTCTTCAATATTAAGCTCTGGATTGCCTGTGCTAAGGTCAAGGGTAGAAGCCGACCAGCCTTCATCCAGGATGACATATTCCAATCCAAATTCAGAAGCAAAATCTATATAGTACTTATAGGTTTCGGTATTGATCCCTGCCCTGAAATCCACCCCATAAATGTTGTTGGCATTCCACCAGTCCCAGGCCACCTTACCGGGTCTGATCCAATCGGTTTCTGCCAGAAGGCAGGGAGATGACAGTTTGTAAACCAGTTCGTTTTCAAGCAATTCCCTATCTTCCGAGGCAACAACCATCACGCGCCAGGGGAAACTGCGACTGCCCCTGGTCATGGCAATATAATCGGCATTACTGGCAATCACTTCTGCACGGTCTCCTCTTTTGTAAGTCTCCAGGATGGCCTTGGGCTGCACGCCCCTCAGACTGTTGGCTCCGGTGCCAAACAGGAATAAATTGGGATAATCATAAAGATCGGCCTCGGTGATCAGCAATTGGGTCCCTTGACGGGTTTCCAGCAACATCGGCAGCGACCCGTACTGGTCCATGGCCAGGTCGCCAAGGCGGATGTCACGGTAAGCGGCCTCGTAATGCGACTGAAAGGTAGGGCTGCTCTCCACAGGCCAAAACAGGCGATGATTCTCCTCAAAATGAAAAGCTACTGTCTCAGCGATTACTTCCAGGCTATTTTCGGGATAAGCCGTTATGAACCGGTAGGCCACCCCCTCGTCATAAGCCCGGAAGGCCAGGCTGTATCCCTCCCTGAAATTTAACAGCAACTCGTTATAATGGTTTTCAATGAAACGGTTTTTCACTGGGACTTCCGCCTCAATTATTTCATTCACGGCATGAATGTAATGACTGCGAAGCCTGGATTGACGGCCAGGATAACGGTTCCCCGAAACTTCCATCCCCAGGGGCGATGGTAACAACAGGGTTTCCTGCCCCTTGAATACTGACCAGGTAACCTGGTTTCCCGCTTCAACCTTAATCCGGATGTCTCCTCCGGGCGACGATACTTCAAAAACCTGTGAAAGGGCCGTGAACGGAAAACCCAAAATTAAGAAAAACAGGAAACTCCAGGGGTTCTTCATAGCAAATTGGTATTGGGAATTGAGTGGTTATCTGATCAGTTTGTCAAGCAAATCCCTTGTGCAGGCGGATGAATGGCAAAGAAATCCCAATGAAAAACAAGGGCTGCTTTCCATTTACAATAATAAAAAAACCCGCCATTAAATCAAAGCGGGTAATCATTTTTCCGAAAAACAAGTTTGGATCAGCCTTTCTTCGGCTTAAGCCTTTCATATACCGGCATCACAATCAGCATCATGGCCATAAAGTATGCACTGTCTTCAATGGGTATGGTGGTCAGGCGAATGCCCAGATTTTCGGCGTTGTTGTACCAAACCACGGGGATGGAGGTGAGCACCCCGTTCACAATAAAGAAAGGCACCAAAGTAACCAGGTAGGCAACAAAATAATGGCTCAGCCAGGTCTTGTGATATTTCAGGATAGGCATCAGGATCATCAGTGCCCCTGCAAGCAACATCGTGATGAAAGTGTAGATCTTATCGGTATTCAGCAGCCCGACAATAATCAAAGAGGCCCCAATGCCCAACGACAGCCAGAGGGCCTGTTTGGGGAAATAAATCTTCGGGAAGAAATACCGGATGACTTCGAAAGAAAACATTACACAGTAAGGGATCACCACAAAGAAGAGCCATTCTTCAATGGGAAGGCCTATGAGGTAGAGGCCCGACACATAATCGGGAGCAAAGCCCCAGACGCCGCGGCTGGAAAAGGCCACATCCCAGGGGATAAATACCAGCATCATGACAAAGATCCCTGCCAGCAGGGCACGCCAGTTTCCAATGAAATGGATGCGATGCTCAAAGCTGCGAATCAGGGGAACTGCCAGGCTGGCAATCAGTAGAAGGGCATAGGTCCATTGTTGCATAAAGCTAAAGTCTTAAAATGAATGATTTCAATGCATAGGTAACAAGGTATCAGCCCTGAATGTTTTGTTTGACGTTGGTGGAAGATAGATTTATTTTCCTAATTTTGAAATATCAACAAACCAAAACTTATGGGCATCCTGATCGCACTTGCCGTTATGCTTATTTGGGCAGGCCACTTGGCTTATATGCTGATCTATCTTGAACCTACCTGGACCAATCCGTGGATGTACGTTCATATCCTGATCCAGACCTACCTCTATACAGGCTTATTTATCACCGGCCACGATGCCATGCACGGCAACATCCATCCTTCCAGGCGGGTGAACCAGGTCATTGGAGCCATTGCCGTAGCCCTGTTTGCAGGAATGTCTTACAAGATGTTGAGAAAGAACCATGGCAAACACCACAAGAAGCCCGCCTCGGCCGAAGACCCTGATTATTTTGTAAAATCACAGAATTTCTTTGCCTGGTGGACGGTATTTATGTGGCGTTACCTCACCATCACCCAACTCCTGATCATGGCCGCCCTGTTCAACATCATGGTTTACCTGCTGAAGCTCGACCAGACCAGCGTGTTACTTTTCTGGGCCCTGCCCGCCATACTGGGCACCTTCCAGCTTTTCACCGTAGGGGTGTATTGGGTCCACCGCCTGCCCCACCTACCTTCAATGGGACCACACAAAGCCCGCACACAGAAAAAAAACCACTTCTGGGCCATGCTGAGCTGCTATTTCTTCGGCTACCACCGCGAGCACCACGAGGACCCGCACATCGCCTGGTGGCAGTTGTACAAGGTGAAGGCTAAACCCTAAAAAATCCTTCGCGTGCCTTAGGAAAGCATCTCTTTCAGATTTCAGGGATCACATTTTCCAAAAAATTGTATTTTCACGGCAAATATGCCTTTATGCTCCAAACCCTCAAGACCGACAAGCCCTTTACCACCGAATCAGGCTACACATTCCCCGGTATAGAGATTGGCTATCACGTATATGGCGATTTGCAATCCGGGAGTCCTGTTGTTTGGGTGTGCCACGCTCTGACGGGCAACAGCGACCCCCTGGAATGGTGGCCCAACCTTTGCGGACCAGGCAAGACTTTCGATCCCCGCTATCACACAATCGTTTGTGCCAATGTACTGGGGTCCTGCTACGGAACCACCGGTGCAACATCCATTAACCCCACAACAGGAAAACCCTTTTTACTCGAGTTCCCCTTGATTACCATACGCGATATGGTTCAGGCCCACGAATTGCTGCGCCAGCATTTGAACATTGAAAGCATTGAGGTGATCATCGGGGCTTCGCTTGGCGCTTTCCAGGGGATGGAATGGTGTATCATGAATCCGGGCCTGATCAAACACCTGGTATTCATCGCAGCGGGCGCCCGCACCAGCCCCTGGGCCAAGGCCTTCAACGAGGCCCAGCGCATGGCCCTGGAAGCCGACCCCACTTTTCTGGAGAACACCCCCGAGGGCGGAAAGGCAGGCCTGCGTGCCGCAAGGGCAATCGGGATGATCAGCTACCGCAGCTTCGAGGCCTTTGACAAGACCCAATATGACCCCGAAGAGGATAAAATGGAAGGCTTCAACGCCCCCTCTTATCTGCGCTACCAGGGAAACAAACTGGTGAACCGATACAGCCCCTATGCCTACCTGACAATCACCCGCGCCTTTGACTCGCACGATGTGGGGCGCCATCGTGGTGGCGTCAAAAAAGCCCTGGGCCGAATCACCACAAAAGTGCACTGCGTCAGCACTGAGTCCGACATTCTTTTCCCCGTGGAGGAGGTAAAGCAGGTGGCCGAAATGATCCCCCACGCCACCCACCACATGATGAAAAGCCTTTATGGCCACGATGGCTTCCTGGTGGAAAAGGAAGGCCTTGAACAAATCATTCAATCCACAAATTGGGACGAAAACTTTTTCCAGGACCCTGAGTTCCTGAAAATAAAAAATGACTCCTCCCTGAACGATTAATTAATTTTGTTTGTACATTTATCTTTCATTAAAAAAACTTTTGTTATGGGAAGATTCGAAGAATACAAAGAAAAAATGGAAGCCAGGATTGATGAATGGCAAGCCGATCTCGAGAAGCTGAAAGCAAAGGCCAGGGTGGCAAAGGCTGACGCCAAGCTCGAATACAAGGATGAAATTGATGAAATGGAAGAAAGGCTGGCAAAAGGCAAGGCCAAATTCAGCGAACTGAAAGAAAAAGGCGAGGATGCCTGGGAAGACGTAAAGGAAAACCTGGATGAAACCCTCGATAAACTTTCAGATAAATTGCAAAACTTCTGGGCAAGGTTTAAGGACAAGGACGAAGAGCCTGAAGAACTGGCCTAAGGAGCAAATCCACTGCAGTCCTCCTTGCAGAAAGATTATTTTTTAAAAAGCACCTGCGAAATGATTTAAATCATTCCGCAGGTGTTTTTTTTTTTGACTTCAGACTCCCAGTTCAGCCCGTGGAAACCATAACCAGGGACAGAGTTAATACGGAGTTTATACGGAGTTTATACGCTTTAAACCGTATAAACTCCGTATTAACATAGGACATGGTTATAAAATGAAGGATAACAGTTGGGTACAAGCAAGGAATTTCCAAGACTGCAATGCCCGCTTAAACCCTTATGGAATGGGCATTGTTACCAGTTCTGGGTTGAGAAACCCAAAAAAAAGCTCACAGGAATACCAGTAAAGGAAGGCCGGCTTTTACAGTTTGGCAAGGCACTCCTTCAGGCTGTCGCGCCAGTAAGGAATCTCAACGCCATACTCTTTCTTGATCCTGTTCTTGTTCAGGACACTGTACTGGGGTCTTAATGCAGTCTGGGGAAATTCTTTGGTAAGGATTGGGCTTGCCTTGCAATTCAAGCCCTTGATCTCAAGGATGGCTTTTGCAAAATCATACCAGCTGGCCACGCCTTCGTTGCTGAAGTTGTAGATCTCGCCCCTGACTTTTGAGGGCACCTTGGGGATGATTTCCAGGATCACTTTGGCCAGGTCGCGGGCATAGGTGGGCGTTCCGATTTGATCGTAGATGACTTTGAGTTCCTTTTCCGTTTTCCCTTTTTCGAGTATGGTTTTGACGAAGTTATTCCCAAAGGACGAATACAGCCAGGAGGTACGAATGATGATAGCCCGCTTGGCGTTGAACATCACCTCGATCTCGCCATCGAGCTTGGTTTTGCCATAGATCGACTTGGGATTGGCGGTGTCACTCTCAGTATAGGGTTTGAAGTTTTTTCCCTCAAACACATAGTCGGTCGAGATGTGTATCAGCAGGGCGCCTACCCTGCTGCTGGCTTCGGCCAGGTATTTGGTAGCGGTGCTGTTCAGGAGGGTGGCTCCCGGTTTGTCATCCTCAGCTTGGTCCACCTGGGTATAACCCGCACAATTCACCACACACTCTATCTTATTGGATTTCATAAACTTATACACCTTTTCAGAGTGGGTAATATCCAATTCATCCACATCGGTAAGGAAAAACTGGTGCTGGGGATACTGAGGTGCCAATTCCCTGAATTCACTGCCAAGCTGGCCCTTGCTGCCTGTAATCAGGATGTTCATATAGTTTGCTTAAAAGTTGAGAATGTTTTTAAAATACTGGATTGTGTGCTTAAGCCCCTCTTCCAGATGGGTATGGGGTTCCCAGGCAATGGTTTTTCTGGCCAGGGTGATGTCGGGCTGCCGCTGCATGGGGTCGTCCTGAGGCAGGGGCAAAAAGGTGATTTTGGATGACGAGCCTGTAAGCTTCAGCACCAGTTCGGCAAGCTGAAGCATTGTGAATTCCCCGGGATTCCCCAGGTTCATCGGCCCGGTGACCTCATCGGGGGTTTCCATCAGGCCAATGAGCGCCCTAACCATATCATCCACATAACAGAAACTGCGGGTCTGTTCGCCATCGCCGAAGATGGTGATGTCTTCGCCGTTCAGGGCCTGGACTATGAAGTTGGAGACCACTCGCCCGTCGTTGGGATGCATGCGTGGGCCGTAGGTATTGAATATCCTTGCGATCTTGATCTTCACGTGATTCTGCCTGTGATAATTGACAAACAGGGCTTCAGCGCAGCGCTTGCCTTCGTCGTAGCAGGCACGGGGCCCAATTGGATTTACGTTGCCCCAGTAATGCTCGGGCTGGGGGTGTATCTCAGGGTCGCCATAGACTTCACTGGTGGAGGCCTGTAACACCTTTGCATTCAGCCTCTTGGCAAGCCCCAGCATGTTGATAGCGCCCATCACCGAGGTCTTGATGGTCTTGATACCATTGTACTGGTAGTGGATGGGCGAGGCAGGGCAGGCCAGATTGTAGATCTCGTCGGCTTCAATAAAAAAAGGCATCGTGATGTCGTGCCTGATGAGTTCAAAATAGGGGTCGTCAAGCAAGTGCAGGATATTCTTCTTTTGTCCTGTAAAAAAGTTATCGAGGCAAAACACTTCATGCCCTTTTTTCAACAAGGCTTCACACAAGTGGGATCCCACGAAACCTGCTCCACCGGTTACCAGTATTCGTTTTTTCATATTTAACAAGGTTGAAAATACCAGCGAACAAGCAGTACGCTTTGGCTAACAACAAATATATCTATTTTTTTTGCAAAGGAAAACATTTTATCTGCAAGGGAAAAGAATATGAAAAAAATATAAATTAAAACCAGAATACCCCTCTGGTAATTCAGAAAATAAATAATTTCCTTTAAATTTGAATACGATTCACAACCTCCTTATCCAAGCTAAGATGCGCCAGACTTCCATCACCCGCGAGATCCTTGACCCAACCCGAAAAGCCTTATTCATCAACCTCGACGACAGCATTTACGGTTCATTTGCCGAAATTGGTGCAGGGCAGGAAGTGGCCCGTTGCTTTTTCCAGTCGGGCGGAGCTTCGGGTACAGTGGCACGGACCATCTCGGCCTATGATATGCAGTTCAGCAATTCCCTTTACGGGAAAAGCCCCAGTGGAAGGTATGTCTCTGAGCAGCGTCTGATGCAGATGCTCGATATTGAATTCAAGAGCCTGATGGATCTGCTGAGCGATAAGCGGGGTGAGCACACCCGTTTTTTTGCCTTTGCCAATACAGTAACCACCCTGAATTTCAAAAAGGATAACGACCCCCATGGTTGGATCGGGGTGCGCTTTCAGCTCAATCCCGGGGATCCGCCCAATGACGTGATCCTGCACGTTCGCCTGTTGGAGAACGACAGCCTGCTTCAGCAGAAGACCCTGGGCATTCTGGGCGTGAACCTGATCTATGCCTGCTATTACAACTACCTCTATCCCAACAGCTTCCTCAGGTCGCTGATGGAATCGATCTCTGACGACAGGATAGAAATCGACATGATGCGCATGAGCGGCCCCGAGCTTGACTACGTTGACAATCGGCTGCTGGCGGTGCAGCTCGTAAAAAACGGGATGACCAACGTGACCATGTTCGACCGCCATGGCAAGGTACAGCAGCCATCCGACCTGTTATATAAAAAGCACACGATGGTTCTGCGCGGAAGTTTCAGGCCAATCACCTATGTAGGCTTCGACATGCTGAAGTCAGGCTTTGCGCTGTTTAAGGATGATGTGGGTTTTGACAAAAAAAACACGGTGGTGCTTTGCGAGATGACCCTCAACAACCTGATGGGTGGGGGCGATTTTGATGAGCGCGACTTTCTCGACCGGGTGGATGTCCTTTGCGGGATGGGGCAAAATGTGATGATTTCCAATTTCCGCGAGTTTTACAAGCTGGCCGAGTGGTTCAGACGTTTCCGCATGGGCAGTATCCGTATGGTGATTGGGGCCTACACCTTCCAGAACGTGATTGACAAACGGTATTATGCTCACCTCAGGGGTGGCATCCTGGAAGCCTTCGGAAAACTCTTCATTGAGAACCTGAAGGTGTATATTTATCCCAGCCGTGAAAACGAGCAGAGCCCAATCATTACCATTGCCAACATGCCTGTGGGAAAAGATGTAAAGCCCCTTTACAAGTTCCTTGTAGAAAACAGCTTCATCGTAGACATCCCCGGATACCGTGAGCAGGTGCTCCCTTTCTTTTCACATATTGTATTGAAAAAGATTAAAGAAAACGACCCTGGCTGGGAAAAGATGGTGCCCCGCTATGTGTCATCCTTCATAAAAAGCAAAAACCTGTTTGGATACGGAGCACCCAAAAAACGGGGAAGGGCAGCCAAAAAATGACCGCCCCTCGCCCGAACCAACTCTATCAATTAACTAAAACTACATATCGAATTCATCAAAATCCTGTGAACCATTATCCATGGACTCACGCGAACGTTGATTTCTTCTGTTGTTGTATTCGTTAATCCGATAGGTAAACCCTATGAAAACCATACGGCTGTTGCGCTTGCGTTCCATATCAATGGTGAAGTTATCGCCGTAATTGTACATCCTGAAATTTTGTGTATTGAAGATATCGCTGACCCTAAGGTTGATGGTGCCCTTACGGTCGAGGATATTTTTGCGCAAGCCCATATCAGCCGAATACATGGCCTTCATTTCGCCCTGCAGCATCACCACGGGGGAGCGGTAAAACCCATTCACCTGAAGGTCCCAGCCCTTACCCAGGCTGAGGTTGTTTACAAGGCGCGCTGACCAGCTATAGCTGTCGGTACGCATTTCCATCATGGCGCCTCCCCCATCAATGATCTGGCGGTAATAGCTAAAGGTGCCATTCGAGCGCCACCAGGGAAAGATTTGCTGAGACAGGATCAGCTCTGCCCCGTAAGAAGTTCCCCTGTTGATATTCTCGAAGGTGGTATAGGCAATACCCTCCTCATTCATGGTACGGAAGCGGGTGATCATCCCTTCGGTAAAGCGATAAAAGATACTGGGGTTGACGGTAGTGTTTTTCCAGAAACGGGTATAGCCAAGTTCCATTGAATTGATCAGTTCAGGCTTCAACTGGGGGTTGCCGAATGAGAGGTCATAAGGATCAGTATAGCTGACAAATGGATTCAGGAAACGGTTGTTTGGGCGGTTGATCCTGCGGCTGTAGCTTACCTGCAGAGCTTGCTCCTTTTCAAAACTCCTGCGCAGGTGAACCGTAGGGAACAGGTTCAGGTAATTGTCTTTGTGCACCTCATTGGTGGTGCGCTGGTCAGCTTCAATAAAGGTCTGTTCCAGGCGCAGGCCTGCCTGCAGGCTGTACTTGCCCAGCATTGTGGAATAAATTCCATAGGCGGCATACACCTGTTCGTTATAAACAAATTCGTTACTAAGGCCTGAATTGTTCACCCACGACCCTGCTTCAGGGTTATAATTAAAGAAGTTGAAATCCGATCCCATCTCGCGGAGGTAGGCGCGGCCGCCAAACTCCAGCTTCTGGTCTCCACCAAGGGGTTGGATGTAATCCGTTTGCAGGGAGAACATCCAGTTGTTGCCGTTGGTAGTGGTGTTTTCCAACAGGTCGGGAAGGATTGCGGGCTTTCCATTGGTTTCAATAAACCTTTGAACGTTGTTTTCCGACATATCCATTCCGCGGGTAGAAAATACGATATCGGTGTTCAACTCACGCAGTTTTTGATCGAAGGTTCTGCGGTAGTTGAGGCTGTAGTTCATCCCCTGGTTTTCCATCCCATTGCCTGAGGTACGGGTAAAGAAGTCGATCAGGGTCATGCCCTCATCCAGTGCATTGTAGTCGGTGAAGTTATCCGAATTGCGCTGCCAAGTATTGTACATCACAGAAAAGGTGAGGGTATTATAGCTGTTGATCTGGAAGTCAGCCCCGATGCTTCCGTTATGCGAGTTCATGGCATTCTCGAAGCGGGAGTCCTGATCAAGGAAAGTCGTATCGCGCAGGAAACTGGTCCTGAAATTGGAACCCGAGCCTTCCATATTAAACATCCTGCCGCTGTAATTAGCAAAGAAATTGACCTTGCCCGTTTTATAGTTAAGGTTGAGTGATCCTGAAAAGCGGTTCCCTGTGCTGGCATTGAGCGACATCATCCCGTTATATCCACCTCGGCGTTCTTTTTTCAACACAATGTTGATAATTCCTGAAGTACCTTCGGGCGAATAGCGGGCTGAGGGGTTGGTAACCACCTCAATGCGTTCGATCATATTTGAAGGGATCTGTTCAAGGGCTTCTGAGCCGCTCAGTCCGGTTAGGCTGCTGGGACGGCCATCAATAAGGATGGTTACATTAGAGCTTCCCCTAAGGCTTACGTTGCCGTCGAAATCAACAGCCACGCTGGGGATGTTCTGCATCAGCTCGAGGGCTGTCCCACCCGAGGCAGTGAGTTCACTGTCGACATTGATGACACGGCGGTCGAGGCCCACTTCCATCAACTGGCGGGTAGCCTCAATGGTCACCTCGGTAAGCATCGCCGCACTGGGCTCCACGCGGATAGTGCCCATTTCGTAAACAGGCTCACGCGGGGTAACGCTTATGCCGTTAACTTCCTTACGGGGATACCCCACATAATTGATGGCTACATAAAACTGCCCTGCGGGCACCTGCTCAATAACAAAGGCCCCCTGCTCATTGGTAATCGCTCCTGTTACCATCGAAGAGTCGGCCACGTTGTGGAGGACTACGCTGGCAAACATAAGCGGCTCATTGCTGGCGTCATCGATTACAATTCCTGTAACTACACCGCTGCTAAACGGACGGGGTGCTGAGGAAGCTCCACTGTCCACGAGGCCTTCAGCAAACAAGGAAAACGAAAAAAACAAAAAGGGGGTTATGAGGAGTATTTTCTTGATATTCAGAAAATGAGACATATAATTTGCGTATTTATGGTAATTTACTGTGTTGGTTAAACAATGGATTCAAACTGCCTTGGTTTTGAATCGGAAGTTTGACAATAAACAGCAAGAAAGGTTTAATGTTTCAGAATTTTTAACAAAAAAAATCCCCGCACAATTCTGTGGGGAAATTTCTCTTCATTTTGTTTATCCAATTTGGCTGGTAGCCTTGGATTGTTGTGGTAAAATTCAAATTATTTTTTTATTAACAAACATCCCTTTCTTTTTGTCTGCCAGCAGATGAAAAACTGTTGAAAAAACCAGGCCCTTACCCTGAAAGGGTTTGCCTG
>JAAYLH010000068.1 GCA_012521995.1 Bacteroidales bacterium | reverse complement strand
TGATCACCAAAATGAAGATCACCATCAGGGAAATGGAAAAAACGGAATTCCCCCTTCTGGGTGAATTTTTGTTTGAGGCCATCTTCATTCCCCCTGGAGAAGAAAAACCCCAGCGGGATATCCTTCAATTTCCTGAATTATCCTGTTATTTCAATGACTTTGGGAAAGCTTCCGACCACTGCCTGGTGGCTGAACGCCAGGGGATGCCGGTGGGCGCTGTCTGGACGAGGATCTTTTCGGAAACAGAAAAGGGCTTTGGGTATGTGGATCCCGTAACCCCTGAGCTAAGTATGTCAGTATGTGAGGAATACCGGAATCAGGGGATCGGGAAAAAGCTGATGGAAGCGATGCTCGATCAAATGAAACACCTTGATTATCATCAGGTTTCCTTGAGCGTTGATAAATTGAATTACGCTTATCGATGGTATCCGAAGTTCGGTTTTAAGGAGGTGGTAGAGGATGCGCATTCAATGGTAATGGTTAAAAGGCTGAATGGTTAGGGGAGACAGCAAGCTAAAATTTTGTTTTTATTTGAACTTTTTTAAAATCAAATTCGGTTGTGACTATCCAATAATTCCCCTAGCTTTAACGGATTTTTTGGAATCATTTCAAATGATTTATGATTTTTGATTGAGGAGTTGTTCAATTTTCTATTAACGAAAAAAGGCCCTGCTTGTTCTTTCAAGCAGGGCCTCTTAATTTTTCGGGAATCCTGAAGGAGAAATGATCCTTTTTAGTATCGCTAATAATTTTTATCCGGATAGAGTTCATTCCACCATTCGGGCTGATCTTTAAGGTATTTGTCCCACCAGGCCATGATGGTGTTGTGCCATTCGATGCGTTTGCCGTAGGTGAGGATGTGGTGGTCCTCGCCCTTTACGAGGATGAGTTCCACGGGCTTACCCAGCATTTTGAGGGCGGTGTAGAATTGGATGCTTTCGCCCGGGGGCACGTTGGTGTCGCTGTCGCCGTGGAGGAGCAGTATTGGGGTGCTGACCTTATCAGCGCGGAACAGGGGGCTTTGATCGACGTATATCTCAGGGCTGTTCCAGGGGAAGCTTTCAGCAGCGGCCTCTGCGTTGTAGGAATAGCCCCAGTAGCCTTCGCCCCAATAGCTTGAGATGGAGCTGATGCCGGCATGGGCAATGGAGGCGGTGAATAGGTCTGTACGGGTCATCAGCAGCATGGTCATAAAGCCCCCGTAAGAAGCCCCTGCACAGCCTACTTTGGAGGCGTCAGTGAAGGGGTGGGCTTGCAGGAAACCCCGGGTGGCCTCGATTATTTCGTCGGCCACGGTAAGGCCCCAGTTGTTGACGTGGGCGGCCGAGAATTCCTGCCCAAAGCCAATGGCCCCGCTGGGTTGCAGCACATACACCACATAGCCGTTGCCTGCCCAGAGGTTAAAGGGGTAGCGCCCCCCGAAGCTGCGGCCCACAGGAGTGGTGCCCCCGTAATAATAAACGATGACCGGGTACTTCTTTTCAGGCTTAAAGTTGGGCGGCAGGTAATATCTTCCCTTAATGTCCACTCCTGTTAAGGTCTGGAAGTTCCAGTTGCGGGTCTCGCCAAACTGTACGTTTTGGTAGGTTTTGCTTTCGGTATCTTCAATGACCTGCACGCGGTCGTTGCTGAGGTTGATGGAATAGGCCTTTGCAGGTGCATTGGTTTGTGAGCCCAGGAAGGTAGCCACCAGGCTCTTGCCGGCAAAGTTCATTCCGTTCACCATATCGAGGCCTGTGTTCACCAGGCTGAAGCGCTCGCGGCGAATATTGTAGCGGTACAGACGCTGGTAATCCTCGTCGGTGGTCGAGATGTAAATGTTGTTGTCTGCAGGATGCCAGTACACCGAAGAAACAGAGGGGTCAAAGTTCAGGGTGATGCACTTTACCGTGCGGGTTTCCAGGTCGTAGATATAGGCCTGGCGGTCGTAGTTGTTGGGGATGGTGCCCCCGGGGATGTTTTCTCCTGCACCATCAAAAGCTGAAGGGCCGCCTGTAGCAAGGAGTTGCTTGCCATCGGGTGAGAAGCTGGCCGAGGCACCCCAGCGCTGGTTGGTCAACAAGGTGTCGACGGCCAGGGTGTTGAGGTCCAGTAGTAGAAGGTCCGATTTGGTATAGGGGCGTTCCTGGTAATCGGGCCTGGAGAGGCTGATAAGAAGTTTTTGCCCGTCGGGGCTGATGTCCATCAGGCTGGTGCTCACATTGCCATAGGTGAGGCGGGTCTTCAGCCCAGTTGCGACATCATATTTATACAGGAAGCTTCGGTTGCGCCATTGCCCCTGGCGGTCCTGCATCCCCAGCACCCGGCGCATGGTGGCATCGCTGCCGGAGCCGTCCTCACGCACCGAATAGATGATGTATGATCCGTCGGGGGCCCAGCGGAAACTCCCCATTTTGTCTTCATCCTCAAGCAGGGTGCTGATCTCTCCCGTTTCGAGGTTGTGCCGGTAGATAGTCGATTTGCCGTTGCGGCTGCTGACGTAGCTAAGGATGATGCCCCCGGGCAACCAGGTCATACGCGACACCCTCGAATGCCTGAAAGAGGTTATCGGGCTGTTGTCCTCCATTTTTCGGATGTCGGTCCACGATTCGCTTTGCCCATCAGGGGGAAGCGACTGCCGGAAGGATATGGCATAATAGCGGCCGTCATTGGAAGGTTCCACGCTGCTGATCTTAAGGCCATCCATGACGTGGTTGATGTTCTTGATGTTGGCAGGGATGAGCACAGGCATCAGGTCATTGATTGTAAAGGGTTCTTTCATCTCAAGCTGGGCGGTAAGTTTCCAGGGGAGACCTGCTTCCGATGGCTTCAAGGCCTTGATGAGCAGAAGATGAGTGCCGCGGGTCAGCTTCAATTCTTTGGTTACCTTGCCGGTAGTGTTTTCTTCTTTTTCGATGGAGGTCTTACTGCCGATACGCTCCCCGTCAAGGTAAGCCTCGAGCATATAGTTGCTGCGTACCTCGAGCTGGGCACTCATCCAGCGGTCGGCTTTTAGGTAAGCCGCCAGGTAAACCATTTGTGGCTGCGGGCACTCCTGTCCATCGTGCAATACCAGGAAGCCGTTTTCATCAGCCATCATGGTCACCCATTCAACAGGCTGGCCGTTGAACCAATTGAACTGCAAGCCTTCCTCAGGGAAATAATCTTTGAGGTTCAGGTGGTTGAAGGAAAGCAAATCATTGTTTGAGAAGGTTTTTCCTTCCACGTTTTGTACCTGGTGGAAGGCGGGGTATTGCAGTGGAAGAGCCCCTGCAGTCAGCCATTGGGAGACTACAAGCTTTTCAGAGGCCAAGCCAGGCATGGACAGAAGAACGCAAAGCAACAGAACAAAGTACGATCGTTTCATGTTTAGGAAATGGGGTTTATAGGGTGAGATAAGAAATTTCCGGGTAAAAATACCATTTTTAGACAGTTTGAACACCATAGGGTATTGTTGAAAATTGCTTAATTTTGGGCCTGATTTAAGAGATTAAATTTCAACAACATAAAAAATAAGAAAGATCATGGAAAAAGACCGTCAGATTTTTGATTTGATTGAACAAGAATACCAGCGTCAGTTGCATGGTGTGGAGCTGATCGCTTCGGAGAACTTTGTAAGCGAGCAGGTGATGCGTGCCATGGGTAGTGTGCTTACCAACAAGTATGCGGAAGGCTATCCCGGCCGCCGTTATTACGGGGGTTGCCAGATAGTCGACCAAACTGAGCAGCTTGCCATCGACCGGGCGAAGGAGCTTTTTGGAGCGGAGTATGCCAACGTTCAGCCACACAGTGGAGCCCAAGCCAATGCAGCCGTATTCCTGGCTTGCCTGAAACCCGGCGACACCTTTATGGGCCTGGACCTGAGTCATGGCGGTCACCTGTCGCACGGCTCGCCGGTGAATCTTTCCGGTCTTATCTACAATCCGATTGCATACAAAGTAAAGGAGGATACAGGCACCATCGACTATGAAGAGATGGAACGTGTCGCCCTGAAAGAGAAACCCAAAATGATCATCGCCGGCGCCTCAGCATATCCGCGCGACTGGGACTTCAAGCGCATTCGTGAGATCGCTGACAAGATTGGCGCCATCCTGATGGCCGACATTGCCCACCCTGCTGGCCTCATTGCAGCCAAACTGTTGAATGACCCGTTGCCGCACTGCCACATCATCACCACCACCACCCATAAAACCCTTCGTGGTCCCCGTGGCGGTCTGATCCTGATAGGCAAGGACTTTGAGAACCCCTGGGGACAGAAGACCCCAAAGGGCGAGATTAAAATGATGTCGGCTGTTATCGACAGCGCCGTATTCCCCGGCACCCAGGGCGGCCCCCTCGAGCATATCATCGCTGCCAAGGCAGTGGCTTTTGGCGAAGCCCTGAAGCCCTCCTTCAAGGAGTATGGCATCCAGGTAATGAAAAATGCCCAGGCCATGGCCAAGGCATTTATTGCCAAGGGATACCACGTCACCTCAGGCGGAACGGATAACCACCTGATGCTCATTGACCTGCGCTCAAAGTTTCCCGAGATCAGCGGTAAGAAAGTCGAGAACACCCTGGTGCTGGCCGATATCACCATCAACAAGAACATGGTGCCTTTCGACAGCCGCTCGCCCTTTGCCACTTCGGGCATCCGCATCGGAACTCCTGCCATTACTACCCGCGGCCTCAAGGAAGAACATGCCGTGCAAATCGTCGACCTGATCGATGAGGTGATCTCAAACATCGACAGCCAGGAGGTGATCGAAAGCGTAAAGAAAAAAGTCCATAAGCTTATGGAAGGTTTCCCGCTGTTTGCTTACTAAGGGAAATTTAATCAATTGTTAGGGACTGTCTTATAAGTTTTTGTTTTTTGATGACATCCTTTGTGGCCTTTGGTGCCTTTCTTGTTGTTATTCAAGTGAATGGTCGCCATTTTTAATGGCAGGCAGCAAAGAATCCGGCAAAATAAACAAGAAACTTTTAAGACAGCCTTTCTTTTTATACCAGTCAACTAAGGTTTTTGTCGAACTTTTTCTTGCAAGTGTGGAATTAATATTGCAATTTTGATTGGGGAAATCCCCGGGGCGATAGGTGAGGAAGAAAGAATCGTAAAAAGAATTTTCTATGAAAACGATTTACCTGGTGCGGCATGGGAAGTCGTCGTGGCAACATCCCGGACAAAAGGATCATGAGCGTCCCTTGCTGGAGGCAGGGGTTGAACGGACAAAAAAGATCAGGGCTTTCCTGTTGGGAAAAGGCGTTAAGCCCGGAGTGATCATCTCCAGCCATGCGGTGCGCGCGATGGAAACGGCAAAACTGATGGCCGAAGGCCTTGGCGTTCCCGCAGAGGGTATCAGGCAGGAGCGGGAGATATACCTGGGCACCGAAGACAGCTTGCTCGACCTGGTGTCGGCCCTGCCCGACGAAATCGAAAGCGTGATGCTGGTGGGGCATAACCCTGTGATGACGGGCTTTGCACAGATGCTGCAGGCACGCCTGACCGAAGACCTGCCTACTTCAGCCGTGGTTAGCATCAGTTTCCATACCCCTGAATGGAACAGGATCCTGTTATCCGAAAAACAGGTGAACTTTATTGTGTTTCCCAGTATGCTCTGATCGTTTTTCCGCGCGATTTAACATTTCCTTAATCTGAAAAGCATATCTTTGGGTTTGCGGCGGAAAGTTTCTGGATAAGGGGATTATCCAGGGATGCTTTTGTATGAATTTAGAAGGATGAAAAAGACCCTGATGATCAATCGTGAACTGAGCTGGCTCTCGTTCAACGAACGGGTGCTCCAGGAAGCCGCCGATGAGCGTGTGCCCCTCATTGAGCGCCTGCGTTTCCTTGGCATTTATTCAAATAACCTGGATGAGTTCTACAGGGTCAGGGTGGCCACCCTGAGAAGGCTGCAGGACCTTAGCGAGGAACTGCCCGAAGACCTGCCTTTCAAGCCCGCACGCCTCCTGAAAAAGATCAACGATGTTGAACTCAAACAGCTGGAAGAATTCAATGCCATTTACAGGAGTCTCCTGCAACAGCTCGAGGAAAACAATATTTTCCTCGTCAGCGAAAAAGAGCTTACCCCCGAACAGGGCGCCTTTGTCAGCGACTTTTTCAGGGAACACGTCAGGCCCAACCTGTTCCCTGTGATGATCAAGAACTTCAAGCGTTCGTCCTTTCTGCGCGACAGGGCCATTTACCTGGTGGTTCACTTGCAGAAATCCGACGAGAGCCTCAGGGACGACTCGGCCCTGATACGGGTGCCTGCCGCCAGCATATCCCGCTTTGTGATCCTTCCCAACAGCGGCGGGAAGCGCTTCATCATCCTGCTCGACGACGTGATCCGTTATAACCTGGCCTCCATGTTCTCCATTTTCGATTACGACCGCTTTGATGCCTATTCCATTAAGCTTACCCGCGACGCTGAACTCGACATCGACAACGATGTCTCCAAGAGCTTCATGGAGCGTATGACAGAAAGCCTCAAGCAGCGCAAACAGGGCAGGCCCGTGCGATTCATTTACGATGAAGCCATGCCCAAAAGCCTGCTGAAGGTGCTTACCGACAGGCTGAAGATTTCCGAAAAGGATAATATGCACTATGGGGGGCGCTATCATAACTTCAAGGACTTCATGAAGTTCCCCAATATTGGGCCTGCCGATCTGGAATACCCTACCATGCCTCCGCTGCCGCATCCCTTGCTGCGTGAGGCCAAAAGCATGCTGGCCGCCATACGACAGCAGGATATCATGCTGCATTTCCCTTACCAGTCGTTCGACTACATCGTTGAACTGCTGCGGGAAGCCTCCATTGACCCAAAGGTGAAGTCCATCAAAGTGACCCTTTACAGGGTAGCATCCACTTCGAAGGTCATCAATGCCCTCATCAATGCGGCACGCAACGGGAAAAAGGTGACCGTATTCCTGGAGCTGCAGGCCCGCTTCGATGAGCAAGCCAATATTTTCTGGTCAGAGAAGATGCAGGAGGAAGGAGTGGAGATCATCCACGGAGTTCCCGGCCTGAAGGTACACAGCAAACTCATCCTCATCCGCCGTAAGGAAGGGAAGAAGAGCGTTTTATATGCCAACATCGGCACTGGGAACCTCAACGAGGAGACCGCCTGCGTGTATGGCGACGACAGCCTGCTGACCTGCAACCCGCACATCACCGAAGAAGTCGACCGCGTCTTCAGCCTGTTCGAAAAGACCTGGTATGCCCCCGTTAGTTTCCGCCACCTCATCGTTTCACCTTTCCGTACGCGCAACTTCATCGTTCAGCAAATTGAGCGCGAGATAAAAAATGCCCGCGCCGGAAAACCTGCTGCCATTTTTATGAAACTCAATTCGCTGGTGGATGAAGCCATCGTGAAGAGGCTGTATGTGGCCAGTAAGGCGGGGGTTAAATGCAGGCTCATCGTGCGTGGTATCTGTGTGCTCATCCCCGGGAAGCCAGGCCTGAGTGAGAACATTGAAGTCATCAGCATTGTCGATCGCTTCCTTGAGCATTCGCGGGTGTTCATCTTTCACAACGAAGGCGACGAGCGCTATTTCATCTCTTCGGCCGATATGATGACCCGTAACCTCGATCATCGCATTGAAGTGGGATGCCCCATCCTCGACCCGGGCATCCAGAAGGAACTTCGCACAATGCTTGAATTGCAATGGCAGGATAATGTCAAGGCGCGCGTGGTGGAAGGCAAACAACAGAACAAATACCGCCTGCCGCAAGGGGATGAGCCCCTCATCAGAAGCCAGGAAGCCATTTATCAGTACTATAATGATTTGTTAATACAGGATTAAGTCTATGCTCTTAGCTGCCATCGATATCGGCTCGAACGCCGTGCGCCTTTTCTTTTCCAATGTTTTTGAGCTGAATGGTGAAATCATTGTCGAGAAAGCCTCACTGGTGCGTATCCCCCTGCGACTGGGGGAAGAGGTTTTCAAAAAGGGGAAGATATCCGGGGCCAAAGCCGATGCCCTGGTGAAGAC
>JAAYLH010000067.1 GCA_012521995.1 Bacteroidales bacterium | reverse complement strand
GCCATTAGCCTATGTGAAAGCCTTTGGGCAATCGGGCTCATGCAACCTCAATGTGGCTTGCCCTCAATCGGAAGGCTGGGAAGAGCAGATCCGCTCGGTGGCCCTGATGCTTACCAGTGGAACCGCCTGGTGTACGGGCGCCCTGATCAACAATACGGCTTATGATGGTACCCCCCTGATGCTTACCGCCAATCACTGCTATCAGAATCCCGGCACACTGGTGTTCTGGTTCAACTGGCAAAGTGCCACCTGTGCCAATCCACCCACGCCCCCTCCTTACAATGCCGTGGGCAATTTGATACACCGCGCAAGAAATGCCGCGTCCGACTTCTGGCTGCTGGAGTTTAGCAATCCCATACCCGAAAACGTCAACCCTTTCTTCTCCGGATGGAATCGCGACCTTTCCGCTGCCATCAATGAAACCATTATTGGCATCCACCACCCCAGTGGCGACATCAAAAAATTCAGCTATGCAGAAGGTGGGGTTCAGGCCTCTTCTTATCTTGGATCGGCTGGATCAGGAACTACCCATTGGCGTATCACCTGGAGTGGGGGTACTACCACTGAAGGCGGTTCTTCGGGCTCACCAATCTTCGATGCCGGAGGTCGTATTATTGGGCAACTCCACGGGGGATACGCTGCTTGCGGCAACACCCAACCCGACTATTATGGCCGCCTCGGCGTGTCGTGGACCGGAGGCGGCTCGGCTACCTCCCGCCTCAGCGACTGGCTCGACCCCCTGGGCACCAATGCCACGGCCATTGATGGCTACGACCCCTTTGGGGAGACAGTGCCTGAAGTCACCGACTTTACAGCTGAGCCCACCGACCCCAACACCATACAACTTTCCTGGGGGCTGAACGAAAACCAGAACCCCGTCCTGCTCGCCTTCAATACCTCCGAAAATTTTGGAATACCCAACGGCGACTATTTCCTGGGACAGGATTTACCCGGAGGAGGCACCATCCTGTATCTTGGCAATGCCGAGGCATTCGTCCACGAAGAACTGGATATTGCCACAACCTATACCTATAAAGTCTGGTCGCGCAGCGAGAGCGGGAAATATTCAGAAGGCGTATTGGCAGAAGCCACCACCCCTTGCCCTGTGATCGAAACCCTGCCCTTCATTGAAGGGTTCAATGAAACCAGCCTCCCCATTTGCTGGGAACAGCTTTTCACCGAAGGTACCCTTGCCTGGCAGACAGGTGAAGGAAACGGTGCTGGCATGCCTGCTGCTGCCTATGAAGGCAGCAGCAACGCCTATATCAAGGCCGGCGGCTCCACAGACTATGGTAAGATCACTTCCCTGCTTACCCCTTTCGTCAACTTTGGTGATTTTGAGCTGGGTGAACTCAGTTTCTTCTTTGCCAATGCCGCAAACGAGGAGTTGCAGGATACCCTGAGGGTGCTTTACCGCCCCGATGCTGAAGCTGAGTGGACCGAGCTAGCGGCTTATTATTCTGATGTTACCGAATGGACCCAGGCCGTCCTGGAACTGCCCATCCTGTCCGCTGCCCTCCAGATCGCCTTTGAGGGTACCGTGGCAGGAGGATACGGGATTGCTCTTGACCTGGTTAAAGTATCAGGATACTATGATGCCGACTTCCCGGCACCCGCAAACCTTACCGCCGGCATCAGCAACGAAAGCGATGTGAACCTGCTATGGGAAGCACCCACCCTGACCGATGCCAGCGCCACCCTGCAGGGCTACCGTATTTACCGTAACGAAAGCCCTGTTGCCACCGTGCCTGACCCGGCACAGCTGAGCTTTACCGATCAGGGCCTATCCTTAGGAACCTTTGTGTATGAGGTGACCGCCCTTTATCAGGACCCCATTGGTGAATCCGTACCATCAAATCCTGCAGAGGTGATCATTGAACCTGCCGCCACCCAATACCAGTTAACCATCCTGGTTCAGGGCAACGGCACCACCAATCCGGCCGCAGGCACCCACATTTATAATGAAGGCAGCCAGGTAAGCGTGACTGCCACCCCTGCTGCGAATTATCATTTTGTGCAATGGCTGGAAAATGGAGAACCCCTTTCAGAAATTGAAACGGTAACAATCACCCTTAACACCGACCGCACCATCACCGCTGTTTTTGCCCTCAACCAATACCAGGTCGCCCTCCAGTCAATGCCTGAAGGGGTGGGCGTTCAAACAGGCTCAGGTACTTACGACCACGGGCAGGTAGCAATTATTTCCACCAACCAGCCCAACGGCTATACCTTCCTTTACTGGAAAGAAGGCGAGAATATTTTTTCTGCCAATCCTTCCTTTCAGGCTGTAATTACTGGCGACCGCCAGTTTACCGCTCATTTTTCGGTCAACCAGTATGAAGTGACTCTTGAAGCCGATCCTGAAGCAGGTGGACAAGTCAGCGGGGGCGGGGTCTTTGATTTTGGGACCGAGATCACCGTTACTGCTGAAACAGCCGAAGGATACGACTTTGGCGGCTGGCGTCAGGATGGTCAATTGGTATCATCCAACTCGAGTTACACCTTTGTTGTGGAAGAAGAGACTGAACTGGTGGCCCGTTTCAACATCAAGACTTATCAGATCAGTCTGGCCATCACGCCACAGGGTTCAGGGGTGACCAGTGGTGCGGGCACCTATCCCTATGGTTCTACAGCTACCGTCTCATCGGCCATCTATGCCGGTTACCAATTTGTGGGCTGGCAGGAAAACGGCGAAATTGTCTCAACAAGCAACCCCTTCAGCTTCGAGGTCTTCCAGGACCGCAGCCTCACCGCTGTCCTTGAATCCACCAACAAAACCCTGGTGCTTGCTATCGAAGGTTTGGGCACCTCCTATCCTGGTCCCGGAACCTATACCCACACCCTCAATGCAACGGTTAATGTCACTGCTGTGCCCAATGCAGGATGGCATTTCGTGGAGTGGAACGTCAACGGCACCCTCTTCACCGAACCTTCCATTGAGATCGTGATGACTGAAGACATTACTGCAACGGCTCATTTTGAAGAGTCTGTTTCGGTCGATGAGTTGACCAACGAAGACGGGTTCAGGGTTTATCCGCAACCTGCAAGGGATCAGCTCGTCATCGAATGGAGTAGCCAGGCAGGGCCTGCTGCAATCGAAGTGTTCAACCTGGGCGGTCAGCAGATCCTCTCAGTCAGGGAAGACGCCATCGGGCAGGGAAGCAATCAGACTACCCTTGACGTGGGTGCCCTGCAGCGAGGCTTCTATCTGCTCAGGATCACCAGCCGGGGCAATGTCTTTGTCCGGCAGATCGTGATACAATAATCCTTATCAATAAACCTTTTGAAGGCTGCCTTGCTGTTGCTGGGCAGCCTTCTTTTTTTTCAGGGCTAAGGACCAAAAATAAGTGGGACGAGGTGGGGTTTATGATTTATTTAACATTGTATTTCAACCGAAGTTCAGGCGGGTTTCAGCCGTTTTAAAACGGCTGAAACCCGCCTGAACTTCGGTCGAACTTAAAACATGTTTCAGCTGTGTAATGTAGATGCTATTCGGGGGCTGCAATTTGTTTGTATAGTTAAAATAGCCGTATCTGCTCATTTCTTGATCTGAAAAGTGTAATTTTATTTCGCAGAGAAAGACATTAGAAAAGCATCTGAATTTATGGCTGAGATTGTATTCATCCTGGTTTCCCCTGCCCGTGAGGAGAATATTGGTGCTTCGGCCCGTGCGCTGAAGACAATGGGTTTTGAACGGTTGCGGCTGGTGAGCCCACAGTGCGACCATCTGGGAGCGCGGGCCCGTGCCACGGCCCATGGCTCAAACGATATCCTTGAGCAGGCGGAGGTCTTTTCAAGCCTTGAAGAGGCCGGAGCTGACTTGTCGTTGCTGATAGGGTCGGCTGCCAAGAAACGCAATGTAGCCGAAGACTTCCACAGGGTGGAAGACCTGCCGGGTATCATCATCCAAAAGGGTGAGCTTGTGCAGTTGGCGGGCATTGTCTTTGGGCGTGAAGAGTCGGGCCTAACCAATGAAGAGCTGGCTTTGTGCGATCTCCTATCCACCATTCCCATGAAACGTAAATATCCCTCCCTCAACCTTGGGCAGGCGGTGATGGTGTATGCCACTTACCTTTCGAAACTAAGTCTCGATTATGCCCGCAGGAAGGTTCGCATGGCAGGAGTGAACGAGTTGCGGGTGGTCAGGGAAAAAGCCGCGCAAGTGCTGGAGGATGTGGGTATGGACCCTGGGGGCAATATTTACCCGCGCATCATGGAGCGGCTGATGATTATGAACAAGGACGACCTGAACCTGTTCCATTCGTTTTGCAAATTCTATCTGAAGAAGTACCATAACCGCCTGAAATAGACAAGCTATTCGCGCAGCCTCCTAGCGAGGCTGAACATGATAAGCCTGACCCTTCGTCCGAACAGGAGGGCCGAGACCAGGCACACCAAGGAAAAGGCGAATACAGTCGCGGGAACCCCGAGGTAATCGGCCAGTGCTCCTGCCGCCAGGCTGCCCAGGGGGGTGATGCCCAGGAATGTGAGGCTGTATAGCGATACGATTCGTCCGCGTTTTTCCCGGTCGGAAATGCTTTGAAGCAGGGTGTTGGTGCCGTTGAAGTGTACGATCATTCCAAAGCCTGTTACCACCAGGGCGGGCATTGAGAGCCATCGGTAGGGCGATAGGGCAAACACGGCCAGCCCTATTGAAAAGATCAGGGAGGTGTGATAGGTGAGCTTCGGGACTTTCATCAGGTATTTTCGTGAGGCCAGGTAGAGGGCCCCTGTCAGTGCCCCTGCGCCCAACGAGCCTGTGAGGAACCCCAGCATCTGGGCGTCACCCTTCAGGATGTCGGCGGCAAAGAGCGGCATCAATGCCTGGAAGGGCAGGCCGAAAAAGCTGCTGAAGATGATCAGCAACAACAGGTACCTCAGGCTGCGAAAATTCCAGGCATAGCGTATGCCTTCTATCAACTGGAACAGAATGGAGCCTGAATGTTCCTTTTTCTTAGCTTCTTCTATCCTGACGTAAAGCAGGCCTGAAAGCACGCCCATGAAGCTGATCCCGTTGATGAGGAAGCACCAGCCCTCGCCCACCAGGTTGATGAGGAAACCTCCGATGGGAGGGCCGATAAACCTTGCCAGGTTATAAAGTGAGGAGTTGAGGGCGATGGCATTGGCCAAATCTTCGGGCTTGGTGATGATATCCTGCACGAACGCGTGCCGGAAGGGGGAGTCGAAAGCCAGGATGACACCGTTGACGATGGCGATGGCAATGATCCAGGGGACGGAGATGCGGTTGCTGAGCACCATCCAGGCCAGGAACAGGGTGGTGGCCATGGCTATGGCCTGAGTGGTGATGATCACCCGGCGGCGGTTCCAGCGGTCGGCCAGCACGCCTGCAAAAGGGGTGATGAACAAGGCAGGGATTTGTTGGGCAAACACCACCGTTCCCAGTAGCAAGGCAGAGCCGGTCAGGCGGTATACAAGCCAGCTCATGGCAATGTTTTGAACCCAGGTGCCAATGAGCGAGATGCTTTGTCCAAAGAAATAGTAGCGGTAGTTGCGATACCTTAGCCCCCGGAACATATTCTTCAAGGAGTTGAGCCTGACCGGGTTGGTGCCGCGAAAGAACTGCATGCTATGACCGTTTGCAATATTTGGCAAACATACGAAATTCAGCCGTTGCCTGATCAACCAAAAGCTCGCCGCATACATTTATTATTCTGCCCTGATGGCATCCACAGGATTTTGGCGGGCAGCCCTGAAGGTGTGGTAGCTTACGGTGATCAGGGCAATAATGATCGACAAGAGGGTGGCGTAAACCACAGGCCAGAGGTTCATGGTGGTACGGTAGGGGAATCCCTGGAGCCATTTTTCCATCACGAACCAGATGACAGGGGCTGAAATGATTGAAGAAATAAAGACCAGCAGGAGGAATTCGCGGTAAAACATCATCAGGATGCTTGCTCCCGAAGATCCCAGGACCTTGCGAATCCCGACCTCTTTTTTGCGCTGCTCGGTCAGGAAAGATGAAAGCCCAAACAGCCCCAGGAATGAGATGATGATACATACAAGGGCAAAGATACCGAAGATCGACCCTTGTCTTTTTTCAGCATTAAACTGTTCCTGAAACCCATAGGTGAGGGGCACGATGTTGGGCAAGCGTGAAGGTTCAAATTCCCTGACGGTTTTTTGGAGGAACTCCATGGTTTCTTTTTCCTTGCCGGGCAAGTGTTCTACGATAATACAGCGCAAAAGGCTGATGTCCTGGGGTACCAGAAGCATCATGGGTTCAATGACCCGGTCGAGGGTCAGGGCATGATAATCTTCGAAGACTCCGACTACGGTTAATTTGGAAGGGGCTGTGTCGCTGGCACTAATCTGCCATTCAATTGTTTTTCCCAGTGGGGCATCGTGCCACCCGTATACCTTCACAGCGGCTTCATTGACAATAACAGAAGAATAGGCATCCGAGCGCATTTCCTTTTCAAATCCCCGGCCCTCCTTGATTTTGATCTCCATCATATCGATGAATTGCTGATCGACGAAGTTGGATCCTATTGTTGTTTCGGTCATTTCGTTTCCTGACTGGACCTTAACGGCATTGATGTTGTGTCCCATGGCGGGGGCAAAAAGCACCTTAGCCGTATTTCGGACGTTGGGGTCCTGCCTGATGAGGTGTTCAAGGCTTTCCACCCCCTGCCTGGCTTCCCTGCCATGCAGGGTGACTACCAAACGATTTTCGGGATTAAAGCCCAGGGGCTTGTTTTGAAGGTAATTCAATTGATTCCTGACGGTAAGGGTTCCTGCCACCAGGATAATGGAGATGGCAAACTGGAATATCACCAGGAACTTGCGCAGCAATCCCGATCCTCCTTTTTTATAATTGAGGCTTTTTAAGATCTTTACAGGTTCGAGGCTGCTGAGGAACAAGGCAGGGTAGATTCCTGAAAGGATTCCCGTAAGAATAGTGATGAGCAGGATTTGAAAAAACATCTTGCCCTCAAGGATGTTTCCGAGAGAAAACGATTTATCGGACAGGGTGTTGAAGCCCGGCAAAAGGACCTCGACAAGCAGAAGGGATAAGACCAGGGAGATAAAAGCTACCACCAGGGATTCAGCCAGGAACTGCAGGCCCATTTGCTGGCGGGTAGCTCCTGACACTTTACGCATGGCAATCTCTCGCGCGCGCTGCGAAGCCCTGGCTGTGGCCAGGTTGGTGTAGTTCACCGCTGCGATGATGATCAGGAAAAGAGCAACCAACGAGAAAATCAACAATATTGTTTTACTGCCTGGGTTGGGGGCATAGGTGACACGGGTCATGTGGGTGTCGCGCAGGGGTACTGCCAGGAATTCAGCTGTGGCAGCAATCTGACTGCCAATAGGTTCCACGTATTTTTTATTGAAATCTTCCATATTCTCCAGCACCGTTTCGATACTGGTTTCAGGACGCATCAGGATATAAGTGAAGTTGTCGTTGATGCTCCAGAACAGTTGAGGATCCAGTGCATAAAACCGCTGATGTTCCGACTGGTTAATGGTCATCAAGCCTTCGAGTTTCAAGGTGGAATTGTCGGGAAAATCTTCAATGACACCGGTTACCAAGTAGGTCTGTTGGTCGATGCTGATTTGCCTGCCGACGGGGTTTTCCTGACCAAAATATTTTTTACTTAAAGATTGCGTCAGGACAATAGTTTTGGGCTCGTTAAGGGCCCCTTCCGGCTGACCATGGATAAATTGATGGGAAAAAACATCGAAGAAGGTGGTGTCGACAAGGGCAAATTCATCTTCCAAAAATTCTCGGTCCTCTATGTTCACCAGGATATCTCGCTGGATAAAAATTCTGCAGTACTCTTCCACCTGGCTGAATTCAAATTTAAGTGCGGGCCCTAAGGGGAAAGGGGTGATGGCCATGTGGTTAAAGCTTCCTCCCACCTGGTATTTTCCATCCAGGCGGAATATCCGTTCTTGCTTTTCGTGGTAGGTATCGTAGGAAAGCTCATGGTTCAGATAGAGGGTGATGAGCATTGCCCCTGTGATGCCAACGGAGAGACAGAAAATATTGATGAGGGTATATAACCTGGAGCGCAACATATTTCTCCAGGCGCTGATGAGGAAATTTTGTAACATGGCTGCAAAATGTTAGAAGGGGGTGAAAAAGGGGCAAAGGAACCTTTGCCCCCAAAAACCAACAAAAAGCACAATGAGCGAACAAATCAACCGGGTGTCGTTGTGAGCACAAACTCGGTTGTTTTATCTTCAGTGACGATCTGGCCGTCGAACAGGCGGACGATGCGCTGCGAATAGGAGGCATCGCGCTGGGAGTGGGTAACCATAATGATGGTGGTGCCGTTTTTGTTCAGGGTCTCCAGGAGGTTCATCACCTCATCGCCATGGGTAGAGTCGAGGTTACCTGTAGGCTCATCGGCAAGTATGATATGGGGCTTTGCAACCACCGCCCGGCATACGGCTACCCTTTGCTGTTGCCCTCCCGAGAGTTGCAGGGGGAAGTGGTTGCGGCGGTGCATGATCTGCATTTGCTCAAGGACTTCCTCCACACGCTTTTTTCGCTCCGATGAGCTGTAGCCCAGGTAAATAAGCGGGAGCTCAACGTTTTCGAAGACACTTAGCTCATCGATCAGGTTAAAGTTCTGGAACACGAAACCAATGTTTTTCTTGCGCAAGTTGGCGCGCTGCCTCTCGCTGAACCTGGAGACTTCCTGTTCGAGAAAAAAGTATTGCCCGCTGCTGGGGTTGTCGAGCAGACCGAGGATGTTTAGCAATGTGGACTTCCCGCATCCGCTGGGTCCCATAATGGCCACAAACTCCCCTTCCTTGATCTCAAAGGACACCTGGTTCAGGGCTGTGGTTTCTACTTCTTCGGTGCGGAACACTTTCGTTAAGTCAACAGTTTTGATCATGATTAGACGGTTTAAAAGGGTATTGTAATATCTTTTTCGGGTTTATCTGAATATGAGTCGGTCTTTGCGGCCGAAGCCATCATAGGAGGAAACGATCACCTCTTCTCCGGGCAGTAGGCCTTCCACTACCTCATAATGGTGTATGTTTTGGCGGCCAATGCGGATATTCCGTTTAATGGCTTGGTTACCTGCGGCATCCAGCACATAGATCCAGTTGCCTCCTGTCTCCTGGTAGAAGCCACCGCGAGGGATGATGAGGGCTTCGCTCACCCCACTGAACTGCAGGCGCAGTTGGATAGTCTGCCCGCGGCGCAAAGCCTCTGGGGCCTTATCAATGAAATGCAGGTCGACTTCAAAGGCACCCCCGGTAATGTTGCTGTATATTTTTGAAATCTCCAGCCTGTAAGACTTTCCTCCGTATTCAAATTCTGCGTTCTGCCCGATATGGGTGCGGCTCACATAGCGCTCGTCAATGCGGGCTCTGAGCTTGTACCCATCAGTCTGGTCGATTTGCCCAAGATTTTCTCCTGCGTTTTTCGTTTCGCCCACCTCTGAGTTGAAGGAAGACAACTGCCCGCTGATGGGCGCGCGAATAACCAAGTTGTCGAGGTTGCGGTTAAGCATCCTGATGTTTTCCTGCATCCGGGAGATGGATTCCTTGATGCTTTTGAGCTGGGTGGCGGTATACAGGGAATCGTGACGCATGGTGCGCAGGGCAATATCATAACGCTTCAGGGCATAGTTGAAATCGCGTTCAGCATTCTCATATTCCTCGAGTGATATCACGTTTTCTTCATAAAACTGCTTTTTTCGGTTGAAGTCCTTGCGCGCAAAATCAAGCTGGTAGTCGAGGTCGGCAAGCTGACGCTCGAGGGCAAACTTGTTTTGTTCGAGGCTTAGCTGGGTGTTCTGGTAATTGTTGAGCACTTCGAGGGCATGGTTTTCCTGCTGGATGTATTGCATTTCCATACTGAGGTTTGAAAGGCGCAGGATTTTTTCGCCTTCCGATACCATAGCGCCGTCGCGGATATAGATCTCTTCGACCCTTCCGCCGAAAACGGCATCCACATAAATGGTCACCAAGGGCTGGACCACACCGTCGATCGGGATAAACTCCTGGAAGCGGCCTTGTTCAACACGGGCTATCGTCAGCTTATCCTTTTCCACGTAAAGACGGCTTGACTTGTCGCGGAAGAACAAAAGATAGATGATAAAAAGCCCAAAAAGCGTGGCTCCTGCTATGGTAGCAATCTTTTTTGGTGTCCATTTCTTTTTTTCAATAACCCTGTCCATAGAAACCCTCTGAGAATGAAATGAAAAATATTCTGAAAAATGTAATCTAATATCATGCCACTGGCTGTAAAATGCTTTTATTCAGTAAAATAAAGAAAACATCGAAAAAAAGCAGCAAAAAAAGTGTTCGTTATCGGTCACGACATGTATCAGAACGTACAACATAATAACATATAAAGTTAAGGGAAATGCCTTGAAAGTGGATAAAAAGCTGAGAATTAACGGGTTTTCATTTCCACAAATTAAAGAATGCGGTAGCCCATTCCCCATTCGATAAAATCGGCCCTGAAGAGATGTGACTTGAGGCTGAGGCTGATCAGCCATTTATCTGACCACTGGTGTCGGAAGCCTATCCTGTTGTATCCTTTCCCGTCATTGTTGTTGGCGGCATAAAGATATAAGCCCTGCTGCAATACGAAAGCGGTTTGGCCGAACCACTGTTCAAAGGCAAAATGCAGGCCTGGTTTTAGTAGTCCGGCAAGTGATAGAGGTTGCTGATCCAATCGTCTCAACACCTCACGGTCAGAGAAACCCCAGAAAAGGTCGGCTCCAAGTCCCAGTGCCACCTTTTGGGAAAGCTGCCTTGTGTAAGTGGTGCTGAGGGCAAATTCAGCATAGGCGGGTCCGCCCGCAGGGTATAGCCTGGTGTAGCCTAATGCTCCATAGAACCTGAGTGACCGGGTTTCAGGGTTTCCATCCTGTGCTGCCTGCCTGGGGGGCACATCCGAAAAAGCATAGGAAAGAGCGATCTTCAGCGCGGGTACATTGAGGCCCTTGTTGGGTGTGCGGGTCTTTCCGTTGCTGAAATGAGTCATGGCAAATCCCCCGCGCAGGGTGAGTTGATCCGACAGGGGGCAATGCAGCTCGAGACCGGTGTTCATCAAAATATTCAGGGGGTTGCTGATGGCGATATTTCGCTCATTATCGGGCTCGCTGTAATATTGGGTCAGCCAGGCAAGGCCCAACCCATAGCGAAGATTTAAGGACAGTGTTCCTTTTGTGAACAGCGGTATGCTGATGTGGGGGAAAGCCCCCCAAGCATGTCCAAGCACTTCAGGGTAACCCAGATCAGCATACAGGATGGTAATCCCCAGCTCGGGAAACCCATAGGCATGATGCCAGGCCTTTGTGCCCATGGGGAAGCCTGAAAAGCCCATGTGGATCATAGGGAATAGGCCCCGGTTCAGGACATCCATATGGGGTGCATGTGGCCAGACCCAGGCCATATAGGCCGCGGTTTCTGCCCTGGTGAACCGGAAACCTCCAGCCTCCTGCGAATTGGCCGGGCAGATATACCCCAGGAACAACCCGTAAAAGACTACTCCAAGGAAAACAAAACGTTTCATGGCCCCTTTGCAAAAATCACGCATATACAAATATATTCCTTTTGCCGCACAAGCCTTCTCTGTTTTTGTTGCTACCTTTGTCAAAAATTTTGCTGATGGATAAACGATTGAGTAAGTTTGCAGAACTGCTTCAAATCATGGATAAGCTGAGGGAGAAATGTCCCTGGGATAAAAAACAAACCCTGGAAAGCCTTCGTCATTTAACAATAGAAGAGACCTATGAACTGGCGGACGCCATCCTTGAGGACGATCTTGAAGAAATTAAGAAAGAGCTTGGCGACCTGATGCTTCACATTGTTTTCTATGCCAAAATAGGCAGTGAAAAGGGTTCATTTGATATTGCTGATGTGCTGGAAGGCATCAATGAAAAGTTAATGCGCCGCCACCCCCATATTTACGGGGATGTGGAAGCTGAAACTGATGAACAGGTTAAGGAAAACTGGGAAAAGATTAAACTGATGGAGGGCAAAAAGAGGGTTTTGTCGGGTGTACCCAATTCCCTGCCCGCCATGGTGAAGGCTTACCGAATCCAGGATAAAGCCCGTGGCATTGGTTTCGACTGGGAGCAACCCGGGCAGGTATGGGAAAAGGTTCTTGAAGAGCTTGGGGAGCTGCGCGAAGTGGTCGAAAATGGTGGCAGCCCAAAACGCGTTGAAGAGGAGTTCGGCGATCTGCTTTTTGCCCTTATCAATTACTCGCGCTTTATAGATGTAAACCCTGAAAGCGCCCTCGAACGCACCAACAAGAAGTTTATCCGCCGATTCAACTACCTCGAGGAGAAAGCTGCTGAATCTGGCAAGGAACTCAAGCGAATGAGCCTCTCGGAAATGGATGTTTTCTGGAATGAGGCAAAGGATTATGAATAGATGGTTTTTTTCTATTGAAGGGGCCGCGTGCCCCTTTTTTTTGTTTTTTGCTGGCAAATTTTGTTGAATACCATACCTTTGCTGGCAAATTAAACAACCATGATCAAAGTAGAACAATTATCCAAGGAATTCACCTTGTCCAGGAAACAAATGACCGAGATCGGCACCCAGGCTTCCAGCCTGCGGGTTTTGGACAACATCAGCTTTGAATGCCTGCCGGGCCGCATCTTCAGCCTGCTGGGACCCAATGGAGCAGGAAAAACCACCACCCTGCGCATTATCTCCACGATCCTATCGCCAAGCGGAGGTTCAGTGAAGGTCTGCGGTCACGACACGGCCAAGGAAGGAGCAAAGGTCAGGAGCCTTATTGGCTTCCTTACGGGCACCACTGGCCTCTACGAAAGGCTTACCCCCGATGAACTCATTGCGTATTTTGCTAAGCTCAACGGCATTGATAAGCCTGTTTACGAAAGGCGCAGGGATGAGCTGTACACCCTGCTGGGCATGCACGATTTTGCTAAAAAACGTATCGGAAAACTTTCCACGGGCATGAGGCAAAAGGTGAGCATCGTACGCACCATGATCCACGACCCTGAGGTGGTGGTGTTTGATGAGCCCACAGCAGGGCTTGATATGATAGCAGCCAAAAACATCATTGAGCTTATCCGTGACTGCAAGCACCGCAACAAAACGGTGATCTTCTCCTCACACATCATGGGCGAGGTCGACCTGCTCTGCGATGACCTGGCCATCATCCACAAAGGCCGCATCCTGTTTAACGACACCATGGAACATTTCCGCAAGGGAATGAAATCAGAAAACCTCACGGAGGAGTTCATCCGGGTTGTAACAGAAAGCAATTAATCGGGATCCACGTTTTATCATCAAAGCAATTGCCTCATGAAAAACATCATCACCATAGCATCAAAGGAATTTCTGGATACCCTTCGTGACAAGCGCACGCTGATCATGATGGTCATTATCCCCATCCTTATTTTTCCCCTTATTTTTTCACTGGTAACCAAACTGCAGAACAATGTCATTAAAAAGGAACAAAGCAGTGCCCTGGTAACCGGTATCATCAATCTGGATCAGGACAACGGGCTTCAGCAATTCCTGCAGGGCCAGTCTGGTCTAACCATTATTCCCATGGAAGACAGGGTGCAGATGGAAGAACTCATCCGACAGGACAGCCTGCAGATAGGCATGGTCATTGAGGAGGGCTTTACCGAAAACCTGGATAGCCTCAGGAGCGCCAGGGTCAATGTTTATTACTCTGAAACCAAAATGACCATTCGCCAGCGCTTCTCGGGTATCCTCAGTGGTTATACCTCGGAAGTGCTCAGGGAGCGTATCATCGCTCAGGGCCTTGAGGAGGGTTTTATTGAACCCGTAAAGACCGAATACATCAACGTGGCCTCCGACCAGGAGGTGATTGGCAAGCTGGCAGGGGGATTCCTGCCCTATCTCTTTGTAATCTTCTGTTTCATGGGGGCCATGTATCCTGCCATCGACCTGTTCACAGGCGAAAAGGAACGTAAGACCCTTGAGACCTTACTTACTACCCCCGTTTCGCGTTTCGATATCCTGGTGGGCAAAATGGCTGTGGTGATTAGCTCTGGGCTGCTGTCGGCAGTACTGGCCATCGTGGGCCTTTTTGTGGCTGTCCGAACAACCGGTGGAATGCCTGATTTCTTTGCAGGAATGGTCTCGGGAATGCTGTCGCTTTATTTTGTCTTGGTACTTCTGGTCATGCTCTTGCCGCTTACCATTTTCTTTGCAGGGATCATGATACCGATGACCATTTACGCCAAGTCGTACAAAGAAGCCCAGAGCATCCTTTCGCCCATGACCTTTTTCGTGATCTTTCCCGCCATCATAGGCCTGATGCCGGGGATTGAACTTACAACGGTTACTGCGCTGATCCCCATTGTCAATATTTCGCTTGCGACTAAGGAAGTCCTGGCAGGCACCATTCAAACGCCCCTGCTGATCATTACCATTGTATCGCTTATTGCTTATGCCACCATTTCTGTGCTCTTTTGCGTAAGATGGTTTGGCAAGGAAACGCATATTCTCAGGTAATCCATCCCGTAAGGGAATCAACAGGCTGTTTTGGCCCCTTTTTGGGAAGTCATAGGACTCATTTAAGGCCCATTTATTAATTAAAATCTTTTCCATGCGCGTCTACAGCCTTGCATTCTGCTGTTTTTTTCTTTTTGCAAAGGTATCTTCCGGACAAAACCTTTCCGTTGAAGGAGAGGTGATGGGATTATGGAATTACGACACCGTGAAAGTTATAGGGAATATTTTCTTGTCTGAAGGTGCCACCCTGATGATCGGCCCCGGCGTGGTGGTTCAGTTTCAGGGCTATTATAACTTTTTGGTTCAAGGCGATATCCAGGTGCTGGGGATTCCTGAAGACCCTGTTCGCTTTACCGTTGACGATACCACAGGACTTTATGACCCGGGCACCCCCGAGGGCGCCTGGAATGGCATTACCTTTTTGGGTACTGAGGGGAAGGCCGGGCCTTCCGCCTGGATGGAACACGCCCGCTTTGAATATGCTAAGGCCTGGGAAGGCGATACCCTGCACCACGGGGGCGCAATCTTTATGGCAGGACCCGTTCAGGCCACTATTCTGAATTGCGCCTTCGTAGACAATATATCTTTCCTGAGCGGGGCAGGCATCTATTTTAACGGGGCCTCACCCCGGGTGGAACAATGCTTTTTCTCGGGCAACAGGGCAGGGCATACCCCTCCGCTTGAAGAACAGTACGGCTATGGCGGGGGGCTCTGCGGCCTGAACACCAAGGCGGTGATCCGCGAAAACGTGTTCCTCGCCAATGCCTCCACCGGCATTGGCGGAGGGCTTAGCTTTGACCTCAGCGACCCCCTGATCGAAAACAATATCTTTGAAGCTAACGACAGCCCTCTGGGCGGCGGCTTTGGCATCCTGCGCTCCCAGGTCTCAGGAACCATTACCAATAACCTAGTGATTAACAATACCGCCATGTTCTTTGGGGGCGGGATAGCTCTGATCACCTCGCGGGCAAATGTTTCCGGCAATACAATTGTCGGAAACTACGGGGGCTACGGGGGCGGATTGTATTTCAATGCTGAAGCGGCCGTTAATGTCTTCAACACCATTCTCTGGGATAACTGGGCCAACGGTCCCACCGGGGGATCTGTCTATATCTGGGATGCCCTCTCCATTCCCAACTTCTACAATTGCATCATTGAAGGAGGCCTTGAGTTAATCGATGGGGCAGCATTTTTAGGCGAGTATGTGGACAATATCACCGCTGACCCAGGTTTTGCAGGAGCGGGGGAATGGCCCTGGCAGCTTCATCCATCATCGCCTGCCATCAATACAGGGACGGAGGACCCGGGCTTTCTGATGCTTCCTGAAACCGACCTGGCAGGGAATCCCCGCATTCAACTGGGCCGTATAGATATGGGGGCATTTGAATCAGACAGCATTCTCGACACTTCCCAGGAAATGATTGCCGCCAACCCTTTTGGCCTGCTAGTGAACCCCAACCCCGCAAGAACGTATGCCTCCCTCAGGCTTTTAAACTTCAGTCAGGGATCCGTGCGTATCCTGCTGGTGGACACCGGGGGACAGGTGCAGGAAGTCATTCACGACGGGTTCCTGGCAACAGGAGAACCGGAGTTCTGCCTTGAATTGCCGGTCTCTGGCCTTGCAAAAGGGGTGTATTATGTGGTGGCTCATACAAGCCGGGGAAAGGCCTCAGCCAGGCTGGTCGTCTTATAGAAAAATGCTCAGATTACTTTCTGTTCCGTCAGAAAATATTCCAGGCCGTAAAAGAAATCCTCATGTTTTGCCAGGGTCTTCTGGTTTAGTTCAACCAGAGTCTGCACCTGCTGGATTTTTTTGACGTCTTTCTGAAATTGCTTCAGGTCGAAAAGCCCGCTCCGATTCCAGAAAAGAATCAGGAAGTCAGGGACAGGACTGCTGTTCACAATAGGGCCCTCTTCTCCCTTGTTGCCCAGCAGGAACATCTGCATGCGATATTGCTTGTAATGATGGCGGTATATAGGGAAATACCCCGATTGACTTTCAGAAAAATAATGGGAGTAGTCTGCAATCCGCTTGAGCTCTATGCCCAGTTGCTGGTTGATTAGCCAAGCCAGGCGATATTCCTTTTCACTGGTAAATACCGAGAATACCGTAAAGGGCGATTCATAACCAAGCTTGAGGGAAATCTTTTTAGCCATAAGGGTTGAAGCCCGTCTTGGGCCGGGCTTAATACAAATGTAAGGAAGATTACCTTAAAGAATTCATATTATTCGGCAACATCGCCTTGATTTGAAAGTTTTTCCCAAGCCTCGGCAGCCGCCTTTTGTTCTGCCTTTTTGATGGAGAAATCCTGCCCGTTTCCTGCAATCTGCCCGTCAATCAACAAGTTGACCACATACAACTTACTTTTCTTTCCGTTATCCAATTCCTCCACTAAAACAAACTGAGTATTCTTCTTTTCCTTTTGGCTCCACTCAATTATTTTGCTCTTGAAGTTGATCTCCTTATTGACCAGCTCTTCAATATCGAGGTGACAGGCAATGATCTGGTTGACCAGGATTTTTTTCGCGAACCGATAGCCCTTATCCAGGTATATGGCGCCCACCAGGGCTTCAAAGGCATCGCCGGGGATGGATGAACCAGAAACCTTGCCTTCGATATTGGTCTCAATAAGCTTGTTGAGCCCTAGTTTCTTTGAGAGGGAATTAAGATTGGTTCGGCTGACCATGCGTGAACGCATCTCCGTAAGGAACCCTTCATCCTTAAAGGGAAACTTTTTAAAGAGAAAATCGGCAACGATTGAGCCCAGCACCGCATCGCCCAGATACTCCAGCCGTTCATTGTTGTGCTTAATGCCATTGGTAAGTGGTGTAGCTGCTGAACGATGCCGCAAAGCCAGCTTGTACAGGGCCAGGTTGCCTGGATAATAACCGAAAATATTTTTCAGGGCTTCCCTCAGTTGCTTGTCGGAAGCGTGGGTTTTTCTTAGAATGGAATCAAAGAAACGCAAAACCGGGAGTTCTAATGCGGGTACTTCCTGAAAGCTACACAGGCATTGTGTCCGCCGAATCCAAAGGTATTGCTCAAAGCTACCTTAACTTCTCGCTTCACGGCTTTGTGGAAGGTGAAATCCAGCTTTGGATCAATCTCCGGATCCAGCTTAAAATGGTTAATGGTTGGTGGAACGATGTTGTGTTTCAGGCTGAGTATGGTTGCAATGGCTTCAATAGCCCCTGCGGCGCCCAGCAGGTGGCCTGTCATCGACTTGGTGGAATTAATACTGATCTTGTAAGCATGTTCCCCAAACAGGTTTACGATGGCCTTGGGCTCAGCAATGTCGCCCAGGGGGGTTGAAGTGCCGTGGGTGTTTATATGATCTATATCCCCGGGTTTGAGCCCTGCATCTTCCAGGGTATATTTCATGACGTTGTATGCCCCCAAGCCATCTGGATGAGGACTGGTCATATGAAAGGCGTCGGCCGATAGGCCGCCCCCAACCATTTCGCCATAAATTTTGGCTCCCCTGGCCAGAGCATGCTCCAGCTCCTCAAGAATGATGCAGCCAGCTCCTTCGCCAATAACAAAGCCATCACGGTCCTTGTCGAAAGGCCTGGATGCCGTTGCGGGATCATCGTTGCGCTCACTGATGGCTTTCATGGCGCCAAATCCGCCTACACCCGCTTCATTAATGGCCGCTTCCGAGCCCCCGCTAATAATGATATCGGCCTTCCCCATACGGATCAGGTTGAAACTGTCAATCAGGGCGTTGGCGGCTGAAGCACAGGCAGAGGTGGTGGTATAGTTGGGCCCCCTAAACCCATGTTTTATGGAAATATGGCCAGCGGCAATGTCTGAGATCATCTTGGGAATAAAGAAGGGACTGAAACGCGGGGTTCCGTCGCCCCGGCCAAACTCGGTGATGGCTTCCAGAAAAGTCTGAAGCCCTCCAATGCCACTGCCCCAAATGATCCCTACCCTGTCAACATTAACCTTTTCGGGCTCAATGCCTGCATCCTTAATCCCTTCATCCGTAGCTATGATGGCATATTGGGCATAAGGGTCATATTTTCTGATCTCTTTACGATCGAAATAGGCTCCAAAATCAAAGCCCTTGATCTCGCAGGCGAAACGAGTCTTGAATTTGCTTGCGTCAAATCGCGTAATGGGTGCTGCCCCATTAACACCATTAAGCAAACCGTTCCAGAAATCTGGAACGGTATTGCCTATAGGAGTAAGAGCGCCTAATCCTGTAACTACTACTCTTCTGAGGTTCATCTAAAGCGCTTTAGGTTCTACTTATTGATTTTTCTCAATATATGCAATAGCATCACCTACAGTGCCGATTTTCTCAGCTTGATCATCAGGAATGGCCAGGTTGAATTCTTTTTCAAATTCCATGATGAGCTCAACGGTGTCCAGTGAATCAGCACCCAAATCATTGGTGAAGCTTGCTTCAGGGGTCACTTCTTTCTCATCTACACCAAGCTTATCAACGATGATAGCTTTTACTCTTGTTGAAATGTCTGACATGGTTTCTCCTTTTTTGTTTAAAACAGGATGCAAAGAAAATTATTTAATTGGTATTAACCAACTTTTTCGAAGCCAATTTTCACTAAAACGCTGTAATATATTGTTTTACACAATTTTGCATTTAACTAAAAACTTAGTTTAAAGCCTGAAACATCAAAAAAAACGCGTATTTTTGTAGTCGCTTTGAGCCAAATTTGGCCAAATTTGACAAATATTTAAATAATCCTTATTAAAAATGAAGCCCCAAGGTCCTAAAGTAAGGCTCGCCATGCTGGCATCTGGCAGCGGAACCAATGTGGCCAACTTCATCGAATACTTTCGTTTGCACGAAATAATAGAGGTAGCCCTGGTGGTATCTGACAATCCCGATGCCATGGTGCTGAAACGGGCTGCCAAAACCCAGATACCCCACGTGGTGGTGCGCAAGGAACAGTGGACGGACCAGGAGCTGGTGCTGGGCTTGTTCCACCAGGCCCAGATCGATTTTGTCGTTCTGGCAGGTTATCTTTTCCTGATTCCCGAATACCTTATCCAGGAGTTCCCTGGCCGTATCGTCAACATCCACCCTGCCTTGCTGCCCAAATTTGGCGGCAAGGGGATGTACGGCATGCGTGTCCACGAAGAGGTCATCAGCCAGGGTGAATACCAGACGGGCATCACCATCCATTACGTCAACGAACACTATGATGAGGGCGAGATCATCTTCCAGGCAGGCTTCGAGATAGCGCCTGACGATACCCCCGACACCATCGCCACAAAGGTCCACCAGCTCGAATACAAGCACTACCCCAGGGTGGTTGAGGAATTGGCCCTGAAGGTCATCATGTAATAAGCACCCTGTTTTAGCAAAAAACAGGAGCACTCCCCTTAAGGTGTTTTTCACTTCTCCCGGGCCTTCTTTTGTTTTTTCCCGCAACCTATTTTTCCTGTTTCCTGTAAGATCTTCTCTTTTATGGTCAAAAACAATATTTTTTAAACACCTGTTTGTCAGTCTTTTGTGATACCATCTTCGGGGTTTAAACGGTGTTTAGTCGGTTTTAACCGACCAAACACCTTCTAAACTATTTCCTAAATAGGGGCACTGCGGCTGTTTTAAAAAAACACCTTTTCGGGATAAGAGCACCTTTCTGAAGATTTTGCATGTCCAGGGTTTGTTACCGTGCAATGAGAACGGGTTTAGGTTAAAGGGCCCGATGAGGAAAGGCTCCTTATGCTTTTTGGAAAAAAAACCCCCTTTGCCTGCTTCGCCATGCAATCAAAATGGGCTGCACAGGGATTTGCAAAGGGGGCTCACGGGAGGAACAGGCTCATTCAAGCCCGGTCCTTTCATCCTATTGGATATGCTTGAGGGCTTCTTCTACGGCATTGAGGATGGGTCGGCTCGAGATGGGCGCTCCCACAGCCAGTTTCATCCATTCCTGGGGGATGAGGCGGCCGACTGTGTACATACGGTCAATCTCATCAGCCATATTTTTTCCTTTTAACTGGCCTTCGATTTGAAACTCGATAAGGTGGCCCAGGGGATAAGCGCTCAGGTAAAGCGGGTAGCTGATCATATGCGAGTAGATTGCCAGGATGGGTGAGTCTTCCACGCCGAACACAGGGGCATAATACTTGTTCCAAACCTCGATAGCAATCTCGATTGTTTTTCCCTTCAGTTGTGCGGCAGTTGCCTGGGGGTTGTCGTACATCCACTTCCACACGGCCATATCGACCAGCGACACGCCCATGATCTCGTAGCTTCCCCAGAAATTGTCGAGGGCGCGCAGGTGGTCGGCATTGGGGTCGCCGCTGTCGATGCCCAACAGATTCAGGTCACGCATCTGGAACAGGAATGCGGTGGTCTCGGTAAAGGCGGTATTGGGCACTCCGCTCATCATGAAATGATCCACATCATGCAGGGTGATTGTCTGCTCTACGTTGTGGCCAAATTCGTGGACGGCAATGTTATAGCCTTTGTAATCCATGCCATTCTCGCCGATACGGGTGCGCAGGTAGGATTTCTGCTCGCGCATCTGGGCGCCCCAGGCATGGCCAGCACCCCGTGAACTTTCTACCTGCACTTTTGAGGCAATGTAATGAGCCCGCTGTGGGCTCCAGCCCAGCTTGGTAAGGATGTTGGGCAGGTCTTTTTCAAAAGCCTCCCTGTTGGGGTATTTGCTGCCTACGATGTTGTTGAGTTGCTCTTCGGAAATGGCACTGCGCGATTTAAAGCCGTCGTACCAAATGTCGAAGGGCTGCAGGGGACGTCCCAGCCTTTGGCTGATCAGTTGTCCTACGGCCTTGGCCTGGGGCGAACCCACCAGGTCGATAAACAAGGCTTCCACTTCTTCCATGGTCAGCTCAAGACCTGCATTGAAAGCACGGTCGATGGCCGTGGGATAGCTGGGCGAATAGGGGTCAGCTTCCTTGGCGGCCAGAAAGTTGTTGAGCAGGTACTGGTAACGGGTGTCAGGTTCAGGCGTGGTTTCTATGGTTTGCCCATCTTTCAAAACCTCGTTGGTGTAGGGGTTCCATTCCACCTCCGCATTGTTGATCACCACCTGGGGGATGTCCTGGGCAATGATGCGCTGCATCACCTGGTAGATCATTTCCTGTTTTTCTAGCCCATCCGCCAGGGCGTAATTGCTCTTGATCTCATCCCGCAGGCCCCAGTGAGTAATCAGGCGGAGGTTTGCAGGGAACAGGGCCTTGCCCTCATTGTTTACCAGCTTATCCATCACAATGTTGTACTCCGAGATATAGTTGTCTGACTCGGTGCTTATGCGTGCGGCTTCCTGGTTGATGTGAGAGGGCACCCTGGAGTTGTACACATCGCCAAGGCGTGCATAGGCCCAATCAAGCCTGTTCCAGTCGGGGCCCAGCTCTGCTTTTTCCTCAAGCTTATAAAAGGGGAAGTTGAGGATTGTCAGGAAGGCAATCTTATTTCCAAAGAAGTCATCGTCGAGGTGGGCTGAAGGCGAATAGCTGCCAAACATCACATCCACGGGTTCGATGGGGCCCCAGTTGAGGTGCAGGGGCTTATTCAGCTCGAGGCTCATCTGGTTCATATGACCCCAGATCAACTCATAATTTCTTGAGAGCTTGTCGAACAGGCTTTTGCGGGCTTCGTCGGTGCCCTGGTAGTTCTCCAGGCAAAAGGTTTCAAAGACTGTTGCATCTCCGTCTTCTGCTTTCCAGAGGGCTGCCGTCTGGCTAACACCACGCTGGATCATATCCTTGCGACCCTCGCCGTATTTTTCAGTCAATTGGTCAATCACCGATTGTACGGTGGTTTCTGCTATTACGCCCATGTCGTCGGTTTTTTCGCGGGCGGTCTCGGTCTGGCATGCCGCAAAGAACAAGGCCATCAGGACGCCGCAGGTACACATTAGTTTTTTCATTTTCAATTACTTTTTTTGGGGATGATTGCGTGAAGGTTTTTTTGATTGGTTACCAAAGTAAAATTAAGTCAATATCGGTTGAAACTCCTTATTTCTTCGGTGCTTTTTCTGATCTTTCTGCGCTTTTTCTGGTCAGCGGGATAGCCCAGGGTAATGATCAAAGGGATTCGCTTGCCTTTGGGGATATGCAGCAGCTGGCGTACTTTTTTTTCATTGAACCAGCCCAGCATACAGGTTCCAAGGCCCAGTTCAGCGGCAGCCAAACAAAAGTGCTCAGCCACGATGCCGGTATCAATCAGTGAGAGGTCCTTGTCCTTTACCGTGCTGCCAATCTGCGAGAGCATTCTGGCGGGCTCCATAACCAGAACTGCCATCACCGGGGCTTGCACCGTAAAACGGTTAAACTGAAGCACTTGGCTGAAGGTGGCATTGGCAAGCTCCAGGCTTAAATCCCGGTCGGTAATCATTACAAACTTCCAGGGCTGGCTGTTGCAGGCTGATGGGGCCAGCCGGCAAGCCTCCAGGATGGCGTCGATCTTTTCGATTTCTACCGGGCGGTCAGCATAGCGGCGGGTGCTCTCACGCTCATTTACAAGTTGCAGAAATTCCATAGTTTCAGGGTTTCATTATTCAGAAACAGCCTCCTGATCTTCTTTTAAAACAAGGATCAGGCGGAAAATAACCTCCGTGGTGGCAGGATTGCGGTAAAGCAATTCGCTGTTGGCAGTAAAGGGGCTTAGGCTTTCCTCCTGTAGTTTGGCCAGGGTCTTATCGAAAAGTTCCTGCTCATCGCGCTCCAGATATAGGTAAACGGGCTTGCCCGATTCGGCCACTTCCCTTGCGTCGAAAGGCTTTACCCAATACTTCAGTGTGTTGTCCCAGGTGAAATAGTTATAAGTATTGGGATAAAGCTTATCGAGGATGGGAGCATATTCCGCGCGTTTGCGGCCAGTGCCCCAGACATGGCTGTAGGTCAGGGTGTATTCAATGAAAGGCGAGCCATAGTTCTGCGAGCTGATGATGCGGTAGCTGTCCTTTTCCAGGAGTTGTGCATAATGCCAGGTGGGCATCCTGCCTGTAATGTCGCTGCCCATAGCCTGGGTCTTAATGGGCAGCCACTGGGCGTGATGTTTAATATTTATGAAGAAAAGCATTAAGATTGCAATGTTAATGGCCAGTATTGCCCCCTTTCGGGGAAAACTCTTTTTGACCAACTCAGCCACCAGGATTGCCATCAGGGGGGAGAGCAGCAAAACCGGGATGAAATACCGGTGGGCATAGTGTTTCCCGACCATCAGTACCTGCAGGGCCACAGAAAGAATTACAGCTAAACCGAGGATCAGCAGGCGCTTGTCGGCTTTTTTCCTGAACCAGGCCAGGTATCCGGCTAGGGTTGCTGCCAGGGTGAGGAAGAGGTAGAAGAACCGCTTCTCGAGTCCGGTCAGTTCGACCAGGTTTTGCCTGAGCGAAGGCAGGTCGATGATGTTTGATTCGCCCCCCCCGTACTGGCCGCTATGCATAAACAAGTCCTTGATCCATCCCCAGAAGACATTCAGCCGCAGGGTCATAGGGAAGGCAATGATAAAGAACAGCAGCAGCGACAAGCCTAAATAATACCCTTTTCGCTTCCAGCCCTCGATGAACAGGAAGGGGATCAGCCATATCGGCAGGAAGGTGAGTTTAATGGAAAGCCCGAAGGCCGACAGGAGGGCAAACAGGAAAAGCTGGGTATTGTCCACGGGCTTTTCCTGGTAATAGACCTTTATAAGCAAAACCGTCATCAGGACCAGGGGGAAGGGCATCATCAGCTCAGGGGCTACCCGCCCGATCAGATCATACCAAATGACGGGAAGGAAGGGGGCGGTTTGAACCAGCAGGGCATAAAATACGGAGTTTGTATATTGCAGGGTCTTTTTCCCTGCATACCAGAGGAGTCCCGCAGTGAGGGCAGCCATGAAAAGGCTGGTCACCGAGAGGTAAAGGTCAGGGTTCAGGAATACGTCTTCCACATAAGGTTTTGGGAGCCCGCGAAAAAGCCAGGTGATTCGAAACACCAGGGCCACCAGCACCTGCAAGGGAGTCCCGGGATTATCGATATGGGCCAGCTTCAGGGTGCCTTCCGAAAGGTTGAGCCCGCTCATGAAATAAATGTACTCAGGATCGCTTGAGCGCAGGGAAAGGTTGCCCAGAAGGGTCCTGAAATAGGCAGCTGCAAGGATATACAGCAGCGGCAGGATCAGCAGCAGGGCCACCCGGGCCCCCGGGAGGGTTTTGTTAAACCTGATCATGGTTGAAGATATTGTATTTTGCCCAGCCCCATTTCTGCAGGCGGTATTGCAACGAGGTCTTCAGCACTCCCAGCCCGTATATGGAGCTGTTCTTCAGGTTGATGCTCGAGGCATCGTCAAAATATTTGGTGGGGCAGGTAATCTCAGCAATCTCATAGCCCGCGTACCATATCTGTGCAAGCATCTGGTTGTCGAATACGAAATTATCGGAATTGGCCATATAGTTCACCTTTTCGAGCACCGCGCGCGAGAAAGCCCGGTAGCCTGTATGGTATTCCGACAGCTTGGCATTAATCAGGACGTTCTGGACAAAGGTGAGCCCGCGGTTTGCCACATATTTGACAAGGGGCATTCCGCCTTCAAGGGCGCCCTTGCCCAGGATGCGCGAACCCAGCACCACGTGGTACAGGCCTGAGGCAATCAGGTGTGCCATCGACGGAATCAGTTTCGGGGTGTACTGATAGTCGGGATGAAGCATGATGACGATGTCGGCCCCGAGCTCCAGGGCTTTGTTGTAGCACGATTTCTGGTTGCCGCCGTAACCCTTGTTTTGCTCATGCTCGACGAGGTGGCGAATGCCCAGACTGCGGGCAACCTCCAGGGTGTCATCGTGGCTCCTGTCATCCACCAGGATAACCTCATCGACTAAAGAAAAGTCAATTTCGTTGTAGGTCATCTCAAGGGTTTTTCCTGCATTGTAGGCAGGAAGCACTACTACAACTTTTTTCCCTTTAATCATTGGCCTTTTTTTTGACCATAAAAGTATAAAGAATTCCTCAGGGGGGACAAGGCTTAGGTCTTGAAATTCCTGTTTGCCTTTCGTTTGAAAATATGTCTTTTGCCAGGGATGGTTTTGTTGAAATTTGAGCCTTTGGCGGAGAGGATTGGAAAGGGGGCTGGTGTGAGCACTTGTCCTGAATAATAACCAGGCAGGATACCGGCCGGTATCGGGGTAGAAAATCACCCAATGAGCCCATTTTTTATTCACCGTAAAACGAAAGAAGCAGGATGAATTTCAACAAAAAGAGCATATTGTTGTTTATCAAATAAGATGTCTTTCGAAAATTACCGCAATTTAATTCCCGTCAAAAAACGACAACAGTTTTCCTTTTTTTATCTGAAAAGGGTAAATTTGCAATACTTGTCTTTTTGGGTTATTTAGCAAGGCAAAGGCTTATTGAAAAAAATTACATTTACTCTAAATATTCACCAAAAACAATTTATTTATGTCGAATTATCACGAACCAGCAGAAGAATTAAGCCAGGAAGCGCGTAATTTTTCGCGGGCGTTAAACAGCCTCAAGGAAGAAATTGAAGCCGTTGACTGGTACCATCAGCGGGTGGTTACCACCAACGATGCGGAACTGGCCGGAATTATGGCCCACAACCGCGATGAAGAAATAGAACATGCTTGCATGACCCTCGAATGGTTGCGGCGCCATATGCCTGGCTGGGATGCCGAGCTACGTACCTGGCTGTTCAAGGAAGGCGATCTGATGGCCGCTCATGGCGATGACCACGACCATGACGATCACCATCATGACGCTGCCCCCAATACAGGCGGCCAGTCATTGGGTATTGGAAAAATCAAAAAATAAAAAGGAGAAAGAACATGGATATTTTAAGAAAATCACTCGCTCCCATCTCACAACAAGCCTGGGAAGAAATAAATGATACCGCTGTTGATGTTCTTACCGCTGCTTTGTCGGCCCGTAAGTTTGTGGACGTTGAAGGCCCCAAGGGTCTTGATTATGCTGCCCTTTCCACAGGCCGCATCCAGGTGCCTGCCAACCAGAAGGATGCCGTTAAATATGGTATTTACCAGGTGCTGCCCCTGGTGGAGGCACGTATTTCCTTTGAACTGAATGTTTGGGAACTGGATAATGTAGCCCGTGGTGCCGACGATATTGACCTTGGCCCTATGGAAGAGGCTGCACTCAAAATCGCCCAGTTTGAAGAAAAAGCCATTTATGAAGGCTTTAAGCCGGCCAACATCGGCGGTTTGAAAAACAATTCAGACCATGATGCACTTACTTTCCCCGAAACTGCCGAAGAGGTGATGGGCGTTATCTCGGAAGGTGTTGCCAAGTTCAAGGCCAATGGCATCGAAGGCCCCTACACCCTGGTGCTCAACAGCAAAAAATGGCAAATGGTGAACAGCTTTATGCGCGGCTATCCCCTGCGCAAGCAGATCGAAAACCTGCTGGGCGGCTCCATCATCCTGGCACCCTACATCAAAGACGCTTACCTGGTGACCGAACGCGGGGGCGACTTCAAAATGGTGATTGGCCAGGATCTTTCCATTGGATATGAATCACACAACAATAAAAACGTACAGCTTTACTTCAGCGAATCGTTCACCTTCCAGGTGATCGATCCCGTAGCCATTATTGTGCTTAAGTAAAGAACCTGTTTAAATGCTCTGAAAAGGGGCCGTTGCAGTGACTTATCTGCCAACGGCCCCTCTTTTTATGCTTCTTTTTGTAAAACTGCCATTTCTTTTTAATTTATTGATATTCAGATCATAAGGCTCTTTTTGGGGCTTTTATGTCGCTTGCCTGCTTCTAATCTAAGTCGGAGTTAATACGGAGTTTATACGGTTTAAACCGTATTAACTCCGTATTAACTCCGTATTAACCAGGAGCCAGAAATGGCTTATAAAGGTGAGAGAATCCTATGCTTTAGGTTTAATAATCCCGGTTTTCAGGTCATTGATCCGGGTCGTTCCGGAACCTTGGCTGATAGTGAATGATTGAAAGCTTATGGCTGACTTTCTTTGAAATAATCTTCCATCACCTTCCTGAATTCGTTCATATCCATATCGTACTGAGGGGTTTGCGAGCGTTTTTCGGGGAAGTTTTCCATATGGAGGGTCTGGGTGGGGAAGGCAAAGCGGACGCCCAGTTTCTCTGCCAGGCGCACGATTTCGATGAGGACTTCGTGGCGGGCCTTTAATTCCTCGGGCCAGGTGGGCACAGCAAAGAAGATGTAAAACAAGATCTTCAGGGCGAAGTCGCCCATCTCGTTGAATTCGATAATGTAAAAGTCCTTGCGGGTATTGGGGTGGCGATCGACGATTTTACGCAAGCCCTCAACAAATACCTCGATCAGGTCGGGCGGGGTATCATAGGTCAGGGCTATGTGCATTTTTAACCTGCGGTATTTTCTCAGGCCGTGGTTGTCGATGGTTGAGTCAGCCAGTTTGCCATTGGGGACGTAGGTGAGGGAGTTTCGGAAGGTTCGTACGCGGGTTGAGCGAAAGCCCACTTCCTCGACGGTGCCGTCAATATCGCCGCTGGTGATCCAGTGTCCTACCGAGAAGGGTTTGTCGATAAAGATCATCAGCGATCCGAAGAGGTTTTTGAGGGTGTCCTGGGCGGCCAGGGCCAGGGCGAGGCCCCCGATGGAAATCCCCGCCAGCAGGGCGGTGATGTTCACGCCAATGCTCTGGAGGATGACAAGCACGCCAATGATGATCACAAATACCCTGAGCACCTTGCGGATCAGGGGAACCACGTTGTTTTCAAGGTTTGAATCACTTTTTCCCGCAAGTTTTTCGAGGTAAAGGGCAAAGACATCTACCAGCCTGAAAACCACAAAAGTGGCAAAGAATGGCAAAATGGCCTTGAAGGCGAAAATAAAATATTTTGAGATTTCGACCGGGAGCTGCAGGATGGGGAATACAATGCCAATAAAGACAAAGACCATAAACAGGCTCAGGGGTTTGGCTACAGGCAGCAAGTAGGGCCTGACCAGGCGGTCGTATCCCATATGTGAAGCCCCTCGGAAAAGCAGCCTGCTGAAAATGTAGGTGAAAAGTTTGTGGAGCAGGAAGCTCAGCAGGATGATAAGCAAGATGCCTAAATATTGCCAGAAGAACAAGCCAATAAACTGACGGGTTCCCGAATGTGGCAGCTTCTCAAGGAAGCGGTCTATGCCAAAGGGAAATACTTCGTTGTGCAGTTTGTCGATGGCCTTGATGCTGTGCTGGCTGTAAGTCCAGGTTCCCTGCTTACGGATCAAATATATATCGGGATATTGCGAAATGGGGGTAAATATCCTGTTGCCTGTGATGGTATCGGTAAAGTCGTGGTTTCGTGGAATGCGTTCGGGGTCTATCAGTAATCCGCGGCCATCGAGGACCTGCTTGAATTTGATTGCAGCTTCGCGGGCCCGATCGGGACTAACACCTGGGTAGAAGAAAGCTCGTGCCGATGAATCAGGGTAATAATTTTCGGTATCCAGAAAGTCAAGATGCGTGCGGATGCTGTGATAGGGGCTGCTCAGGTCGACCCTTGGCTCATCGCTTGGAAGGGCCAGAGGAGTAGTTTGGCCCAGGCTTTGAGTAAATGGAGAAATTTGAAACCATAGAAAAATTAAAAAGGAATAAGGATTAAAAAAAAACTTCTTAAGCAACATGAGGCTAATGTTATTTTTAACGATATAATAGCTATTCAAATATTGCGTAAAGATATTGAATGATGGTTTTTTGGCCAAGATTTATGCAACAAGTGTTGGGCATGGGGCCAGGATTTTAGAAACTTTTAACAAGAAGCCCCGTGTTTTATCGCCATTAAGGTTTCAACAGGAAGGTGTAAGCTTTTCCCATCAGGGGCACCCTGTTGTTGAGCATAATAAGGATTGAGTTGAGGACGATGCTGATCAGGACGGTGGAATAGGTGATGTTCTGGATGAGTTCGCCCCCGGGCAGGCCTGCCTGTGCGGGCAGGGAGGCCAGCACGGCTGCGGCAAGACCCTTTGGGACCATCATCGACATGATTATCCGGTCGTAGACAGGAATAGAGGGTCTTACGGAGATCCTGACAATGGGGATTCGGAACGTGAATACCAGCAGGGTTAGTATACCTCCAATGGCAATAGAGAAGTAATCTGTCAGGACAATCGAAATGCCAATATAAACGAAGAAAAAGGTTTTGAGCAGGAAGACTGCCTCAGAAAAGAAAATCCGCTCTGTTTCATTTAGGGTATGAGGAATAAAACGGGTATACCGCTGCAGGAGGGGTTTTGGTATCACGTCAATGTTCGCCAGGGTAATGCCAAACATAAGGGCTGCGATGGCCCCGCTGAATCCCAGGAGTTCGGCTATGCCGTAAACGATAAACACGAAAGCGGGCGTGGTAAAGATTGAGTTTTGCAGGTTGCGGACTTTATTGATCAGGAATGACCATCCAAATCCTCCCAGTATGCCTATGACTGTTGAGAAGGCAAACCCTGCTATAATGCTCATCAGCATACTTCCGAACCTAAGTTGACCAAGGTTTAAGGCTTCAAAAAAGGTTAATCCGACCACTAAGCAAAGAACATCGCTGACGGCTGACTCAAGGATCAGGATTGTTTTAGATTCGGGTTGAATATTAAGCTGCCCCACCATTGGGATTACAATTGCCGAAGCTGTTCCGCCCAGGAAGGCGCCCAGCATAAATGCGAGAATGGGATCGAAACCGAATACGGTCAGGGTCACTATGCCAATAATGATGGCGCTGATAACAAAATTTACGGTTGTCAGGCTGGCTGAACCCCTGATGGCTGTTCGCAGGACATCGAATCGCAGGCTGGTTCCTCCTTCAAACAATATAATGACCAGAGTAATGTTGGCAAAGACACTGCCAATCCCTCCAAAGGATTTGGGGTTAACGAATCCGGTCAGGGGCCCCAGCACCAAGCCAATAATAATAAGCATTAAGACATCGGGAATTTTCTGGCTGCGGAAAAATTCGGCAAAGAGATGGGCGAGGAAAACCAAAACCCCTACAAAGACTATGATTAAAGTGGTTTGCACGTCCATGGGGTGGTTTATTTCATTTATTCAAAAATCCGGAAAACTCCTTTTTCGCAGGTTTCTTAAAACGAATCAGGCCTAACAAAAATAAAAAAATTATCTTCATAGTCTGTATGAATGGAAGGAGATGACTTGCAATAAAAGCCGGGCTGAAAGAAACAAACCGTTCAATTTATTTTATCTTTGAACAGAAGTAATCCATAAAAGGAACGACGTGGCAAAAGCAAAGAAATTTGGGACATTTGGAGGGGTGTTCACGCCTTCCATCCTTACCATCGTGGGTGTGATCCTGTACCTGCGACTTCCCTGGATTGTTGGACAGGCAGGATTATGGGCGACACTGGGAATTGTTCTGATTGCTCATATTATTTCCATTAGCACAGGATTGAGTGTTTCATCGGTGGCCACCGACAAAAAAGTTGGGGTTGGAGGCGGCTATTATATCATTTCGCGCAGTCTGGGTCTTCCCATCGGGGGGACCATGGGTTTGGCCCTGTTTGTTGGGTTTTCATTCAGCATCAGCCTATACCTGATAGGTTTTTCTGAGACCTTTCTTTCTTATTTTGGATTTGAAGTAAGCCTCCAGACCATACGGCTGGTGGGCTCCATTACACTTTTCCTGGTAGCGGCCATCACGTTTATCAGCACATCATTGGCCATCAAGTCGCAATATTTTATCCTGACAATTATTGGCCTGTCACTATTATCCATTTTTATTGGAAATCATGATTTTACGCCAAGTGTGCCAGTGCTGGAGTCCATGGATGGGGCATTACCCTGGATTACCCTGTTTGCCATTTTCTTCCCTGCTGCAACTGGTTTTATGGCGGGGGTTTCCATGTCGGGAGACCTTAGGGACGCCCGAAAATCCATTCCTGTAGGCACCATTGCGGCAATTGTGGTTGGCTTGATGATTTACGTGGGCTTGGTTTTTTTTCTGGCCTTTACAATCGACAGGGAATCCCTTGTTAACAATCCTGATATTTTATTTGATGCTTCCTGGCTGCCACAGCTGGTGGTTGCAGGAATCCTGGGTGCAACCCTTTCCTCGGCTTTGGGAAGCATACTTGGCGCACCGCGTATTTTGCAGGCTGTGGCCATCGACAGGATAATCCCAAGGTTTTTTGCCAAGGGCTACGGGGCTTCAAACGAACCTCGCAATGCGCTTTTACTGACCTATTTGATCGCACAGGCAGGGATCTTGATCGGAGAATTGAACGTAATAGCCCGTATTGTATCTATCTTTTTTATCCTGACTTATGGTTTTCTGAATATTACCTACGCCATTGAGAGTTGGGCCAGCAGCGATTTCAGGCCCTCTTTCAAAATTCCGCGCATTGTAAGCATCATTGGGGCGCTTGCCTGTATTGTGGTAATGATACTGCTTGACCTGGTCGCTTTGCTGGTGGCCTCGGTTGTGCTCATTGCGCTCTTCCTCTTTCTGAAGCGCAAAGAGCTGACCCTCCAGACAGGAGATACCTGGAACAGCGTTTGGACTTCACTGGTGAAGACAGGCCTTGAGAAACTTACCATTACCAGCCACGAGCCCCGTAACTGGAGGCCCAATGTGATCCTGTTCAGCGGGGGTGAGCTGAACCGGCCCCATCTGATCGAAATGGGGAAATCGCTGGTAGGCAAGCTGGGCATCTTCACCAATTTCGAATTGATAGAAGACCCCAAGGCAGATGGCATTTTCAGGGAACACGACAAAAATACCTTCAATACCCCTGTAACGAAAAAACAGGGCGTTTTTACCCGCCGTCACCACTGCCACGATTTTTATGAAGGCATTGATCTCATCTCGAGGGTCTATGGCTTTTCTGGTTTTGAGCCCAATACCATATTTATGGGCTGGGGAAGGAAAACCCGTAATCCTGAGAAGTTTGCCCAGCTGCTGGAAAATTTCAAGAAGCAGGATTATAACACTGTTTTTTTGAACTATAACGCTGAAAACGGCTTTGGTAAGTATAAGCAAATTGATTTCTGGTGGACGGGAAGCGGGCGTAATCTTTCGCTGGCTCTTACCTTGCTGCGGTTCATTACTTCAAGTAAGGAATGGATGAATGCCAGCTTACGCATCCTGGTCATTAATCAGGACAGCTCAAAGACCGAAAGCCTGTATATGCTGGTTAACCAGTTGCTTGATCAGGCGCGCTTGCAGGCCAGGGTGAAAGTCATCAATAATGGGGTGGAACAATTGCCCGAAGCCGAGGTCATCCTGGCTGAGTCCTCAGACACCGACCTGAGCATCCTTGAACTGCCTGAGGCCCTTCAGAAGGGAGTCACCGTTATAGGGAAAACCAATGAGCTGGTGATTGGGCTGAAGACCTGTCTGCTGATCAGGGCTTCTTCATTCTTTGAAGAAGTGAACCTCAGCCCAGGCAGGAAGATCAAGGAGAAGGACCCTGCTGCCATGGAGAAGCATACCCCTGATGTGCTGGCCAAACTCACCTCTCCCACAAGGCAAATCGTTGCCAAGGAAGTGTTCAAAGTGGGTGAGACTATGGAAAACCTGACGAAGGTTTATTATTCAGAAGCCTATGAAGCCGTTTCGGGGGAAGTCTTTCAATTTTATTCGGAGCTTGCCCTTTATTCAGGAAAGATCATCGATCAGCTGAAGAAGATCCTGAAAACCGTTGAGCCGGCAGCCCAACCCAAGGCATTTCTAAGGGTGCTTAACGACTTTTCATTCCAGGCCCGGAAGCGCATCGATTACCTGAAGCGTATCATTGTTCACAACCAGGAACAGCACCTGGAGACGGCCAATACGATGTATGTAAGGGATAGCAAGGCAATGCTGGCCTCGCTGCCTGAGTTTCTTCGAATCCAGTTGGATCGGGAGGAATTTGAGGCTGAAAACAAGGATCATTTCTGGACGCGCACCTACAAAGCTTTGCAGCGGTTTAAAATCAGGCTTACGGGCCGGAAGGTCACCAAAAAGATCAGGGTTTCGGAGGTGGCCCGTTATTTCCTTTATCTGAGGCGAATGGAAGTGGCCGGTGAGTTGATGAATGACTATGCCATTGATGCTTTTGGCGACGTGGTGGCTTTGCGCAAGATCTTCATCAGTATGCACGAGATTATTGAGATGACCCGGCTGGAGGCAGGCGATAAGGATAAAGCTCTTGAAAAACTTTCGCTGGAGAAAGACAGGATAAAAGCCCAGATATCGGTTTTGGAATCGGAAGCGCGCGCATTCCGCATAGAAGCGGGCAATAAACTGTTCGACAACTTGCTCGAAGACCTTCAGCAATTCAGCAATTTTCTGGACAATGCCGGCACGGATCCGCGCATGAAGAAATACCTCAAAGCCCTTGTTGAAAAGAAGCAGGAGCAGGAGGCCACCTTTATGGAAATGCCTGTCCGCTGGGAAAAAAGCATGAATCTTTTTATCAACAAGGGAGTGCTCGACTTCATGTTCCTTTCCTTGCGCAGTCGGATCCATTCGAAGATAAGGAAATACAATCTCGATTTCAGCCAACTGTTGGAAGCGAGGATGTTCAGGCCGCTAAAGGCTTACCAGTCAGAACTTCTCGAAGCATTGGAGACCAGTGAAACAGGAGCACCTGTTGAGAACCAACTGGACCAAAGCTTGCTGAAGAACCCCCAGGTGCTGGAGCTCTATGAAGGATTCTTCCAGGAGGTAAATGAGTTGATGGCTGAACTTCCTGAAGAAATTGAGATCAGCGGGCAAAACTTTTTCGATGCCATTGAAAAAGGGGCCTTGCCCGAGCCCGAGCCGGTGGCAGTAAACGTCAGGAAGCTCTCGGGTTTTTATCTGAGCAGCCTTTTGATCGACAAGGTAAAGGAGCAGGGACAGAATACGGAATACCAGCTCCAGTTAAGCGCAACACGAATTAAGGACCTGTTGCGCCTGATCAACTTCAGCCTGCTCAGGGACGTGGAATTTATGGAGGGCAGTGAAAAGGAAGGTTACCAGGAGGAAACCGCCAAACTGCTGAAGGATTTCATAGGCAAGCTTAAGGAAGAAGAAGGGAAGTCCAGGGCGATTCAGAGCGGTTTTTTCAAGATTTTTGATGAAGGCTTGCGTCAATCGTTTGAGCCCCTGTCATCGGCTGTGATCAATCAGACGAGTCTGGATCTGAAGAAGAAAATGCGGGAAAAAGGCAATGGGCAATTCTCGCGCTGGATGAACCGTCAAATAAACCAGATCAGTGAAACAGGGCAAAAGAACCTGGTGAACCTGCTTTACAGCAAGAGCGAAGGTATCGTATGGGCCAACCGCTTTGAGAAAAGCCAGACGGGGAAACTGGCCAACCGCGACCTGCTGGGTTTTGTTGAAGCGGTATCACCACGCCAGCAGATCATGAAGGAACTGCCTTATTACTATGCCACCCTTTTCTCTGGCCTGTCGGGTACCAGCGATGACTTCTGGGTGGGCATGCATGAGCAGATTGCCGAGGGCAACCAGGCCATAGCGCGCTTTAAGTCGGGCATTCCTGGTGCCCTGATCATTTCAGGGGAGCGCAGTTCAGGGAAGTCGAGCCTTTCGAAATACCTTGCGCGCAAGCACTTTTCCCAGGAGCATGTTCACATTGTCCGTGCTCCAAAATCGTGTGAGGCCAGCCTGGAAGTCTTCCGTGAAGCACTTGCCCAAGCGCTGCATGTACAGCCTGACAAGTTGTTGGATGTGATGACCGCTCTTCCTGCAGGTAAGGTTATCATCATTCACGACCTTGAGCTTTGGTGGGAACGGAAAACAGGAGGATTGCAGGTTATTGAATGGATCAAGGAGCTCATCGGCCAATATGGGAAGAAATTCCTGTTTCTGATCAATATTAACGAGCATGCCCTTAAGGTTCTGGAGAAGTCAACGGGATTGTTGAACTATTCCCTTGCCGCCGTGGTATGCAAGCCTTTCGATGCACGTGAACTTCACGACCTGATCATGCTTAGGCATCATGCGGGCGGCCTCAAATTCGTGTACCATAAGAAAGAGGAAGAAAGAATGACCGCCTGGGATTTTGCCAGGATGTTTAACCGTTTCTTTGACCAGTCATATGGGAACCCCGGTTTGTTGATCTCGCTATGGCTCAGCTCGATCAAGAAGATATCGGCAAGGACCATATACATGGAACCCATACAAGTACCTCCTGACAGCGTCTTTGATGTGCTTACCCACGAGCAGCTGTTTTATCTTCTGCAGTTTATCATGCACCGCAGGCACTCGATTGAAAGCCTTGCGGAAAGCCTGCAGACCTCTGAGGCTGTGGTTAAGGCCCGCCTGGATGACTTGTCCAGAGCAGGATTGATCATTGAGAAGTTTGAAGGGGTCTATGCCATTCATCCATCCCTGGATATTTACCTGGTGGAAAAACTTAAAAGTAAAAATCTGCTATGAACCTGCTGTATATAGTAATCCTGGGTTTTGCACTGTTTTTTGCCCTTCAACTCATCAACCGCCTGGCCCTGCTTATCCCCGGAGAGGGCAGCTGGCGTAGTTTTTTGCTTCGTTCCCTGCCCTTACTAGAGTTTGTGGTATGGCTTGCTTTTGCTTTCTGGTCGGCCCGTATCGTGTTCTCAGGTCTGCCTTATCGCGGAGTGGTCGAGAGCGCAATGGCCCTGGTGCTGATAGTGGCTTTGGGCTGGTATGTGCTCAGGGATTTTCTAAACGGTGTTCTGCTCAAGTCTGAAAGTGATTTCAAAAAGGGTCAGATCATCAAAACCCCACTGGTTTCAGGAAAGGTGGCAAGGGTGGGATACCGTACTGTGCAAGTTGAGACCGAAAAGGGGGAGAAAGTGCGGATTCCCTTTGCCAGGCTTGGCGATGCCATCATTTCAAGTCCTCCTGAAAAGGGCCAGGGCCACAGCCAGATGCTGAGGTTTAGCCTAAGTCAGGGAAAGGATACCCCCGGCCTGCCCGAAGAAATCAAGCAGGTGTTATACAATTTGCCCTGGATCATCCTGGAAAATGAACCTCTGGTGCACTTGGTGCGTGATGCCCGGGATAAGCCTCAGCTTGAAGTGAAGTTTTCAGTGATTAAGGAGGAACACGCCCTGCTGGTTGAGCAAAAGCTGAAAGCATACCTTGAGGGGGGGGACAATAGGGAAAACTATCTGGTGTGATCCTTTTGGTTGACCATCTTTCCCATGTCAAATGTCATGTTCCGTTCCACCTTTCCATCGGGCCCCCAGGAGGTCCAGTTTCCGTGGCGCTGCCCTTCGACAAAGAATCCTTCCTGTTCCTTGCTGCCATCTGGGTAAAAGGTGGTGAAGCGTCCATGGGCTTTGCTGGCATTGAATTCCTGTTCCCTGAATTTTCTGCCTCCGCCGTCATAATACACCCATAATCCCGAACGCTCACCCAGGGAAAACGGACCTTCCTCCAGGATGTTGCCATTGTCTTGCCAGCGAATCCAGCGTCCGTGGTTGAGGCCTTCCCGGTATTCGGCACTCTGGCGGGGTTTCCCATTCTCGTACCAGTGACTCGACAGGCCATGACGTTCACCATTAGCATAGCGTACCTCATAGCGTTTGGTTCCGTTGACAAACCATCCTTCCCAAAGCTGATCCATTTTCCCATTGGTAAAAGTGCCGCGATCCTGCATCTGTCCGTTCTCGTAAAAGCTGGCCCACAGGCCATGCTCCTGGTCGTTGACGAAGGGGCCCTGATGACTTACCTCGCCTCCTGTATACCAAGTGGTCCATTCGCCGTTGCGCCCCCCATTGACCATAGGACCCTGACGCAGCTTCTCACCGGTGGTGTAATAGAATGTCCAGGTGCCGTTTTCCTTCCCGTCCACGAAATCCCCATGCGAGGAAATGTTCCCGTTCTGGTAATAAAAGGTCCAGGTGCTGTCCTGTACATCCATGACAGACTTACCAGCCGATTCCAGCTGTCCGTTTTCATAATACCATTTTGAAAACCCGTTGAGCATGCCTTCTTTAAAGTTGCCTTCAAATTCAGGTTGCCCGTTTTCATAATACAATCGCGAGATGCCTTCTTGCCTACTGTTTTTGTATACGCTCTTTTCCCTGAGGACACCCGACTCATAATAGTAAGTCCATTCACCGTCGAGCTGGCCTGCTTTCACAGGTCCTGTCATCTCGATATTTCCATTATAATACCACCAGGTGGTGATGCCTTGTTCCATGACGACTTCAGCGTTTTTCTTGCCGTCGGGATACCAGAATTTCCAGGTGCCTGTTTGTTTTCCTTTGCGATAATGGCCCCTAGCCCAGGGCTGCATTTCCAGGTGGTAGTAGGTCCAAAGATCTGATCTTTCCAGAGTATCATTCAGGGGACCCTGAACTGAAACATCGCCGTTTGGGAAGAATTCGCGATAATACAGGCTGTCGTAATCTATTTGCGCTGACTTCTGTTGCTGCTCATCGAAGAAGGTCCAAAGACCAATGCGCTTGCCATCAGCATAATGGCCGCTTTCAAGCAAATGGTCCTGTTCATCGAAATAGTTCCAGAGTCCTTGTTTAACGCCCTCAAGGGTGGTTCCCTTGCCAATCAGGGAAGGATCGTGTTTTTTGATTTCGGGAAGGGCTTGTGCTTGCAAGCTCAAGGTGGTAAGAAAGCCCATTGCGGCCGACAGCAGCAAGGTTTTCGTATAAAGAGAAATCCGTTTTTTCTTCATGGAGTTCAGCTTTTATTTTCTGCATAGATAATCTAAACTGCAGAAAAGATAATTATACAAGAAGGGAAGAAGATCAGCTTTTTCGCTGGATGGTAAAATCAATGAGTTGCCTGAGGGATTCCCTGGCCGGCCTGTCGGGCATCTGCTCAAGCATTTCAAGGGCTTCATTGCGGTACCTGGTCATCATTTCTACGGCATATTCAATGCCTCCGCCAAGAACCACCTCTTGCATGAGCCAATCCACTTTTTCCCTGTTGGTGTTGTGATTCTTAACAATGTTGATGATCTTCCGCTTTTGGAAATAGCTTGATTTATTCAGGATAAAAATCAACGGGAGGGTCATTTTCCGTTCCTTGATATCCACGCCCGAAGGTTTTCCCTTATCTGCACTGAGGTCAAAATCGAGGATGTCGTCTTTGATCTGGAAGGCGATGCCTATCTTCTCGCCGATCTGGCGCATCTTTTCTATGGTGTCGGCACTGGCACCCGTGGCAGCAGTACCGCTGGCCAGGCATGAGGCGATCAGGGAAGCTGTTTTTTTGCGGATGATCTCGAAATATACCGACTCTTCAATGTCGAGGGTGCGGGCCTTTTCAATCTGAAGTAACTCGCCTTCGCTCATTTCACGTACTGAATGCGACACAATCTTGAGCAGGTCAAAATCATCGTTTTCGAGTGCCAGGATTAATCCGCGTGAGAGCAGGAAATCGCCTACCAAAACAGATATCTTGTTTTTCCAGAGAGCATTGAGCGAAAAGAACCCGCGGCGCTCGTTGCTGTCGTCTACCACATCGTCATGAATCAGGGTTGCGGTGTGAAGCATTTCAATGAGTGTAGCGGCCCGGAGGGTTCTGTCGTTGATTTCGGAAAACAGCCCTGCAGAGAAAAATACAAACAGCGGCCGCATTTGCTTGCCCTTGCGTTTCACGATGTAACGCATAATGATGTTGAGCAGGGGGATGTTGCTTTTGATCGAATCCCTGAACAGGGTCTCAAAAGCTTTAATCTGCCCCTCTACAGGCGCCTTTATTTCATTCAGGGTCATAATCCGTAACCTCGGTTTGCGGAGTATAAAAGTATATTAAACCCAACAAATAATGTTGGATATTGTTTGCAAAATCAGGAAACGGGTCTGATGTCAATACGGCGAGCCACCACTTGGGCAATTTCATCGATGGCGATGCGGTCCTGTTTCATGCTGTCGCGTTCTCTTATGGTTACCGTATTGTCTTCCAGGGTCTGATGGTCCACTGTGATGCAATAAGGTGTGCCAATGGCGTCTTGCCTGCGGTAGCGACGGCCTATAGCATCCTTTTCATCATACTGGCACATATAATCGTACTTGAGCCTGTCAAAGACCTCGCGTGCCTTTTCAGGCATGCCGTCTTTTTTCACCAGGGGAAGCACCGCCACCTTTATGGGTGCCAATACGGGCGGGATGCTCAGCACCACGCGCTCGGAGCCATCCTCCAGTTTCTCTTCACGATAGGCAAACGAAAGGATGGCCAAGAAAGTACGGTCGAGCCCAATGGAGGTTTCCACCACATAGGGCACATAGCTTTCATTGGTTTCAGGGTCAAAATACTGCAGCTTCTTGCCGCTGTATTGCTGATGGGCGCCCAGGTCAAAGTCGGTACGCGAGTGAATGCCTTCCAGTTCCTTGAACCCGAAGGGAAACTCAAACTCGATATCCGCGGCTGCATTAGCGTAATGGGCCAGTTTCTCGTGGTCGTGGAAACGGTACTTTTCGGCAGGGATGCCCAAGGCCAAATGCCAGCGCAAGCGTTCCTGCTTCCAGTAATCATACCATTCCATTTCTTGCCCCGGTTTCACAAAGAACTGCATTTCCATTTGCTCAAACTCCCGCATGCGGAAGATAAACTGTCGGGCTACGATTTCGTTTCGGAAAGCTTTTCCTATCTGGGCAATCCCGAAAGGCAGCTTCATGCGGCCCGTTTTCTGGACGTTGAGGTAGTTTACAAAAATTCCCTGTGCGGTTTCAGGGCGCAGGAAAATCTGGTTGGTATCCTCGCTTAGCGATCCCATTTGCGTGCTGAACATCAGGTTGAACTGACGCACATCTGTCCAGTTGCGCGATCCCGAAATGGGGCAAACAATCCCTAGCTCCTCGATCAGGGCCTTGACGTCGTCCAGGCGATTCTCTTCAAGAGCCGAAACAAAACGGCGGTTGATGTTTTCTATCTTTTCCTGGTTTTCAAGAACCCGGGGGTTCGTTTTTCGGAACATTGCCTCATCAAAGCTGTCACCAAAGCGCTTGGCGGCTTTTACCACATCTTTTTCGATCTTCTCGTTGAGTTTTTCAAGGTGATCTTCAATGAGGACATCGGCACGGTACCGCTTCTTCGAGTCCTTGTTGTCGATAAGGGGATCGTTGAATGCGTCCACATGCCCCGAGGCTTTCCAAACCGTGGGATGCATGAAAATGGCCGAGTCGATGCCGACAATGTTTTCCTGATATTGCACCATCGAACGCCACCAGTAGTCCTTGATGTTATTTTTCAGGATGGCGCCGTTCTGGCCGTAATCGTAAACGGCGCTCAGCCCGTCATAAATTTCACTGGAAGGGAAAATAAACCCGTATTCCTTACAGTGCGAAATGATCTTTCTGAAAATATCTTCTCCTTTGGTCATGCAGATTCAGTGCTTTTTTGGGCAGTTTCGCCCAAGTGGTTCATAATGATTTTGATGCTTTTTGGGATGATGTTAAATTCAAAAGGCGAGTGCCCCAGGTATTCCCCATCCGCTTCCAGTGGAATGATAACATCAGATTCAATGCGGATGTTTTTCCCCGTGAGCAAAACGACCTGTTTTACCTTGTGGATCTTTCCATCATAAAGCCTTCGGATATTTGCGAGGATGGATAATACGGAAATGTGTTTAATGATGGTCAGGTCAAGTAGGCCGTCATTGGGCCGGGCGTCAGGAGCCTGCATCATACCACCCCCGTTGTATTGTCCGATGCCAACGCCAATGCTGAACACCTTTGCCTTGATTTCGCGCCCGTCAATGTTAACCCGGATGTTGGATGAGTTATACGAGAACATGGAGCTCAGCAAATTGACCAGAAAAAGCATAGGCAAAACGCTGCCCTTCTCTTTGTCGGCATTTGTTTTTTTGGCTACCAGACCATCAAAACCCAATCCTGCCATGTTTGCAAAATAGCGTTTTTCCAGTCCGTTATCGTTAGAATATTGCACAATTCCTGCATCCTGCTCCAGGGTATTCCCTCTTTTAATGATTTCGATGGCTTGCAAGTAGTCGAGCGGGATGTTATAGGTACGCACCCAGTCGTTGCCTGTGCCTATAGAAATCATCCCAAGGGTAATGGCCGTGGTAGGTACTACCTGCTGTGAGAATACGCCGTTGACCACCTCGTTCATGGTGCCGTCACCGCCTACCACAATGATTTTTCGGTACCCCAGGGTAATGTTTTCGATGACCAGTTCAATGGCATGGAGTTTCCTTTCGGTAAAGACAGCTTGATAAACAAATCCTTGTTCATCCAATAGTTGACTGATCTTGCCCCAGTCCTTTTTTCCCTTACCAATGCCGGCATTGGGATTGACCAGTACCAGCCATTCTTTCGTTTGTGGTTGCGTCATTAAAGGCGTTTTGTGTTACAGCGAAACAGGGTGACCTGTGTTTTTTGCAGATTGCAAAAATACGAAAATTAGGTCAACCCCAGCTCATTGCAGGAAATACTCATGGGAGAGCAATCTTGAGTCAGGCAATAAACTTTTTTTCGACTAGTTTCCAAGCGATCTGGATGGCATTGGTGGCGGCTCCCTTGCGCAGGTTGTCGGCCACCACCCAGAGGTCCAGTCCGTACGGAATGGTGGTATCCCTGCGCAGACGTCCCACAAACACTTCATTCTTGTTGTGTGCAAAGCGGGGCATGGGGTAAAGGTTACGTGCAGGATCATCCTGTATCACTACTCCGGGCATGGTTTCCAGCAAATGACGCACTTCCTTCAGTTCGAAATCACGTTCAAATTCAATATTTACAGCTTCCGAATGCCCTCCCACCACAGGGATGCGCACCACTGTGGCGGTCACCTTCATCTCAGGGGCTTCCAGGATTTTACGGGTTTCGTGGAGCAGCTTCAGCTCCTCACTGGTGTAACCATTGTCGGCAAAGTCCCCGCCATGGGGAAAACAGTTCAGGTCAATGGGGTGGGGGTAGGCTTTCTCGCCCTCGTGTCCCGCGCGCTCATCTTCCATTTGTCTTACGGCTTTTACCCCTGTGCCTGTAACAGACTGGTATGTGGACACCACCAGTCGCCTGATGCCGTAGGCTTTGTGCAAGGGCGCCAAGGCCAGCGCCAATTGAATGGTGCTGCAGTTGGGATTGGCAATGATCATTGTGTCCTTCTTCAGGGTGTGGGCGTTGACCTCAGGAACCACAAGAGGCACGCTTTTGTCCATTCGCCAGGCCGAAGAGTTGTCGACCACATAAGTCCCTTGCCCGGCAAATTTTTCGGCCCATTGTTTCGATACAGAACCCCCTGCTGAAAAAATGGCCAGGGCAGGCTTTGCATCCACAGCTTCCTGGAGGCTGACAATGATATGCGGCTTGCCCCTGAAGTTTACTGTTTTGCCAACCGACCGCTCTGATGCAGCAGGGATAAACTCTGTACAGGGGAAATTCATTTCTTCCAGCACTTTCATCATGACAGTGCCGACAAGCCCGGTGGCTCCAACCAGTGCAATCTTCATAATACTCAGTGTTTTAGGATTCGCTTTTTGTGCTTTGCCTGATGGTAAATTCCTGCAAAATTACTATATTTATAGCCCAGAAAAAAGATAAATGATGATCAGGCGGGAAATCTTCTTGCTGATCTTAATCCTTCCTGTGGTCGGAAAGGCACAGTTCACGGACGACTTCAGTGACGGTAACTGTACCTCGAACCCCGAGTGGGTGGGCGACATTCAGAAGTTCTCCGTGCAGGAAGGGGTACTGCGCCTCAGCGATCAGGAGGCCGGGCAGGCAAGCCTTGCCACTTCCTGTACCTTAGCCCTTGAGGCTCAATGGGAGTTCTGGGTGAGGCTCGCTTTTTCTCCCACCGACAACAACCACCCAAAAATTTACTTACTCAGCGATACCCCCAACCTGAAAGGGCCTCTGAACGGATATTACCTGCAGATAGGAAAAAACGGGGGTGAAAACAAACGCCTCTTCCTGTTTCGCCAGGATGGGGAAGAGGCTGTCGAACTCCTTGCTGGATTTCAGAACCTGGCCAGCGCAAGCAATAACCTGATCCGCATTCGGGTCACCCGCAACAGCCAAGGCTTTTGGGAGGTTATGGCAGATGCAGGGGGAGGCCAGCTTTTCGTGCCCCAGGGTTCTGTGCTTGATGCAACGTATTCGGTTTCCGGATGGTTTGGCCTGGTTTGCAACTATACCATTTCAAATTGCAACCGCTTTTATTTTGATGATTTCATCGTTCAGGAACGAGTCCCCGACCTGGAGCCCCCTTCCGTAATCCGCCTTGAGGTCGTCTCTGCCAATCAGCTTTTGATTCATTTCAGCGAAGCAGTCGATCAGAATACCGCTGAGCAAACCACAAACTATTCCGTAGATCAGGGTGCAGGGTCCCCAATGATTGCTTGCCTTGATCCGATGCAACCCCAAATGGTAAGCCTGCTCTTTGCGCAAACCTTCCAGGAGAACCTGCAATATACCCTGCAAATTCAGCATGTTGAGGATCTCTTCGGTAATGCCATGCAAGCCTGTGTCCTGCCTTTTGTTTTGTATGTGTCGCAACGTTTCGATGTGGTTTTCAATGAGCTTATGGTTGATCCCACTCCACAACTAGGTTTGCCTGCCCATGAATACATTGAACTGTTCAATAATACCAATTTCTCCATCTCACTGGAAGGCTGGGTCCTGCAGCATGGCAGCAGTAACCGGGTTCTGCCTCAATCCTTTATCGGGGCTGGTGGATATCTGCTGCTGGCCTGTGAAGATGCAGTTTCAGCTCTCCAAGACTATGGTGCAGTAGTTGCTGTGCCTGGTTTGCCTTCCAATGCCTTGACCAATGCGGGCAACAGCCTGTTGTTGTTCGATCACGAAGAACGCTTGGTGGCATTCGTCAATTACAGCGATGGCTGGTATGGACAGCCCGCAAAAAGCCAGGGAGGATGGTCCCTTGAAAAGATTGACATGCTGAACTATTGTGAGGGTGCAAACAACTGGACCGCTTCCAGCCATCCTTCAGGAGGAACGCCCGGGACGTCCAATTCAGTCCTGGCGTTTAACCCCGACACCACTCCCCCTGCATTGCTTAGGACTGGATTCCTGGCTGAAGATACTGTCAAACTGGTTTTCAGTGAGTCCCTCGATGAGGGCAGCCTTTTGTCCCTGCCCCAGGCTGGCGACTTCGGGCTAGGTAATATTCTGGCAGTGCTTCCGCAAAGACCGGATTTTTCTTCCACCCTGCTGGTCCTTGAAACCCCTATGAGCCCTGGCGAAATTTACGAGTTTACCCTGCCGTCCTTTCTTACCGATTGTGCTGGCAACCCCCTCGAAGGCAGAACGGCCAGGGTTGCCGTCCCCCTTGAAGCACAGCCCTTCGATGTGGCAATCAATGAGGTGCTGTTTAACCCTCCTGAAGGGGGCAGCCGTTACATCGAAATCTATAATCGATCCGGCAAGGTCCTTGACCTGCAGGACCTTTGCCTGGCTTCCAAGGACACTACCCTGGGTTTCCTGACTCAGGTTCATGAGATCAGCCCCGAAAGCTGCCTGTTCTTTCCGGGGGATTTTGCAGTGCTTACCACTAACCCTGATGCGGTAAAGACGTCCTTTATGACCAACAACCCCAATGCCTTCCTGGGTGTTGATGCCCTGCCTTCAATGACCACTTCAGGGGGTGTTATTGCCCTGGCAGGCAAAAGCCTGGAAGAGGTAGAAGTGTTTGCATTCGATGAAGATATGCATTTTGCCCTGCTGACCAGCAATAAAGGCGTTGCGCTCGAACGGGTAAACTATAATATGCCTGCCTGCGATCGTACAAACTGGCATTCTGCGGCCCAAAGTGTTGGTTTTGGAACCCCTGGCTATCAGAACTCTCAATACCATGCTGCCCTGAGTTTTGAAGAAGGGGAGCTGGTGCTGGGCTCAGAGGTCTTTTCACCGGATAATGACGGATATCAGGATCTGCTGTGCATCCACTACCGTTTTGAAAAGCCCGGTTATGTAGCCAGCCTTCAGATTTTCGACAGCCGCGGCCGCCTTGTCCGCAGGCTTGTTCATGCAGAACTGCTTGCGGCAGAAGGCGTATTCAACTGGGACGGCACTACCGATGCTTTCCTCAAGGCGCCCATTGGCATTTACATGATCCAAATGGACGTCATCGATCTGGAAGGCCATATTCAGCGGCTCAGGAAGGCTGCCGTGCTGGCCGCGAAATAACAAACAGTCCCTGCCAGTGATTTCCAGCAAAAACCAAAGGGCTTCAAACGTAAAAAGATTCTATTTTCTTGCTTTCCTCCTTATTGAGCCAGGGCGATGGTGGCCAGCCATATCTTTACTTTTTTTGCCTCCAATAGCTTATGGCAGCAGGCTTCTAGCGTGGCACCGGTGGTAATCACGTCATCCACCAGCAAGATGTTTTTCTCATCAAAAACGCTGAGGTCGGGAATGTGAAATACAGCTGCCACATTCTCCCATCGTCTGAAGCGCGTTTTTCGGGTTTGGGAAGCTGTTGGGACAATGCGCAGCAACTGGTTTTCCACCAGTGGAACCCCCAGGCTTTCGGCAAGGCCTTGCCCAAAAAGCACGCTTTGGTTGTATCCCCTCTTACGCTCCTTTTTGGGATGCAATGGAACAGGCACTACCATATCCAGCCCCTGGTAGAGGGCTGAGCGCTTCAGATCGTGCCCGTGAATCCGACCCAGATAAGGCCCCACCTCGCGGTAACCCTTGTATTTGAAGGCATGGATCAGATGCTGAACTTTTTCTCCCTTACGGAAAAAAAACAGGGGAGCCCCCGTTTCGATGGGCACCCGCCCCCAGAACAATTGAGTCATCGGGTTCTCGGGTTCTTCGGCAAGGTGAGCAAAGGGCAGGCGTGCCTGGCAGGCAGCGCATAAACAACTTCCTTCTGCAACAAGGTTTATGCTGCAGGCAGGACAAACCCGCGGAAAAAACAAAGAGAAAAAATTCCTCAGGAATACCTCCGCTTTCATCGTTGTAGCCCTATTGTTCTTTAAAATTAATTAAATTTGCATAAACAAAAGACTCAGTTAAGAAAAAAAACCGGGTCGCTGTTTTGTCCAGTGGTCAATTTGGTTCAATTAAGTTTGTGTTTTTTTCAACAAAAATTAAAATGAATCAATTGCCTGCCAAAGTGATCAACGCCCGCAATGGGGAAGCCGCTTGTGGCGTTTTAAAATCAAAAAACATCAACCATAACTATTTAACCCAAGAACGAAAAACCCTTAAAACACGCTGACATGGAAAATAGAAGCCAAACTGGTTCGGACAAAAGAAATGAGAAGATCTACAAAGGGACAATTATTGTTCTTTTGCTGATCATTGGCGTGCTTGCCGTGATGCTTTTTACAAGCAGGCAGTCCTTCAAGGTCGAAAAGGAAGCTGCTACCCTGGTCAATACGGAGCTTCAGCATGAACTCGATTCGCTGATGGCCAATTACAACGCCACAAAGATGGAATATGACAGCATCCTTGTGGATAAGGACAGCATCATCATGGCCAATGCTGACGAGATCCAGAAACTGATTGCTTCCCAGGCTGATTATTACCGCATCCGCCGTCAGCTCAACCTGCTGCAGGAGGTCACTAAGAACTATGTCCGCGATATTGACAGCCTGGTGACCATAAACCAGGTGCTGAAAGATGAGAACATTGCCTTTCAGCAGGAGATTCAAAGGGCTACCGTCCGCACCACCGAACTGGAACAGGATAAAGAAGAGCTTTCTTCAAAGGTTGAAGTGGCTTCAGCCCTTCGTGCTTACCAAATCAGAGCTGAGGCCATCCGCATGCGGACCCGCGGCCGTGAGGAAGTGACCGACAGGGCCAACAGGGCCGAGCAGATCAAGGTTTGTTTTACCCTTCCCGACAATCCCGTTGCCCGTACTGGCAACCATAATGTCTACCTGCGTATTGCAAAACCCGACGGCTCGATTATGCGCGTTAGCGACGACGCAGCCTATTCCTTCGTGATAGAGGGCGACACCCTGCAGTATTCATCCTCTACCGTGGTCGACTACCGAAACCAGGTTACCGAAGCTTGCCTTTATTGGCAACGGATAGAAGAATTTGAACCCGGCCTGTATCTCATCTCCTTGTTCACCGATGAGTTCCGCCTGGGTGAAGCTGCCCTTAACCTGAGATAGAGCTCAGACGCTTTTTTGCTTTTTTTTCTGCCTTTTTTGTGGTTTGGTTCACTCAATTCCTTACTTTTGAGTAACCAAAACAAAATCTATATGGGTAAACAGAGACTATCTGACACTTCCCAGCGAAAAGGGTTTTCTCGTTCTTCCAGTTCTGCAAACATAGCACCCATTGTCTTCCTTTCGGTCATTGCCCTCATTCTGGCCATTGCCGTTGCATTGGTGCTGCGTCAGTATTTTGAGGCGCGCGAACTGGCAGTGGCTACCGCTGTGGAGCGTAACGAATGCCAAGCCCGTGCCGATAGCCTGGTGGTAAAGCTTAATCAGCTCGATGCCGATTTCCAAAGCCTTAGCCGCGAGCACGCCGAACTCGAAAACCTGGCCAACCAGCAACGGATCGAAATCAACCGCCTCAAGGGTCAAATCCTTCAGCTTGCAGGCAGTCAGACTGTTGATGAAGTGAAAGCCCACGTGGAACAACTGGAGACCCAACTGGCTGAGTTTCAGGAAAAGGCGCAACTCCTCACAGAAGAAAAAAACCAGCTCTCCAGTGAAAACGAAAAAATGAAAAACACCCTGGCTTTTTCCGAAGAGCAGGTTGTTGAAATTGAGCTGAAGAACAAAAGCCTGGAAGACCTTATAGACAATGCCAGTGCGTTGAAAATCATGAATGTTGAGGTGATTACCACGCGACCTGCACGTGCCGGTGAGCGCGAGACGGATCGGGCCAGGCGGGTGGAGAAGATACAGGTTTGTTTCACAATCCTCGAGAACATCCTTTCCAGACCAGGCCCGCGCAACTTCTATGTCAGAATCACTGACCCTGATGGGAACTTGCTTTCCAATGGACATCCCGAGACTTTCCAGTTGATAGAAAGCCAAGTGCCCTACTCCATTTCTAAAACCTTCGATTACCAAAATCAGCAAATGGTGGCCTGCATGAACTTTGTGCCCCGTGATCCTATCAATAAAGGCATTTACAGGGTTACTGTTTATAGCGAAAACAGCGAACTGGGAACCCAGTTGTTCGAATTGAAATAATCTGCCCATTCCATAAAAAAAAGCCGGCTTCGGCCGGTTTTTTTGTTTTGGTTGGCCAATAACTCCTCCCATTCCTTTTTGCAAAATGATTACTTTTGCATTTAGGCTTAATACCAAGCCAGCGGATCCGGCAAAATCTCCATTCCTGGTGACCTGCGGATCCCGGTTTTTTTGAAGCACTAAATACATTTGATACGGGATGAAGATTTCTTACAACTGGCTCAAGACATATGCCGAATTCAGGGAGAGCCCTGAGGCCTTGGGTGTGATCCTCACAGACTGCGGGCTGGAGGTGGAATCCATTGAAAAATTCGAAACTGTGAAGGGAGGCCTTCAGGGTGTTTTCGTGGGCGAGGTAAAAACCTGCCATCCTCACCCCGATGCCGATCGCCTGTCGGTAACCACCGTTGACATTGGATCGGGCTCGCTGTTACCCATCGTTTGCGGGGCGCCCAATGTAGCTGCAGGCCAGAAAGTGTTTGTGGCCGTGGTGGGCACAACCCTCCACACCCCCAAGGGCGAGCTGGAACTGAAAAAAGTCAAGATACGTGGGGAATTCTCCGAGGGGATGATCTGTGCCGAAGACGAACTGGGCCTGGGCGATGACCACGAAGGCATCATCGTATTGCCTGCCGAGGCCCCCATTGGGATACCCGCTGCTCAATACCTGGACATCAAAACCGATTATATCTTCGAGATTGGGCTCACCCCCAATCGCATCGATGCAGCTAGCCACCTGGGCGTGGCCCGTGATGTGGTGGCCGTTATCAACCATCGCGAGGGCAAAGGCACCCTGAGCCTCAAAAAACCAATCACCGACCATTTTAAGGTAGATAACAATGCCCTTCCTATCCCTGTCATCATTGAAGATCCTGAAGCCTGCCCCCGTTACAGCGCCCTCACCATTTCGGGCGTCAGGGTAGGGGATTCCCCCGCCTGGCTTAAGGAACGGCTTTTATCCATTGGGCAAAAGCCCATCAACAACGTGGTGGATGTCACCAATTTCGTTTTGCACGAAATGGGCCACCCCCTGCACGCCTTCGATGCAGCCAGGATTGACGGACAGAAAGTGGTGGTCAGGAAACCTGAAAAAGGAAGCCTGTTCATTACTCTTGACCACGAGGAACGCAAGCTTACGGGTGACGACCTAATGATATGCAGCTCCACAACCCCGATGTGTATCGGCGGAGTCATGGGCGGGGTCGACTCGGGGGTGACGCGCGAAACTACGGCCGTCTTTCTCGAAAGCGCTTATTTCAACCCCGTATCCATTCGCAAGACCTCCAAGGCCCATGGCCTCAAAACCGATGCCTCCTTCCGTTTTGAACGCGGCGCCGACCCTGCCATCACAATTCCTGCCCTCAAGCGGGCTGCCCTATTGATCAAAGAAGTGGCTGGTGGACAGATAAGCTCGGAGATTGTGGATGTTTATCCCGGCAAGATAGAGCCTGCCGTGGTTGATCTCAACCTGGAGCGGGCCGCCGTTCTGATTGGAAAGAACATCCCCCGTGAAGAACTTATAAACATCCTTGAAAGCCTCGACATCAAGGTAATTGAAGACCTGGGCGCGTTGCTTCGCCTGTCCATACCCACTTACAGGGTTGATGTGACTCGCGAGGCAGATGTGATTGAAGAATTGCTGCGCATTTACGGTTACAACCGCATCGACCTCCCCGAACGCCTGTTTTCCTCCATGGTGCTCACCCCCCGCCCCGATAAGGAAAAGCTTCAGAATACAATCTCCGATATGCTCTCGGCACGCGGTTTCAACGAGATCATGAACAACTCACTTACCAGGGGTACTTATTTCGAAAACCCCGGCTTTGATGCCAGAAACTCGGTGCAGATTCTTAACCCCCTGAGCCAGGACCTGAACGTGATGCGCCAGAGCCTGTTGTTCGGTGGGCTCGAAACCATTGCCTACAACCAGAACCGAAAGCTTACCGACATAAAAGTGTATGAGCTTGGCAATGTTTATTGGAGAGATCATGAAAAGGATGCTGGCAACAATGTCCTGGCGCCTTTCCGCGAAAAGATGCAGCTCAGCATTTTCGTAAGCGGAAACCGCCAACCAGAGACCTGGCGCATGAAGGAAAGCGTTGTCGACTTTTTCGATCTCAAAGCGGCAGTTCTCGCCATCCTCTCCAGGATGGGAGCCGCCGAAGCCGCGCTGCAAACCACCGATGAAGGCCTCAGCCCCGTATTTGAGTATGGCCTTGTATTTACCTTGAACAACCGGGAAGTTGCCGCATTAGGTAAGGTCGCAAAAAACCTTGTCAAGGATTTCGACATCAAACAGGAGGTGTATTATGCCATCATCGAGTGGGAACCCCTGATGAAATATGCCGATCGCCAACAGCTGCTTTATGCCGAAATTCCCCGCTTCCCTGAAGTACGTCGCGACTTGGCCATGCTACTCGACCACTCGGTAAAATTTGCCCAGCTTGAGAAACTGGCATTCCACACCGAACGAAAACTCTTGAAAGCCGTGCGCCTCTTCGATGTGTACCAGGACGAACGCCTGGGCCACAACAAAAAATCGTACGCCCTGAGCTTCACCCTGCTCGATGAGCGAAAAACCCTTACCGACAAGGAAATTGACAAGATCATGCAGAAACTTGCCTGGAACTTTGAAAAAGAACTAGGCGCTGAAATCAGGAAATAAGCCCCAGGGACCTTCCCCTTTCTGCTTCGGCAGGGTTAAATAAATCATTCAGTGTGATTTAATGCCTTGGTTTGCTGGATTTCTCAAAAAGTGGAAAAAAGTTTATTTGTCTTTAAAAAAATCTTTTTTAAACAAAAAAAGCTCACTCCTGTTATACCATGCTCGTACCATCCTCGTATAACCCTCGTACCCTCCTTGAATCGGCTTCGGGGGCACACGACCGTGGTAGGACCCTGGAGGGTGGAAGGTCCAATAAAAGACCTGGTGAAAATTAATGAAGAATTAATTAAATAAAGGTTAAACAGGGGGTATCTAAAACGGGGAATTTTTAAGGCAGTTCTTCCAGGAAAGTAAGCAGTTTTTTCAGATCGTCAGAATCCTGGAAGTTGAAATTTTTCTTTCGCAGAAAGTCGCGTATTTGGTTTCGGTATTCAGGGAAATCGCGCAGCAATTGGCGCTGGTTGCTAATTTTAAGCAGGCGTTCATCTTTTCCGATCAGGAAATATTCGTTGTAGCGCAGGGTAATATCCATTTCCTTACCTGTACTGTTGGTAAGGTAAAATTCTCCACTGGGCCCTGTTGTGATGTAGCAGGCCTGGTCGATGGAAGAGGTGTGGTCTTTGGTTCCATAAGCTCCGCGTACCACAGGCACAGCTGAAATCTGGATGGTTCGCTTCAGGAACAGCGGGAATCTTTTTTCGGATAGCACTTCCAGGTAGCCTTCTTCCCAGTGATGGATAAATACTGAACCGGCAAGCTCCACCCGGTTAACCTGATGTGGGTCGATGGTTTGGATGCCACGGCGAGTTTGGGTTTGCATCGCATCGCCCAGAATGTTGTAATTAATGCTTGCCGTGTAGGGGGTTCCATTGTCGAGGGTGATAACGGCTTGTTCCATCCCTTCAAACAAGAAAATTAGCGAGGAATCAGCCACTTCCTCTAAGAGGACTTTTTCTTCTGCTATGCTGATTGTTTGGAACCGTTGAGCCAGGGAAGCCTGAGGGGTCAAAAGCCAAAGACTCAGCAAGGCGAAACAGGCAGGTTTCATGGCAAGGGTATATTAGCCTGCAAATTATAAAAATTTAAGGAGAAGACGAAAGAACTCTGTGCAAAAAGTGGGGGGGATGATCTGCCTTAGAGGGTGCCCAGGTATTCGACGAGCTTAATCAAGTCCTCAGGCTTGGTGAAGTTGGTTTTTTCATTACGGACAAAATTGCGCAACTCATTGCGGAATTCGGGGAAATCGCGCAGAAGTTGTCGCTGGTTGCTGATTTTCACCAGGCTTTCTCCTTTCCCAATCACGAAATATTCGTTGTAGCGAAGGGTGATGTCCATTTCCTGGCCAGAAGGATTGTCGAGAAAGATCTGACGGTCAAAGTCGCCTGAACTTTCGGTGGTAATGTTAGATGCTATGTCGATGGCCGAGGTGTGATCGGTACCGCCGTAGGCTCCCCTGCGTACGGGCATGCTAGAAACCCTGATGAGGCGTTTCAGGTACAGGGGATATTTGCCCTGTTCCACGACTTCAAGGAATCCTTCTTGATGATGGTAAATGAAGGAAGTGCCTTCCACGTCCAGTTTACTGAGCCCACGGAAGTTGAGGTGACCGCTTTCACGATGCGACTGAAATTCAAAGCGGTCGAGCAGGATGCTGTAATTGAGCAGGACTTCAGAAGTGCTGCCGTCGTTATAGGTAATGACCCCGGGTTTCATCTCCCCGTAAAGAAAGACCAGGCTTGAATCGGCCAGTTCTTCTACCTGCACGCGCGAACTGGAGGTACGGATGTTTTGCGACCTCTGGCCAAAAGACATGGAGGAGATTCCAAACAGGAATACCAGCAGAAAAATACCAGATTGTTTCATTACTTTTCCTCTTTTTTCTGCAAAATAGAAAAAATTTCCAAAAAAGAAAAATTATTTATAAAAAAAGACCGCTTCCAAGGGGGAAGCGGCCTTCATGTTTTTGAATTACCAGTATTATTGTAATACGCTGAGTTTTTTGACAATGATCTCATCAGCCATAACAATGCGAACAAAATAATTTCCGGTTTTCAGGTGACGAACACCCAGGGTGTTGCTTCCGCTCAGGTCGTTGTAGGTGTCGATGATTTGACCAATCACATTCACCAGGTATACATCGGCCGTTTGTCCTGCGGGCAGGTCAAGCCTGAATTGGTTGCGGGCAGGGTTGGGGTACACCTCGATTTGCGCGGCGAGGGTTTCTTCCACATCAGTACCATCAGCATTCAGGATGATCTCAACATCCTGGTCGGCATCAACGATTTCAACGCTGCCTTCATAGGAGTGATAGAATTCGTGTTCAACCACGATATTGTAAACCCCCGGCAGGAGGTCGTCAAAGTTGTATTTGCCGGCCTCATAGGCTTCATCATCAAGATGGATGATGGCATCAGTAAGGACATTATCCCACTCATCAATGACCGAGAAGTTCATCTTAAAGACCCTGTCGAGGGTAACTTCTATTGTCAGGGCTTCTTCTTCTACGTTGAATTGCTGGTCGGTGATGGGCCTGTGGTTTTCTGCCGAAGCGGTATACCAGTAGATCTCAGGGCTGGTCATGAGGGAAAATTCTGTTTCGCCTTCTTCGTTGGTTACCTGACCAAAACTTCCGATCTTAATTTCAGCACCTTCGAGGATTTCACCGAGCTGATTGTTCACCTGGAAAGTAACGACTTGTTCGCCGGCGGGATCTTCGGCAGCAAAGGCAAGCCAAAGGTTGGGCCTGTTGGCTGTGGTTCCGCTAATTGAGGGCAAGGCATTGGAATCACTGTATCCATATGCCACCATATTGGCTGACTGGTTTGTAGTGGCTACCTTGTAATAGGTGGAGGTCCAGTTTGATAAGATGCCCCAGGTGATTTCAACCACCAGGTTGCTGGTGCCGTCGTATTCAAAGGGCTCAATTTCCCAGGTGTGCCAACCTGTTACCGTGGGCATCTGGTAGGTTTGTGCAGTGAATACTACTGATGCATCGCTCATGTCAACATAAGCGCTTGAGGTGAAGGCAGCTTGCTCAATGTGCTTGATGCGGATATTGAAGTTGGGCAGGTTGTTGTACTGGGAAGCCGCCTGTACGATGTTGAAGCCCAGTTCAAGGATTGTCTTTTCGCCTTCACCCAGTTCGCTGGCCAGGTAGATCATTTGGCTGCGATTGGCTTTATAGTAGTTATAGAAGGGGTACTGCGCAGAAGTACCATTCCCATCGCCCAGGGTGGTTTCGGGAACCTGCCCAACGATGAGGTCCTGTTGTGACTCAAATAAGTGACCGTCTTCAATGGAGAACGAGACAGGAATCATAGTACCATCAATAATGGCTTGGTGGGCAGAAACGGTGTAGGGTACTTCGAGGTATTCGCCGGCAGCGATGACGGGAAGCTCTGGTTCATAATCGTAAACCGTGAAGTAGGGATTTTCGGCTTCGAAAGTGGTGATGGGAGCCCGTGCAGGGGCGCCGCCGTTGTTTGTATAGCGAATCACAAGGTCGGCAGTTTCACCGGGATCGAGACGGTTGTTGCCATCGCCTTCAACATCGTCAATGACCAGGGGACTAATGGCAAACATGGGCGAGAAAATGCGCATGACGAAATTGGATGACCATTCATTTTCTTCAGCATCCACTGCATTCAGGGTAAATAACACAGAATGGTTGTTGGGGATAAGCTCGGCCACCTCAATGGTGAAAGCGCCTTCCATCATGACCTGTCCGCTTTCTTCGATCAGGCCATAAGCCTGTTCATTCTGGATAATGGTCACATAAGGGCTTTCGGTGGTAATAGTGGCGTGGACTTCCTGAGCGGGGTCAATCCCAACGTTTTTCAGGGAGACATTCAGGTTCAGGGTCTCGCCATAGTCGGCCTGGCTGTTGCCATTCCAGCTTTCATCTTCGATGACCAATTGGTTGAAAATCACATAAGGGCCATCGGGAGGAATCACTTGGATCTCATCATCGATGAGAGTAACTTTATTGAAAGCAGTTATTGCCAGGGTAACGGTTCCGGGCTCGGTAAGAGGCTCGCTGAAGTTTATGGTTGCGGTGCCATCTTCAACGGTGGTCGTGGCGATAATCTCTATTTGTTCATCGACTTCGTTGAAACGTGAGAGGGCCACGGTAGCCCCCTCGGCATTTTCAACGGTAATTTCGAACTCCGACATTCCGATTAGAATCACGGGGTTGTAGGATGCGGCAATGGGTTCAGGCACTGCGGTACGAACCAGGAGGCTGGGGTCGCCAAAGAGGTTCCAGGTGTCGTGGGTTTCGATGCCGAGGCTTCCGTGTGCACCGATCATTATCATGCTGCCGTTGATGGAGAGGCCACCAAAGGTGCGCTTGATGTGGTCGCGTTTTTCGGCCATGATGGTAACCATTTCATCCTGTCCTGTCATAGGAGGTGTCCAGGCCTGGTTGATTGTCGACATCATGGTTCCAATGGATCCGGTGGGTTCACCATTGTGAGTGGCGCGCAACCAGGCTTCTGCGAAACAGAAATTGTTTACAAAGGACCCGTTAACACAGGCTACTGACCAGATAAAGGGCAGCTTGTTGACATTTGTGAGCTGGTTGACGTGGGTAATGTTGTAGTTGGCAACACTCCAGCCAGTTACGGAACCGTGGTTGATATAGTTGATGATGGATACCCCGTTGTTGATGCCTGCCGAGATCTGGGCAGCGGTGGTGTTTGTCATTCCGGGGACATTGCCGTCATATTCTTGGTACACTACATCATAGGTAAAGTTGAGGAGGGTGTCGCGGATGAAGTTCATGTGGACATAGTCACCTTCTCCGAGGTGACCCTGGCCAACACCTTCATTGCGGGCAACGCCCATACCGGTGCTGAGCCAGGTATCGGCTTCGCTGATATCCCTTTCGTAATAAATCATTCGCTGAACCTGGGTTTCAACATGGGCAACGTTTTCAGCCGAGAAACGGCCTACAAAGACCTCGCTGTAGGAATCGGTTCCAACAAGAAAACCATAAGCATTATCAGAGGCACCGTTGGAAGTAGCGTTGGCAGGTATCTGCGGGGCATCGCCAACGATCAGCAGATAGGTGAAGTCCTCATTTTCCTGGTAGTAATTCAGTACATAGGATTTGATTGCTGCAGCGGTTGAGCCTACCTCTGACTTGAGGACCATTTCGGTTTTGCGGCCGATGGTTCGCTTCCAGTCAACAAAAGGTTGCATGGCTTCAGCAAAGTCATCAAACACGATGATGAGCATGCTGCCTTCTTCATCGATGATGTATTTGCCGGTTTCATAATATTCCATGTTGAGGAACATACGGTTGTAGATCTGGCGGAATTCGCTTTCCAGTCTAGACATATCCCTGGTGCGTGCCAGGATATTTTCGCCGGTTTTTCCTGTACTGGTTACTTCCACGACAATGTCGGTATAGACCCTGAGGGTTTTGGTAACGGGGTTATACTGGAAGGGGAAAATAGTCACGGTTTGCCCGCGGAAATCCCTTAGAATGAAGGGATCTTCGAGCTGGGCGAGGGATCCCGGCCAGAATTCGTTTTTCTGGTAGGCATCGCCATAAATGAAAGGAACATCATCGGGGTTGATGTCACGGGTAAAATGTCCCTTAGAGGGGAGCACTTCAATGTTTTCAAAGTCCTGGTACTGGCTGCTTACGATGCGTACTTCCATCTCCTCGGTGTCGGGAATAATGATGGAGGTGAAAAGTTTTGCCAGATCAGGCGCTCCCTTTTCCGTAATCTGTACACCGTTATCCAGGGTAATGAGTTGCTGGATGCCTTGGGGGGTACGGATGTCGGTGGAGAAAAATCCATCGACACTGAACTGGATTTGTGTACTTTGAATGTTGCTGTTTATCATATGGATATCAGCAGGTTGCGGACGGGCCTGAGTGATGCCTACCCACGATGATTGGGCAGTCAGAGTACCGATTATCCCAAACAGGACAAGACAAAAAGTAAAAACGTTTTTCTTCATTGTAATGGTTTCTTGGTTAAGTAATAAAAGCAACGGGCTTTTAAGCCCGTTGCTAGAAAAGTTAAAAATTACTGAAGGATAATTTTTCGAATTTGTGTATGATCGCCTGCGACCACTTTAATGTAGTAAATGCCGTTGGCGTAACCGCGGAGGTTGAAGCTGAGTTCAGTTTCACCGAAGCGCGGGCTCAGTGTTTCCTGGCTTAGGGTTTGACCCTGATAATTGGTCAGGCTTATCAGTGCGCTTTCACCACCGGTGTTCACACGGAGGTTAAGGGGTCCGTGTGTGGGGTTGGGATAAACCTCTAAGGTTAGGCCTTCAGTGAGTTCGGTGATGGAGGTTCCATCAGGAGTCATGGTGACGTCAATCTCAAGGTTGGCATCAATGATTTCGAAAGAACCCGTAAAATCAAAGTAGCTTTCGCGCTTGATGGTATAGCTGTAGGTTCCTACAGGCAGGCCAACGATGTCGTAAACGCCAGGGTTATGGGTTTCGTCTTCCACCATGATCACGGCGTCATTGACCTGGTTGCCCCAGGTATCATCAATATTGAAGTTAACGCTGAAGAGCGGAACGAAATTCAGAACGATTTCCAGGTCTTCATCGGCTACCTCAAGGGTTCCGGTAATGGGATCCATGATGCCTGAAGTTGCGATATAGTCATAAGTGCCTGGCATAAGGGTGAAGCTGGTGGATCCTTCGGCATTGGTATTGTTAACCAGGGTTCCGATTTTCACGCTTACATCTTCCAGGAACAACTCATCGGCTTTGGCAATAAAGGTAACTTCCTTTGCTTCTTCTGTTTGCTCAGCGGCAAATGCCAGGAAGAGGTTGGGGCGGTTACCTGTAACGCCGCTGTAGGAAGGAACAACCTGTGAATCGCTGTACCCATAAGCTACCATGTTATCGGGATAGGTAGTGCAGGCAACCTTGTAATAGGTTGAAGTCCAGTTGCCGAGCTGACCCCAAACCACTTCAATGATCAGGTTGGATTCGCCATCATAAGCATAGTCCTGGATATCCCATGTGTTCCATCCGGTAGATGCGGGCATGGAATAGGTAGCTGCCGAGAAGACTTCGGTGGCATCGGTCATATCCTGGAATGAACCTGAAGGTAAGGTGTTGAGGGCGGTGGGTTTGATAAGGATTTTGAAGTTGGGGAGGTCGCGGTAATTGTCAGCAACCTGGATGATGTTGAATCCCAGTTCAGTGATCACCTTTTCGCCTGCGCCCAGTTCACTGGCCTTGTAAAGCATCTGCGTGCGATTGGCCTTGTAATAGTTGTAGAAAGGATACTGGGATGACTGAGCGTTTCCTTCTCCGATTTCAGCTTCGGGGACCTGGCCAATGACAAGGATGGGTTCTATACCAAACCAATGGCCATCTTCAATTTCCACATCCAGATTCACGAAAGTGCCGTCAATAACGGATGGGTGGGCAGCCACTTCAAAGGGAACCGCAACGGTTTCACCAGGGCCAAGGGGTGCCATTTCAATGACGTTCTGGGTAATGGTAAGGTATGGGGAGTCGGCCTGGATGTTGATGATTGGGAGATTAGCCGTGGCATCGCCATTGTTGGTTACGCTGAACACCAGGTTTGCTGTTTCGCCCGGATCCAGGCGGTTGTTGTTATCGCCTCCTTCGCTGTCATCCACCTCAAAAGCGGGGTTAATGGCATATTCAGGGGCGTTGGCATTGATTCGCAGGTTGGAGATCCATTCATCGTCACCATTGACGACCTTCACCTGGAAGGTAGCCTGATATTGGTTGGGGACATTGGGGTCGATCATCATGGAGAAAGCGTCTTCAACGGTGGAGGTGTTGCCTTCTTCGCCAGCCTGCATGCCATCGAAGGTGATGGTTTCACCAGGGTTAACCAGTGTAAAGTAAGGATCTTCGCCCAGTAGGGTAACGGATACTTCTTCGACGGGGTCTGCACCTACATTCTTGAGGGTCACGTGGAGGCTTAGGTTTTCGCCGTAGTCAGCCAAGGCGTTGCCATTGCCTTCGCTGTCATTGACAACATAGCTGTCGAGCACGATGAAGGGGCCTTCGAGGGCTGCAGCAGGGACATCCACGATGTAGGGGATGTGCTGGTATTTGGTTACCACGATGCGTACGTCGCCGCCATCAAGGATAGGCTCGATGGGCACTTCCACTTCTCCCGATTCATCAACAAAAGCAGCACCATGGAGCACGCCATCCATAGAGAGGGCCACATAGGAACCCGGCAGGGCGCTGACGGTATAAGTGTCAAGTCCAATAGGCACAATCGGCATATGAGATACCTGGTTGTCTTCGCCCTCGGTAAGATAGATGAAGGTGGAGGGGTCGCCAAAGGTGTGATATGCCTGCCAGTAATAAAGCGGGCTGGAGTGGCTGGGGTAGCTCTGGAGATGGACTTCAGTCACAGCCAGGTTTCCTACAAACTGGAGGGCGCCTACGGCTACATAATCAGACACGAAAGGAGCATCATAGGCCCCGAGGGATGTTTCGGTGGCAGTAGGGATGTAGCCATTGTTGGTTCCCTGGATAGGGAAGGCTCCAACTGACCAGTAGAAGTCTTCAAACCAGTAAGTACTTGGAGCAGAGCCTACATAGGCCACACCACCCTTGTTTTGAGCCCTGACCCAAGCTTCACCGATACTTTCAGAACCATAACCAAAGTTGCTGCTAAGGCAGCAATTTCCAACGGCCAGGGGATATTTACCGGTATTGGTAAAGTTGTATACCCCCGAAACGGACAGTGCGGGCGTGCCCCAGGAAGTCTCGTTGCAGTGTGCAGTGTAGTTGATCATACTAACTGAAATCCTGTCGTTGTCATAACATCCTGTGTAATTGGTCAGGTAAGTATTGACATTATCAAAGCCATGAGCGGCATTGAAATAGTTTTGGGTACCATAATGGATGGTTGGCTGTCCAACGCGGGGATTCCAGGTTCCATCGGCCCCAGCAATCAGGGTCACATCATTGAGATAAGTGGGGTCTTCAAACTCATATTGTTCGTAATAGAGGATCTTATCGAGCTGGTTTTGGAGCTGTTGAACGGTTCCTGCCGAGAGGCGGCCATAATACATTTCGGGAAAATAGTCCCCATCTACAGAAGCATAATACAGATCGGTCACTTTGGCCGAAGAGCTACCCATTGCAGATTCGGGTAACCTTGCCCTGTCTCCTACGAGCACCACGAAAGTGGGAGCAGGGTCATCAGGGGTGGCGGCATTGTACTGGTCGTGAATAAAATTCTTGATGGCGGTGGCGTTGGTGCCGATCTCATCGGTATAGGCCACAGTCAGGAAAAAGCCCTGTTGGGTTTTCCATTCCAGGTAAGGTTGAAGGGTTTCTTCAAACATACGGTTGGCAACCACAACCATTTTCACCGGGTTTTTGGTGAGGTCGGGGTGGTCGTCGAAAGCATCCTTGTTGCCCCGGGCATTAAGCAAGCTGTTGTAAACAACATCGAAATAAGGGGAGAAAGTGGCTGATTTAATGTGATTGGTCAGGGCCATATCGGCACCTGGGTATTTCACTTCTACTTCAATGTCGTTGAAAACCCTGATGGTCCCATCAACGGGGTTGTAGCTCACGGGAGCAATAGTGAGGCGTGCAATACGAACGCCACGCATAACGCCAAGGATTTCTACATGTGCAATGGGATTCTCGGTAAACTGGTTCTTTGTGAAGGCTTCAGCCTTGAACTCAAACGGAATCTGGCTTGCATCCTGATCTTTGCGAATGGAGGGCTGAACCGGCATCAGTGGGTTGTGGATCCCAAAATCTGCCAGACGGTATTCGGTCGCAGTGTATTTGATGACCTCTACCTCAACATCTGCTCCGAAGGGGATGTCGAGAAGATGCTTGTCAGCGGGGAGTTTTGGGGTGCCTAATTCTCCAATGGAGTAGCCCCTGTCGAGCATCAATTCGGAGAAAGTGCCTTGTTGCGTTTTTACGTCAATGGCACGTACACCCTGAAATTGAAAATTAATTCTGGTGCTTTGAAAATTGTTGGCTTTTACTTCGACTGTGCTTTTTTCACTCCTGAAGTCGATGCGGGCATCTTGTGCGTTAGACTGATGCCACCCAATAACCAATACCAGCAGCAAAAAAAATTTTGCAGCAGGCCCAAAAGGTAGAAATCTCTTCATGGTAATTTTAAAAATTGAAAATTAAAAATTTGTGTTTGTTGGCGCGCTAAAAGTACGAAAATTGATTCTATTTACCAATCCTTTTTTGAACGGATTATCGCTTCAGACCCTTGTATTCATATGTAAATGAGATTTTTCCATAAGGATTTCTTTATGAAGCGAAAAAAAACGCTGTTTTGTTTGAAAAAACGGTTGTGTTTTTCAGGGTACTTCCCTTGTTCAATAGTCAGAAAAAAGAGCCGTGTTAAATCTTTTTTTCCAGCAGGAGAGAAATATTTCGAACGGGCAATAAAGAAGACAGCCATCCGATTCCAAAAACGGTAATGGCAACCAGCAGGAAGTCAATGGCCTTGATGTGAACGGGGTAAGCATCAATAATAAAATTGCCTTCGGCTTGTATGGAGATAATGCCAAAGCGCATTTGGAGCCAGCTGATGATTCCGCCGAACAGGATGCCTGCCAGTGCACCTCCAAGGGTAATGAGGACCCCTTCTGTTAGGAAGATCTGGCGGATGGTTTTTTGCGGGGCTCCCATGTTGTGAAGGATACGGATGTCGCGTTGCTTTTCGATGATAAGCATGGTCAGAGAACCAATCACGTTAAAGGTGGCAATAATCAGAATAAAGGAAAGGATAAGGAAAATGGCCCATTTTTCGGAACGCATCACCTTATAGAGGAAGTCCTGCTGCTGGAGACGGTTTCTTATCTGGAAATCATTTCCCAGGAGATTCTCCAATTCTTTTTGTACCCTTGAAGTGTTTGCTCCCGGTTCGAGGCCAATGACCAGGGAGGTCGCCTGATTTTCATAGTTGAGCAGGCGACGGGCAAGGCGAATGGGTACCAGGATATATTCCATATCGAATTCAGACTGAATGCCGAAAACACCACTGGCATAATTGCTCGAGGCATTGAATGCCTGCGAGGGTTGCAGCCCCGTACTTCTTCCCCTTCGGGGGACATAGAGGTTCAGGGGGTTAAGGAAATCGTTCAAATTGGCTGCAAGCACATATTCTACTCCCTGGCCCAGTATCAGGTAATCAGCATCGCCATCCTCAAGGACCAATTGGCCAGCAACCAGCATGGTATCCAAGCCCGTGATCTTGATATAGTCGTCGCTTACCCCACGCATAGTGACCAGGTGTTGCTTGTCGCGATAGGTAATCAGGGCTGTTTCTTCAAGCATTTCACTATAAAGAGCAATACCAGGGATATTTCTCAGCTCCTCAAGCGGGAGGTCCTCTACGGAAAACACCTTGCCTTCTTTCAGGCGAATTTCCATATCGGGATTAAAGGCATTGAACAAGGAGAGGATCAGTTTTTCAAAGCCGTTGAAAACGGACAGCACCACCACCAGGGCCATGGTGCCAACTGCAACCCCTATCACCGAAACCAGGGTGATAATATTGATGGCATTGTGCGATTTCTTTGCAAACAAATACCGCCGTGCTATGAAAAAGGGAAATTTCAAAGCTGATCCGAATTAAGTTTAAACGCTTTTACCATTAATCCCGTGCCTGTTTTGTGCGTTTGCCTTACATCCATTGCATTCAACAACAAGGAAAAAGGCATCACCAGAAGATAATAGAAGGGAAGTAAGGGTAGGAACCATTTAGAAACACCCAAAATGAGGATGGGATATTTCATGGATAATCTCCAGGATATCTTTCCTGGCGCTCCATAGGTATATTGGGTAATAATCTTGCCAAACCCAGCGTGTTTGAGTTTTTCTTCAATTTCCTGTTTCCCGTAGCCATCGCGCACATGCTCTCCAATAAAGGACTCCTGTTCAGGGTCATGGACGTCGCTACCCCCCTGATCAGAAGGGGTGCTGATCAAAAGCATGCCCCCATCCTTGAGTGACTTGTAGAAATTTCGGAACACCTGTTTGTCATCTTTAATGTGTTCCATGACATCGACCGACAGGATCAGGTCGAAAGCCTTTTCCTGAGTGAATTCAGTAAGGTCGCCCACTTTAAAACGGGTATTGCTCAGGCCTGCCTGATTGAAGAAGACATTGCAGGCTTCAATTTCCTCGGTTTTCACATCGAGTGCCAGGATGATCCATTCAGGATGTTTGCGCGCCAGGTAATAGGTGTACTGTCCAAAACCGCTCCCTGCATCCAGAACGCTTATTCCAGCAGCAGGTTTATTGCGGCTAAAGTGCCGTAAAGCCTTATGAACGTGCCATGTACGCAACAAAAGGATATCGAGCAAATGATAAAAAACCTTACGCGAGAAAGGGGAATGATTGAACAGTCTGCCTAAGGTTTTTTTTATGGGGTCGTAGTTCATCGGGCCCTTGTTTATTCTTTTAGCAGACGTTCTATGTTTTCGATGTAGTCGAGGCTGTCATCAATATAGAACCGCAGGTCGGGAATGTGTCGCAACTGGTTTTTTACCCTCAGGCCCAAATTATGGCGGATCTCTTTGGTATGGATTTCAACCTGTTTTAGGGTCTCGGGAGCAGGTTTGCCGAAGATGCTGAGATAGGTCTTGGCAAGGGCCAGGTCACTGGTAACTTGCACTTTAGTGACGGTGATCAGGGCACCCGGAAACCAGCTGCGGCCTTCTTGTTGCAGGATCTCTCCCAGGTCTTTTTGCAGCAGACGGGAAATCTTTTTTTGTCGATTTGATTCCATAGGTGCAAAGATAGTTAAAAAAGACTGAGGCCAGATTTATGGCAATACAGGCTTTTGAGCAAATTTAAGTGGATTTCAGGTTTTTATGGTCTCAAAATTTGTGATATTATTAAATTTTGCCCTATTTTTAAGCATCCATTAAAAATCCCGGGCCGTACCACTAAAAACCATGAGCTATGGCAACACCAGCCTTTTTTTACCAGGAACCCTATCCTTTAGGGCCAGACAAAACGCAATACTTCAAACTAAGTGGCGACTATGTGAGCATCTCGGAATTTGAGGGCACGCCCATTCTTAAGGTTTCTGCGGAAGCCCTGACGCTGATCAGTCGTGCCGCTTTTCGCGATGCAGCCTTCCTGCTTCGCAGCAAACACCTGAAACAACTGGCGGCTATCCTCAATGACCCTGAGGCAAGCGACAATGATAAGTATGTTGCCCTCACCTTGTTACACAATGCCGAGATTTCAGCCAAAGGGATCTTGCCAATCTGTCAGGACACGGGAACCGCAACCGTCTTTGCCCACAAAGGACAACAGGTATGGACTGGCATTAATGATTATGAAGCCATCTCCAAAGGGGTGTATCAGACCTATACTGAAGAGAATCTTCGCTATTCGCAAACTGTGCCGCTCGACATGTATAAGGAAAAGAACACAGGCACCAACCTGCCCGCCCAAATTGATATCCGCAGCAGCCAGGGGATGGAGTACGATTTTCTGTTTGTTGCCAAGGGGGGCGGCTCGGCCAATAAAATGGCTCTTTACCAGGAGACCAAAGCCTTGCTGAATCCTGAGAAATTGGAATCGTATTTAACGGAGAAGCTTCGCTCGCTTGGAACGGCAGCTTGTCCTCCTTATCGGGTAGCATTTGTGATTGGAGGCACTTCGGCCGAGGCCTGCCTGAAAACAGTAAAGCTGGCCAGTGCCGGGTATTACGATGCCCTGCCAACCACAGGCAATGAACACGGACAAGCTTTTCGTGACAGGGAATTGGAAGAAATGGTGCTGAAAACTTCCTATAAACTGGGTATTGGTGCACAGTTTGGGGGGAAACATTTTGCCCTTGATATCCGTATTATTCGCTTGCCACGTCACGGGGCTTCCTGTCCCGTGGGTATGGGCGTGTCTTGCTCGGCAGATCGCAACATTAAAGCCAAAATCAATAAGGATGGGTTATGGATAGAAAAGCTCGAAGATAACCCCGGACGCTACATTCCCCAGGCTTATCGTAAGGCTGGTGAAGGGGGAGGGGTAAGGGTCGACCTCAACCAACCCATGAAGGAAATTTTGGCCTTGCTTTCAAAACATACTGTGGGCACACGCTTGTCGCTTACGGGAACAATCATCGTGGGCCGCGACATAGCCCATGCCAAGCTTAAAGAACGGCTCAAGAAAGGAGAAGGTCTCCCGCAATACCTGAAAGATCATCCCATTTACTATGCAGGTCCTGCCAAGAGACCTCAGGGCCTGCCTTCAGGTTCATTTGGCCCCACTACGGCTGGTAGGATGGATTCGTATGTTGACTTGTTTCAACAGCATGGGGGTAGTATGGTCATGATTGCCAAGGGTAACCGCAGCCAGCAGGTGACGGATGCCTGCAAGAAGTATGGTGGGTTTTACCTGGGAAGTATTGGAGGTCCTGCTGCCGCCCTGGCCGAAGAGAATATTCATAAAGTTGAACTGCTGGAATACCCCGAACTGGGTATGGAAGCCATATACCGCATTGAAGTGGAGGATTTTCCGGCTTTTATCCTGGTTGATGATAAAGGAAATGATTTCTACCGTATGATCTGAGGGAGGGTTGAACATCTTCAGCAGGCCTTTCGTTTAAACATCAATCCAGGGATTAAATCATCCCGGGGAAGGACTCGGGGTGTTTTTTGTTCAACAAAAACAACAATAGAGATGTACAGAACGGAATATGATACCATGGGTCCTGTTGAGGTTCCTGATAATCGTTACTGGGGTGCTCAAACCCAGCGCTCATTGCAGAACTTTAAAATTGGCGGGGAACTGATGCCGCGCGAAGTGATTCCGGCTTTTGCCATCCTGAAAAAGGCTGCAGCCATCGTTAACCACGACTTGGGGGTGCTCTCCAGGGCCTTGATGGAGCCAATAGTCCAGGCTTGTGATGAAATACTTGATGGTCATCTGGAAGGCAACTTCCCCCTGGTGGTATGGCAAACTGGCAGTGGAACCCAGACCAATATGAATCTGAATGAGGTCATTGCCAGTCGTGCTCACGAGATTATGGGGGGGCAATTGGGAGCACGCGAGAAAAAAGTACACCCGAATGACCATGTCAACAAATCCCAGTCTTCTAACGATACCTTTCCTACTGCTATGCACATAGCAGCCTATTCCATGATTGTTGAAAAGACCATTCCTGCCCTGAGAAAACTTCAGCATGCCCTCGACCAGAAAGCTGAAATGTTCAATGATATCGTAAAGATTGGCCGCACCCATCTGATGGATGCAACCCCCTTGACTCTTGGCCAGGAGTTTTCGGGATTTGCCGCACAAATTGACCATGGCATCAAGGCTCTGAAAAATACGCTGGATCACTTAAGTGAACTTGCCCTGGGGGGCACTGCTGTGGGAACGGGAATAAATGCCCCTAAAGGTTTTGCCAAGAAAGTGGCTGAAAAGATTGCCGAACTTACGGCCCACCCATTTGTAACTGCACCCAATAAGTTTGAAGCCATGGCGGCTCACGATGCCATTGTGGAGACAAGCGGTGCATTGAAAACCATTGCAGTCAGCCTGATGAAGATTGCCAATGATATCAGGATGCTGGCCTCAGGCCCACGCAGTGGGATAGGGGAGATCATCCTTCCTACCAATGAGCCGGGAAGCTCCATTATGCCAGGCAAGGTTAACCCCACGCAGTCGGAAGCCATTACAATGGTTGCGGCACAGGTAATCGGCAATGATGCTGCAATTACGGCAGGAGGAATGAATGGACATTTCCAGCTTAATGTGTTCAAACCTGTAATGATATACAATCTTTTGCAGTCAGCGCGGTTGATTGCTGATGCCTGCCATTCATTTACAGACAATGCTGTTAGCGGCATTGAGGCAAATAAACCCCGTATCAGGGAGCACTTGAACAACTCCCTGATGTTGGTCACCGCGCTTAACCCACACATTGGGTACGACAATGCGGCAAAGGTGGCTAAAAAGGCTTATGAAGAGAACCTGAGCCTTAAGGAAGCTGCCATTCAGCTTGGGCTGGTGACGGCAATGGATTTCGATCGCTGGGTAGATCCTTCGAAAATGATATAAGGCCCCAAAAAGAAAAAAAGCTGCCCACCTTTAGGTTGCAGCTTTTTTTCTTTGGCTTGGCAATACTAGTATTCCCAGAGGTCGTGTTCAAAATTGCGAATGGCTTCCTTCACTCTTTCCGCCTCGAGCAGGGCATCCAGGCCACTGTAGTAATCCTGAATACGGCGATCGTGAACATTCGACTCCTTGTATACGTAGCTACTGAAGAATCTGCGCAGGAACATATCGTCATACGACATGCGCTGTGCATCATTATGACGGTTAAATACCTCGGCATTCGCCAGGGTTTTCCTTGCATCGGGGTAATAGACCCAGAACAGGGGCTCATCACCACGCGACTCACCGGTAAGAGGGTCGATGTTGTCCCTTACAGGGCAAATCCCTAGGACTCTGACATCAAGGACAGAACGCTTGCTGTCGAAGAACCATTCTTCCTTGATCCTGAAACGGATCACATCCGCAGGGTTAAAGGAAATGGTTAGGGTTGTGTCATATTCCAGGTACGGAGGTTCTGGTCGTTGCATGGTGATGGTTTGCTTCCGCTCAAGGTTTGAGAACAATTGTTCAGGCGTCATGGGGATTGTAAACTCATCATTATCAACGCTGTAGGCTGTAACAGATCCTTCCCTGATTGCATCGACCAAAACCTGCATGAGGCTGCGGCGGCTGTTGGTGGGGGTGATGGGGAAATACAGGGGCTGGTTCATTTTCTCCCGCATGTCAATTACCTGCCATACCCTTTTTGCCATGAAGACATCAGCTTCTCTTACGTAAGGCAATACAGCGGGTTCTTTTTCTTCTATCGTTACTTTGTCATAGAAACCATCACGTGTGGTTTCTATAACCTGGGCAACGGATTGCAGGGAGAACAAGAGTCCCAGCATTGTGATTACTATTGCATTTTTAGCCATGGGAATAACCTCCAAATGATTTAATCTGGTATTAGTTAATTGTAAATGATATGGGCGACAAGGTCCTGGTTCTGCCATCTGGTCCTGGCCTGGTAGTAATGTTTTCAAAGATGATGCGTTGTCCGCGTGAAGCGTTGTTGATCACCGAAAGCATTTCCTGGGTGAAGCGGTTTCCACCGCCTGAGAAGGTCCTGAAGTCTCCTCCTACCTGGGTGGCCATGGTGAAGTTGGCAATCTCAAAGTTCATGTCGAACTCAAAGTTCTCCAGACGAGGGATAATAGCCCCTGCCAGAGCAAGCTCTTCACGGGTGATACGGCCTTCCCTTCTATTTGCAATATAAGCCACGGGGTCCGGAACGTTTCTTACCCTGAATACCTGGGTACCCATGCTACGGCTGCTGCCTTCAACGACTGCATTAACAGTAATGCGCACTTCTGTGGTGCCTGGGCTAACCCTTACCGTATAGCCCGTACCTCCTCTGGGAGTGAGAGTTGCCCCTGCAGAGATGGAAGGACGAACGCTTTCGGTGGGTACACCAGGTACCGAAATCGATACAGGGTTGTCTACCCCTATATAGAATAGGTTCATCTTGTCGGCAGAAACCGTTACAGAAGGCTGTTGAACCATAAAACTGCTCTGGAAGGGGTATTCCTGGGGGATACCCGCAGGGTTGGTAACTCTGATCACCCCGCTGAACGATCTTGAGCCGGTTCCTGAGGCAGGGATGCGGAGTTTACCCACACCGCCTTCGGCAGAAATCCGCTGGCCGTTCACAATAATTTCGGGCTGCTGTTTTGAGTCATAAGCAGCCACGAAGATGTCCGCTTCATAGGCTTCGCCTGAAAGCACGATCTGACTTACGGGAACAACCCTGGCTGCAATGTTATCAAATTTAAAGTCATCGGCCGAAATTGCCCCAAACAAGGTGTTTACAACGTCAAATTCTGAGTTGCGGATTTCTGTGATCAGCCGGGTGAGGTTGGTGGCAACTGCTACCGGGATTACCCTGTCAAACATGTGCTGTTGCCAGTTAATCTCTACTGAACTGTTAGGGAGATAATAAGGCCCATCCAGGTCCAGCCCGAGTTTTACAGCATCCTGCAATTGGTGCTCTTCAAGGACTTTGGTGAGCGATTCCTTGAATTCTGACAATTTCTGGTACAACTCATGGGCACGGGTGCCGCGGCCGCCCGGTTGCATGGGATCCTGGTTATTATCCTGTAGCCAGAATTTCGAAGAGACACTGTAGTTATCCTTATTGTTCAGGTCCAGAAGATTCAATTCTGCAGCCTGCTCAAGAGGGATACCATCAACCGCCGAAATCATCTGGGCCCTGGATTGGATAATGTATTCAATTAACTCATTCGACAGTTGTCTGACCTCTTTTGCTTCATCATAGAAGGGTTGTACCTTCTCTGCGCTAATGACTTCCTGCATTTCAAAGTCATTCATGACGGTCTGAATCTTCTGGTCGAGGTTGGTGTTGGTTTGCTCGATCCCCTTGTTGATCAAGGGGAAAGAGTCCAGCACCTCGACAGAGACGTTGAGCGCCATCAAGGCCAGGAAGACCAGGTACATAAGGTTGATCATCCTTTGCCTGGGTGTTAGCTTACCTGCTGCCATAATTTATATCCTTTCTTTGTAAGATTGGCTTTTACGAATGTTTTAATCTTAGCGAGGGGTGTTGAAATTCATGGCCGACAGCATGTTGCCATAAACGCTGTTCAGGGCACGGATGTTTGCATTGAGCTTTTCAATTTCCTCCTTGTACTGCTTGGTGTTGCTGAGCGAATCGTTAAGGTTGTCAACAAGAGAGCCTACAGCCTTATGCAGTTTTTCGGTGGAATCCGACTGATTTCCTGCAGCCTGTAATTGCAACTCGTAAGCAGCGTTGAGCGCCATCAGGTTGTTGGCGGTTTTCTGGAGCTGCTCGCTATAGGTCTTCCCGCTGGTGGCATTCCCTTCCAGGGCCTCAACAGCTTTGGTCAGCAATGAAGCATTCTTGCTGTAGCTCTCACCAAGTTGGTCGGTATATGAGGTAACATTTTTTATACTGCTATTGAACTGCGATGATACGTCCAAGCTTTCCTTAGCCGTCTGGGCGGTTTTCTGATAGGTCTCGCTCAATTGGTTCATTGAGGTAACAGCACTCTTCAGGCTGTTGCCGTATTCCTGTGAAAGACTCAGGTCGTGCTTGAGGAATTCAGCAGCATTCTTATAGGAATGGCTAAGCTCAACAACGGATTTTGAAGCTGCTTCCACATTCTGAATGTAACCATTGGTAATTACAGCTGCATTGGAAAGATCTGCCATCTTTGCTGCATTCTCACTCAGGTTATGCAAGCCCTTGCTCAGGTTGCCGATGAGCTCCGGCCCAATATTGGCGTCTTCAAGCAATTTGTCAAGGGTATTCGATACCGTAACGTTTTGGCTTACCAAACGGTGAGCATCATGCTTGCGGGGTTCAACATCATCAAGTCCGGCAAGCTCAGGGTAAACGAGAGCCCAGTTATATTCTTCGTGAATTGGCTCAAAAGCCGAGAAGAAAAATACAATGGCCTCAGTAACCATACCTACAACCAACATTAGGCCGGCAAAAGGATAGTGCTGAATTTTAAATAAAGCACCGAGGATAACGATTGAGGCGCCCCATCCATATAGTCTGGACATGAAGATTTTCCAAGCTTTGGTTTTTACGAATTTCATAAGGCTTTTTCTGAAAGGGTTAATAAATGAACAGAAATGGAGTTACAAAGGATTGTTTGAATATTAGTAAACGTTGGAGGCTCCTCGCCCATCATTGCGGTCGCGTCCGGGATAAGTCTGGATGCAACGGAAACCAATGTAGGACTTAGCCGTATCCTGGTATTCGTATGTGCGGGTACTAACCTGCAGGAAGTATCCGATGTCTTTCCACGAGCCGCCGCGAACGACTTTGCGCTTCATGGTCTCAGGATCATCGGGCTTAGCTTCAATCTGGAAGTCGGGGTTCATATCGTGGCCAAATACGTAAAACGATTCATCGTAAGCATTACGGGTCCATTCGGCAACGTTGCCCGACATATCATACAGGCCATAATCGTTGGGGGGGTAGTGCCCTACGATAACGGTCTGGTATCCACCGTCATCGATGTAATTACCCCTGAGCGGCTTGAAGTTGGCAAGAAAGCAGCCATCTTGGTTGCGGATGTAGGGACCGCCCCATGGATAGGGGTTCAGGTCGAGTCCACCCCTGGCGGCATATTCCCACTGTGCCTCTGAAGGCAGCGAGAACTCCATGGCAAAGGGCTGATCTTTGCTGGCAAGATAGCTGTTCAGGTACTGGGTCCTCCAAATGGTGAAAGCCCGGGCCTGAAGCCAGTTGACACCAACAACAGGATAGTGGTCATAGGTGGGATGCCAGAAATATTTTTCCGTCATAGGCTCATTATACGAATAGGTGAAGTCGTGGATCCAGGCAAGGGTGTCGGGATATACCGGCGTCTGATATTCATAAACCAGCTCACTACGGGGAGTGTTGCGCTCCGAACGGCGGGCAGCACGGGTCAGGTCAATGGTATAATACCGATAGATCAGTTTGCGGCTGTCAATTTCACGCCTGTTGAAAAAACGCTCATGCTCGGGCAGATATAGCTCGGCAAGCACTTCACGCTCCTCTTCACCATCCCAGCGGATCTTGGTCTTCCAGTCAATCAGCGGGGGATCCAGCAGGTTGCCATACTGATCTTCTTCAATGAGATGGTTCTCGTCAACAGAGGCCAACAGGGTATGCGCAAGGGAGTCTCGCACCCAAAACACAAATTGCCGGTACTGATTGTTGGTGATTTCTGTCTCATCCATATAGAAGGCAGGCATGGAGATGGTTTTTGAAATGGCGTTGTGCCCATATGCAACGTCCTCATCGGAGGGGCCCATGAGGAAACTCCCCATAGGAACAAAAACCATCCCTGGAGGATCGCCATAAAAGGAATCCGGTCGATCGAGCACACCGGTTAGGTGTCCGCGACCAGATTTGTCACAACTGGCAAAAAGAACCGTCGCCACAGCAATAAAAATCAGTTTTTTCATGGTAATCTCAAGTTAATTGACCACTTTAATTATGTTGATCTATTGGTTAAAATGCTTAAAAAGTTTCCAGAAGGCACTCAGAGAAAACGAACATTCCTTTGTATTTCCCTGATTTTATCCAGATCCAGATCGAAGCAATATTGGAGCATGATTTCGTGGCTTCCGAAACTGCGGCCTCTTCTTCCCAAGGGGGAGGTCGTGAAGTCGTAGGAATATCCCACGCTGATCTGCTCGATATTGAGTCCGAAAAGAAACACTACGGCGTCTTGCAGTCTGTAACTAACGCCACCCCAAAACCTTTTATTGTATGTGACCATGGCGTTTACGTCAATTTGTACCGATGCAAGGTCTGTTTTTACCAATAAGGAGGGGGTTAGCTCAAAAATTGGGTTATTTGGAAATGGCATAGCGTATCCGCCGGTAAAGTAAGCGTGGCGTTTCAGCAAGTGGTTGCTTTCCCCAATCTGCCCTTTGGCTTGCCTTAACTGGGTGAAGGAAAGACCTGCCCACGAACGGCTGTCGGTCAGAAAGAATGCTCCCAAAGCAAAGTCGGTAAACATATGGGTTTCTTCAGCACTGCCCGTTAAAACAGGGTCACCTTCCGAAATGGGGTTGAACTGGCTGAAATCTATTCGCTTGTCCAAGAACCCTAGTTGAGCACCGATTCCCAGTTTGCCCCCATACATCTTTATATGATATGCATAAGAGAGCTTGACGCCCACACTGTTTTCATATCCCAGTTTGTCCTGCATAAAACCCAGGGCCAGTCCTCCCTTTAAAAATGGAAGGGGGGCGTCCACGTTCAGCAGGTAGGTCTCAGGGTTGAGGCGGTTATCTTCAGCATCCTTAAAACCCAGCCATTGTTGCCTCGCCAGGCCTGTGGCACAAATAGCGCCGCGAAGGCCTGCATACCCAGGGTTAATCCCCATATTGTTAAACATGTTGTGGCTGAACTGCGGTTCCTGCTGCGCAAAAACCACCGTACTGAACATGATACTTATGAAAAATGCGGCAAAGCCCCTGAATCTCATGGTAGGTGTTTTCTTCCTTTTATTTTTGTAACGCAAAAATAGCGGGATTATTGATAAAATACTGAAAATTTGAAGCCACTCCATCGCTTGCTTCCGAAGGTACTTAAAAGTAATATTTTTTTTCTTCGAACAAGACCGTAGTGATATTTTCCGGAATCAACATGTCAAAGAGCTTACTGGCCCATTATCTGTCATGGCCTAAAATCAACCAAACAAAAATATTAGTACCAGCAAAGAATTTTATCCGTAATAATACGCGGTTATTGCAAGGGAAATCTTTGGATTTTTTTTTATCTGTCACCTCAAACCTGCTTTAATTCAATTAAAAGGGGCAAAGATACTTAATTTTTGAGCCTTGGTTTTCAAAATAACGCTCCTCTATAGGAATTTTTGATACACCTGCAACCACTTCTCGGGAATATCGTCCTGGCAGGCTGCCTGGTATTCGCGATAAGAGCAGGGCACCAGGAATTGCCGCTCGTATTTCAACTGCAATCCCACAGGGCAGGGCACTTCCATCCACCAACGATCGCTTTTCTTACTTTTATAGAAAATGATTTCGTTCTTAAATTCCTTCAGTGAAACCACATATTTTATGTATTCTCCTGAGTCTTTGCGCTGACGGTCGGGCATATCGTTCTTGCGCTGATAAAACCCGTCAAAGAAATACCATATCATTTGGGCTACCAGGTGGGCGGTTTGCTCACCCTGGTCAAAGGCCGGGTTGATCTCGTAAAACCCGATGGAGGACAGTTTATCGCTTAGCCCCGCGTACCTGATGATCTGGCAGGCTTCTTCCCCGTAAAAACCATTGGGAGATACATTGACATTGCCCGGCGCGTCCGACTGTCGAATGCTCGAAATGTCGAAGGAAATCATGTCTGCACTCCTGACTACGGGCTCCACCTCTTCAAGGTCTTTCCTTACCACCCCCAAACGGTAGATGTCAAAATACAACTTCTCCATCAACTCTATGGCATCCTGATCCACCAGGTAGGTCTGATAGCCCAGGTTGGTGTAATTGAACAGGTAATTGGGCTGATGGGTTAATATGGTACTTAAGTAATTTCTGTGATTGATCTCTTCATTGCGTCCAAGGCCAAGATCAAAAGTCGAATCGACCGACACAATATTGATAATCTGACCCAGGTCTTCATAAGCCATGTAATTGGCATAGGTCAAATCCTGGCTTCCACCAATGATAACAGGTATGATCTTATTTCTGATCAGTTCAGCTATAGTGGTCTTTACGGCAAAATAGGTGTCGTTCACCTGGTCGCCTGCCCTGATATTCCCAAGGTCGGCAATCCTTACCTTAAAAGGCCCCTGGAATAACTGGTACAGGTACTTCCTGACATAGTCGGGTGCCAATCCACAGCCCTCATTGTTCAGACTATTGCGGTCTTCTTTTACCCCGATGATGGCTATGTCAACGCCTTGCAGCTCGGGAAACCCGCTCTCTGGCGTATAACTGTTTATGATGCGGCCCAGGGCCAGCGGATGAGTCTTGGTGCTGCCATGCAGCTTCTTTAGATCAAGAGGCTCAAAAAAATCAACGATTTCCATACGTGCCAAAAATCACTTCCTATTTCCCCTTCTTTCGGAGGGTGGTTTTTTTGGTTGTACGGTTTTTTTTGGTTGAGGTTCCCTCCTGAATGATTTTTAAGCAATCTTCCAGCGAAAATTCTTCAGGCTTTTTGGTTTTCGGAAGCTTGTAATTGTTCCCCCCTGAGGCCAGGTATGCACCCCAGCGACCATTCAGGATCTTCACATCGGGATTTTCCGGAAATTCCTTGATCACCTTCTGCCTGTCCTTCTCTCGTTTTTCTTCAATCACCTCAATGGCACGCTGTTCTTCAATGGTCAGGGGATCCTCTCCCTTAGGAATGGAGAAGAACTGCCCGTCGTGGCGGATATAGGGTCCGAAGCGGCCAGCCGAGGCCACCATCTCCTTACCTTCATAAGTCCCGACGGTGCGGGGCAGTTTAAACAGCTCCAGGGCCTCATCCAGGGTGATCGTCTCCAGTCCCTGTTCTTTACGCATGCTCGAAAACAGGGGCTTGTCTTCCTCCTCGGCATCGCCGATCTGGATCATGGGTCCAAAGCGGCCGATCTTGGCATAAACCTTCCTGCCTGTCTTGGGATCTGTGCCCAGCAGTCGCTCCCCACTGAATTTCTCCGAGGTCTTCAGCGTTAGCTCCACTTGCTTGTGGAAAGGCCAGTAAAAATCCTTAATCACATGGTTCCATTCCTTTTGGCCGCTTGCAACCGCATCAAACTCCTTCTCAACATTGGCCGTGAAGTTATAATTCAGGATATCCTGGAAGTACTCCAGCAGGAAGTTGTTGACCACCGTGCCGATATCGGTTGGAAAGAGTTTGTTTTTTTCCTGCCCGAACACCTCAGTTTTTCTGCTTTCCGTGATCTTGCCATTTTTCAGCAGCAAATAATCGTAATGACGCTGCGCTCCATCGCGGTTCTCCTTCACTACGTATTCTCTTTTCTGAATGGTGCTGATTGTGGGGGCATAGGTCGAAGGGCGCCCAATGCCAAGTTCTTCCAGTTTCTTTACAAGGCTGGCTTCGGTATAGCGCGGCGGAGATTTGGTGAAACGTTCGGTGGCATTCATTTCCAGCAGCGGAAGTTGTTGCCCTACCTTCATGGGAGGGAGGATACCTTCAGTGGCTTCTTCATCCTCATCGTCGGTCGATTCCAGGTAAACCTTCAGGAAACCGTCGAACTTCAGTACTTCACCCGTTGCAATCAGGTTTTCCTTGTTTGTGGAAATGCCGATGGTGATGTTGGTCTTTTCCAGCAAGGCATCTGCCATTTGTGAAGCTAAAGTGCGTTTCCAGATCAGCTCATACAGGCGCTGTTCTGAATTATCAGCACCGGCTTGCATGACGTTCATATACACGGGGCGAATGGCTTCGTGGGCCTCCTGTGCTCCTTTTGTCTTGGTAGCATACTGCCTTACCTTAATGTATTCAGCCCCGAAGTTTTTTTCAATGACTTCCTTGGCCATTCCAATGGCAGTGCCCGAAAGGTTCACCGAGTCGGTACGCATATATGTGATCTTCCCCGACTCGTATAGTTTCTGGGCTACAGACATAGTGCGGGCCACCGAAAAGTTCAGCTTGCGGCTGGCTTCCTGCTGCAGTGTGGAAGTGGTAAAGGGCGCAGCAGGCGATTTTTTGGCAGGCTTGGTTTCAATCTGCTTAACTGTAAAAGTGGCATTTACACATTCCTCCAGGAAAACCATGGCTTCCTTCCTGGTGTTGAATCGCTTGGGAAGGTCGGCCTTTACTTTTATCATCTGCCCCTTGTGCTCCACGTCAAACAAGGCAGCGACCTTAAAAGTGGCATTCGTCTTAAACGCCTGAATCTCCTTTTCGCGCTCCACGATAAGCCTTACTGCAACCGACTGTACCCGCCCTGCCGAAAGGGCAGGCTTCACCTTGCGCCACAATAAGGGCGACAGCTCAAAACCCACAAGGCGATCCAGCACCCTGCGGGCCTGCTGGGCATTGACCAGGTGCTGGTCAATCTTGCGGGGCGTATCTATGGCAGCCAGGATGGCTTTCTTGGTGATCTCGTGAAAAACAATGCGCTTGTAACGATCCTCATCTAATTTCAGACTTTCCGCCAGGTGCCAGGAGATGGCTTCCCCCTCGCGGTCCTCATCCGTTGCCAGCCATACCGTCTCGGCCTGGTCTGCCTGCTTCTTCAACTCGGCAAGCAGCGACTTCTTGTCGGAGGGCACCTCATATAATGGTGTAAAATTCTTCTCTACCTCTATCCCAAGGCTGTTGGGTGGGAGATCGCGCACATGGCCGAAACTGGACTTCACCTTGAAGTCTTGCCCCAGAAATCCTTCAATGGTTTTGGCCTTGGCAGGCGACTCAACAATGACCAGGTTTTTTATCATAGCTTTGGTTTTTCGCGTCCAAAAGTAATAAAACAAATATAAATATTACAAAAGAGGTGTTGAAATCTGAATTACGGCTTTTGCTCCTCCGCTCATAAACCCTTGCTGGGCGGGCGATCTGGCGTTACTATAAGGGTTTATGTATTATAAAGGTTCAATGGAGCCCTTTAGTATTTTGAGCGTCGAAAAAATTGCAAAGAAAAGAATTTCCATCAGTATGAGCACCAGCGATCCAGTCTTTTTATCAAAATTTAGCTGTTTTTTGAGTAATTTTGCCATCCTTATCAAATAGTCTTTACGGCTTATTTAATTGAAAATCAGAAAGTGAGCAAGAAACTATATATCGAGACCTACGGCTGCCAGATGAATTTCTCCGACAGCGAGATCGTGGCTTCGGTCATGACTGATCATCAGTATTCCACCACCGACAACCACAAGGAAGCCGATGTGATCTTCCTCAACACCTGCTCTATTCGCGACAATGCCGAGCAGAAAGTGCTCAATCGCCTGAAACAACTGCAGCCTCTGCGAAGGGAAAAACCGGGCCTGATCATTGGGGTGCTGGGTTGTATGGCCGAAAGGCTGAAAGACGCCCTGCTGGAAGAAAATGAACTGGGTATGCGGGTCGATATGGTGGTAGGCCCCGATGCCTACCGCGACCTCCCCCAGCTGATGCCCGATGCCGAAAGTGGTCACAAGGCCATCAACATCATCCTCTCGTCCGAGGAGACCTATGCCGACATCACCCCCGTGCGCTATGCCTCTAATGGGGTTACTGCATTCATTTCCATTATGCGGGGCTGCCAAAACTTCTGTTCTTATTGCGTGGTGCCCTTCACCCGCGGAAAGGAACGCAGCCGCGACCCCCGTACCATCGTCTCTGAAGCCCGCCAACTTTTTGAGGCAGGCTATCGCGAAATAAGCCTGCTGGGTCAGAATGTGAATTCCTACTTCTGGGAAGGCGAAGAAATGGGCAAGGCCACGGGCTTCCCCGAGCTATTGGAAATGGTGGCTGGCGTAAGCCCCTTGCTGCGCATCAGGTTTGCCACCTCTCATCCCAAGGATATGTCGGATGCCTTGCTGCAGGTCATCTCACGCAACCCCAACATCTGCCGCGCCATTCACCTGCCCATGCAGTCGGGCAGCACAAGCGTGCTCAAACGGATGAACCGCAAATACACCCGCGAAGAATATATGGATCGCATTGAGGCCATTCGTCAAACACTTCCTGGCTGCGCCATCTCCACCGACATCATTGCGGGCTTCTGTGGCGAGACCCCCGAAGAACACCAGGATACCCTTGATATGATGGAGTGGGCTGGCTTTGATTTTGCTTTTATGTTCAAATACTCAGAACGCGAAGGCACCCTTGCCGCCAAAAAATACAAAGACGATATCCCCGAAGAAGAAAAGACCCGCCGCCTTCAGGAGATCATTAAGTTGCAGCAGAGGCTTTCGCTCAAAAGCAATAAAGCAGATGTGGGAACCACCGTCGAGGTACTTGTCGAGGGGCTTTCCAAGCGCTCCTCCGCCCATGTCTCAGGACGCAGCAGCCACAACAAGGTCGTGGTCTTCCCCGACAAGGGGTACAAGCCCGGAGATTATGTTAAGGTCAGGATAAATTCCTGCACCGCTGCAACGCTCCTGGGGGAAGAATTGGAGAATTGATTCAGGGTTACTGGTTCACGGTTCAAGCTTGGTTAATGCCTAAACAACGTTGACCGTTTGTTGGCAATATTCATCTTTTCTTTTTTCTTGTTCCATTCAGGCCTCGTTGCGCTTTTGATTTTGGCAAATTTCCCAGAGGCTCCCGGAAAACAAGAAGGAGAGTCGCACAGGATTTTAGAAATTTCTTTTTCCCATCCGTGCAACCCTCCTTCAAAAACTCTGGAAACTTTGTATTCCCAAAGAATGGGCAGTTCAAACACCTACATCACTTGTACGCTTGTATGCTTTATCCCTTTTTTGGTCTGGATTCGTAAAAGATAAAGTCCTGGTTGAAAACCGTCTGTATTTATCTCATGCTGATCCGACTGCAAGTTCGTTGAATAAACCATCCTGCCGGTGAGGTCAATCATACTTATCCTGATCATTTGCTCCGGACTGTGAATGCTAAAGCCCTGAGTTGCTGGATTTGGAAATATCCTAAAGTAAGAAGCCTCTGGTTCAACAGCAGATAACGGCTTATACAGTGTATTGGAAAACTTCGGCCCCGACAGGTACTGATGCGAATACTCTGCCATTACGGCATACTTCCAGGAACCCTCGGGCAGGCTTAGCCAATCTGAATCAAGATAAAGGGTATCTGTAACATTTGTTTCTAACGCTGTCCAGCTTTCTGTCTCTTCTTCCTGACCTTCCGCAAGGCGAAAAACCCTGTAATTTGTCAGGTCTTTCGCGTGGCTTTGTTTTGCCTCTGCCTCCTGTTTATACCCAGATGCTTTTATCAGCTGTTTACTGCCATAGTTGCTTGTTACCCATAGGTTAATAAGGAAATCCCCCATGTTATCAGAATTTATATTATAGTCTTGTAAATTGTCTACCATGGCATTTACCGAAAGCCCGTTTGTGCCCTGGCAATCGGTGGCAATATTGGGATAGGCATTGGCCTCCCCATTGCCCTGGGGCTGAATTAAAATACCTATCTTATCATAACCTCCAACATCGTAATGGCCAAGTTCAACCTGTTCTTCCCAGTTGTCAGTTACCTGGGTGTTAAGAGGTCCCACCGTGGTAAGTATCTCGAAATTATTCCAGTCAACAATATGTACCAGGTAGGGATAATTATCTTCTGGCATTTCCCAGGAAAGGTGATAAAAGTCAATAAAGCTGATCTTTGCATCAGGATAATCTTCCAGGTCGAAAACAGTACCATAGACTCTGAACCCCCACTGGTAATTATAGAAAAACTCCTCAGGAACTCCATCATGCTGCGAAATCATTTCCTGTGGTTCAACAGGTTGCTGCCAGTTTATCATAGCACCCTGGAGAGTCTCAGTTGCCTGTACTTCGCCTACTGGGTTTGCTATCCTTTCCAGCTCAATTGTGCCAAGGTCCAGGTTTTGGCTGCCAACTTCAATATTTTCAGTGTATCTGTAGTATCCAATCAGCAGGATATCCAGGGTATAGCTTCTGTCGATATATACATCCCCGAAGCTAAAATTGCCTTGGTCATCGGTCTGAACAGAATAATTATCATATCCTTCCAATTTTATGGTTGTATTGGAAATGCCCTGCCCCGGGTTATCATTCCCTGTTAGTTTTCCGTTTACTGTTACGACAGCAATCTTATCCAGGGTGACAACTAGGCTGGTTGTTGAACCTTCTTCTACCACCACTTCTGTACTATGATCTATATATCCATGTTTCGAAAATTCAAGGGTGAGATTGCCTGAGTTCACATAAGGAAATACAAATGAACCATCGTTTCCGGTAAAGGTTTCAACGTTGGTTCCGGCGATTGTGACCTTTACCCCATTAACGGCCTCCCCTTCACTGTTTACTGTTCCTTCTATTGCTCCCTGGCCAGATGCGGAAAATAACATATGGATATTTGGGTAATCATAGGTGTCTCCATGATAATCAGGCGTCTGATAGGGGTCCAGGGGCTCAGAATCGGAATTATACCTAGAGCGAATCCTTGTGGGATCCCAGGAAGTAAAAAAGCTATTGTTATAAACCTCCTGATCATATTCTTTATATGTAAATACCAAAAGGTTCCCTCCGCTATACATGTAGTTATCATCGAAGGGTATATAGACATTACCCATTCCGGCCGGAAAGTCAACAAGACCATCGAATACCAACTCCAGATCGCCTGCTTCAGTCCATTCATCGGACAGGTCCGCAAGGCTTGTTTCCCCCAGCCATATCTTTACAGGTACATCCTCAACGGGGTCCTGAAATTTGCTTTTGTATATTATTCCCGTAATGGTTCCCATGCTCAAAACAAGATCTTCAGGATAATATATAGTTTGTGCCAGGCTGTAAAGACTATAAAAGCTGAATGGTGTGATCCCTGAAGTATTTTCCTCATTGCCAATCTCAACGGGCACTGTACCCTGGGGGGTTACAATTACTTGTAAGGATTCGCCCTCGTTGTTCTCCGGGTTCTCATCACCGGCCAACTCCACTAAACCATATATTGAAGTGATCCCCTGACCCTGGCTGGAAGGAGTCCACTCAAGTTCCAGGTATTTTGTCTCGGTAAAGCCAACAGGGATACCGGAAGTTGTGGCAAGTATTGTGCCATCTTCTTTCATTAACTTCACGGTATAATCAGTCTGGGTTTGACTGCCAGTATTTGTAATCTCCAGAGTAAATGTGTTAGGCTCTTCGCTTGCAATGACTATGCTACCGGCAAGGGCTCCTGCCTGAAGGTCATTTTCAAGAGCAGGAGTGAGTAATACATCATCTATTTTCCACTGATTTATATTGGTTGAAGATCCTTCAAAGCGAAAAGCAATATTAATCCCTTCAACACCCGGGTCAATACTGAAACCCAGTTCATATTCAGCAGCCTCCAGATCTATATATCCAATGGTATTCTCCCATAATGCAATCCAGGAAGTACCACCATCGGTTGTAATATCTACGCCTATTAATTCAGTAGACCCGATGGGATAGTTTACCAGCATTTGTCTGAATACCAGCCGTAGATTTGTATTGCCCATAATGTCTATATAGGGCGACATTATCCTGCTTACCCCATCAAAATTGGGTTGCCAGTTAAACCACAGCTCAGGGATTTCACCACCAGCACCATTATCCATTTCTACCGTCCAGTTCTCTGAAGGTTCACCCATGATGCTCCAGCCCACAGGTAATTGCCCCGGGGTATAACTGAAATTGTCAAAAAACAGTACCTCATCACTTGCCTGCAAAAGCTCGTATTCTGTAAGTTCTGAGCCGCCCTGCCCGACGTGATTGGAGGCTGTTACCCTGTATTGATAGATTCCCATGCCTGGAACAGTATTATCAAAAAATTCTGAATCAGTAATGTTTTCTGCAACAGTCACCTCACCCGGATAACGGAAGATCGTATAGGTCAGACCTGTTGTTGTGAAATAGCCTCCATGAAGACCGGTTGAGGGATGATCCCAGCTAATATGACCCTCGTTTTCCGAAGCGGCAAGGCTTACATTATTGGGTGCGGAAGGCACATCATGACCAACCCAGGTGATTAAGGGCCTTTTGGGGGATGTACCAGCAGAATTTACCGCATAAATCATGTATTCATAGACTCCTTCCTCAGGAACCTGGTCTGTAAAAACAACCTGTTCACCTGCAACAGGGTTTTCTATGGTTTGCACCACCTCCCCCTGGCGCTCAATTACTACAGAGGAAAAATCGTTCAGCGGTTGGCCTCCGTATGTCTCCGAAGGGTTTGTCCAGGAAAGCACAGCCTGCAAGGCTCCCTGGTCATCAGCCGTTATCACCGCTGAAGTTACTGCCGAGGGCACATCTGCAAGGGGTGCAGTATATGGAATGGCGAAGCAGGATATCTCAAAATTATTATACCAGACAAGACTCACCTGCCCAGTTTGGGTGTTTATCTGGTAGAGGGCACCTTCAAAATGATTGGGGTTATGCGCGGTTGGTCCATAGAGATGGCCGTATAATGTGTTGTTATCCCTGTCAAAACCAATATCTTGTCCAAACATTATTTCAATGCCAAGGTTCCCGATGCTTATACCTTCTCCTGTGAGGCGGTCGATAGCATACAACATGTTATCGTCCTCATTAATGCCATAGAGGTTTCCCAGAGCATCAGCTGCAATCCCGACAATTTTGCCGCTGCATATCTCACCAACCAGTGTGGCTTCACCACTTGCCAGATCGACTGTATAAAGGAAGCTGTTCCCGCCTTCCAAACCTGAAGCGTACATTACCCGGTCAGATAGGTGATATGCCAGCCCTGAGAGGTACTCCCCAGTGGACCCGATTAGCGAGTAAGCACCGCTAATTGTATCAATGGTGTATAAGCCCGAATTGAACTCATCAAATGAAACAGCATACCAGGTCCCATCGGCAAAGTCGCCTCCTGCCATCTTTATTTCTGATGCATCAACTTCGGCAAGATAAGTAACCTCACCATTCTGAAAACTGATGCGCACAGAACCTGTAGGGAAAAACATGGATTGGGTTACCCAACCGTATCCATAAACTTCGTCTTTTTGCAAACGGGCAGCATCTGCAGGAAGGTTCCTGTCTCTCACTCCTAGCCGCTCACCCAAATGGGTTCTTTCTTTTAAGAGCTGTTCCCGGTTATCCGTGGGGGTAATTGATTCTTTTTGTCTCATCTGAGCATAAGTACCCATACTTATTGTCAGAAAAATTAAATAAACAGTAAAACTTTTCTTCATGTTCTGCATTTTTGTGAATTTATAGAAATTAATTAGTAGGTGGCAAAGTGATATGGTTGGCAGCATTCTTTGAGCAAGGATTACCCTTTTTTTCATATTTAAAATAGAGAAATCAAAAATATGTCAAATTGGTTTTTTCTGCAATAAGTGCTGGTGCTTAATTTGATAATTAAGTACCAGCACTTAAAATAAGCGTGTTAGCTGTTGAAAATTTTGCTAATTGTCAAAAGCAAATAGTTAAAATATTCTGATACAGGATTAAATTGTACTTATAGTAGATACCTTTTCCCTATGCACTTTGTGTTTTTTAATTTAGAAAAAATATCCGACGACATAAATAATAAGATAATAAGGCTAATAATGAATTGACCTGGCTTATGGCTTACTGATGAAACAAGGTTTGGGGTTTGTTAGTTGTCAGATAGCCCTGTGTATTTACTAAACCAAATACCTAAAATCAAAATCTTAATTTTCTTTTGTATGAGTTTTTTGTTAACCTCCTGCGAGGAAAGCGGGAATGATTGTGTTAGGTTATTTTATCGGCATTGATGTCTGGTGGATAAAGCCAAACTCATTAATCTCCCCGGGGTGGGTTAGTCTGGTTTTATAAAAAAGATAAAACGTAACTTAAACGTATTTAACTAGTAGTTCAGGTGTAAAAAAGTGTATAAACTTCGCATAAACTACGAGCCTGTTATTATCCTGTATGTAATTTAGATGGTTTTTGGCTTATTGAAAAAGGGCGTTAGGGTCAGGTAAAAAATGGTGTACCCTTTTCAAAACTGGTTTAAAATCTGGTGATAGGGAGTTAACGTTTCAGGCCGTCTAATGGTGTTGAGACGGCTTGTAAATTCTTGACATTGAAACAATGGGGAATACCGCAAAAACAATTCTCATTATTCTTAGCTTTTCCAAAGCATTGCCTCTGCCATTTTCAGATCAGCAGGCCTTGTGATCTTGATGTTTTCGGGGTTTCCTTCCACAAGGAAAATGCGATGGCCATCGGCTTCCAGAAGTGTGGCTTCATCCGTAAATACCTCTGAATAATTACGGTTATAGGCTTTTTTGATCAGCTCAGCGCGAAAGCACTGAGGGGTCTGTACTCTGCGCACCTGTTCGCGCGGCAAGGCCTGGCTCAGGGCATGGTCGACGATGCGTAGCGAATCACTTACCGCCACCACCGGGATGCCGTTCCCAAAGCGTTCGGCAGAATGAAAAACCTGCTCAATAACCAATGCAGAAACCAGCGGCCTCACCCCGTCGTGAATGGCCACCAGGGCATCGTCGGGCACCAGCCTGAGGCCGCTCTTCACCGAATGAAAACGCGTGGGGCCGCTCAGGGCCAACTGATGCGGCTGCCTGAAGACGTGCTTTTCGCAAAGCCCTTTCCAGTAATCCCGGTGACTTTCAGGCAAAACCAGCACATAGTGGAAATCAGCCTCAGCCTCCATGAAGGCCTTGAATGTATGCATCAATACAGGCAAACCCGCAATTTCAATGAATTGCTTGGGAAGGCCCGACTGCATTCGCGTGCCCGACCCACCAGCCGTGATCAGCACATACCTCTGCATCGCAAGGGGTTTAAATGATCAGCATGGCATCGCCATAGGTAAAGAAACGATACTTTTCCTTTACTGCAATTTTATAGGCTTTCATCAGCAAGTCAAAGCCTGTAAAGGCCGAAACCATCATCATCAGGGTGGACTGCGGCAGGTGCAAGTTCGAGATCATTGAATTGGCCACGCTGAACTCGAAGGGAGGATAGATAAACTTGTTGGTCCAGCCCTCAAAGGGCTTTACCATTCCTGAAATAGAGACCGAGGACTCGAGGGCACGCATGGTGGTGGTCCCTACGGCGCAGACCCTGCGTTCCTTTTCCTTGGCGGCGTTGATGATCTTTGCAGCCCTTTCTTCAATCAGGAATTCCTCGCTGTCCATTTTGTGCTTGCTCAGATCTTCCACGTCCACGCTGCGGAAATTGCCCAGGCCTGCGTGCAGGGTGATCTCGGTAAAGTCAACCCCTTTCAGCTCGAGGCGTTTGATGAGCTGCCGGCTGAAGTGCATGCCCGCTGTGGGAGCCGCCACGGCGCCTTCGCGTTTTGCAAACACCGTCTGGTAACGCTCCCGGTCCTCAGGCTCCACAGGCCGCCTGATGATCCTTGGAAGCGGCGTTTCGCCCAGGGTCTCGATGGTTTGCTTGAACTCATCATAGGTGCCGTCAAACAAAAACCGCAGCGTACGTCCGCGAGAAGTGGTGTTGTCAATCACTTCGGCCACCAGGTTGTCGTCCTCGCCAAAGTACAGTTTGTTTCCAATACGAATCTTGCGTGCAGGATCTACAAGCACATCCCATAAGCGGGTTTCACGGTTCAGCTCGCGCAACAGGAAAACTTCGATCTGGGCTCCCGTTTTTTCCTTGGTGCCATAAAGCCTGGCAGGAAACACCTTGGTATTGTTTACAACCATCACGTCACCCTCATCAAAATAACCGAGGAGGTCTTTGAACAATTTATGCTCAATGGTCTGGGTGGCACGGTTGATTACCATCAGGCGTGACTCATCCCGATTGTCCTCAGGACGCTCGGCGATCAGTTCAGGAGGAAGGTTGTATTTAAAGTCAGATAGTTTCATAGGGGCATAAAATTTTTTCCCTCCACCTCTGAAAACAGGGTTCAAAAGCGGAAAAGGTTTATTATTAAACAACTCGCATTTTTTCCGGGAAAGGAGTGCAAAGATAATACTTGAAAGAGGCCTTGTCAATACCTTGATGCAAATTTTTCTGCTTAATCACTGTTTGTTTTTGAATTGCGTTTGGATGCAAGGTGTTTGGAACAGGTCGTGGCAAGCCAATCAACTCCCCGGAACCCTCCCGGAAATGATTCAAATTCCGGGTTGATGTGGTGGTTTCAATTGCTGAAGCAGTCCGCTCTTTTTTTTCCCCTGATTTTCTTTTTAACCAATTTGTCAGGCTCTTTTTGTGGTGGCCTCCTGGTAAACATCCGATATTGTCTTTGCTTTTGTTCCCCTTGAGACTGGATTTCAGAGATCAATTTCCACCCTTTTCAGGCGCTTCCCGGAGTCATTATTCAGACCAGATTCAGACGTATCTAAGACGTACTTTAGACGTACCTAAGACGTACCTAAGACGTACCTTAGACGTACAAACTACGTTTAACCTACGTCTTAACTACGTTTAATATACGTATTAGATATGTTTTATAAAGGAATCAGAAATGGTGTTGGAAACCCTTAAGGTTTGCCGGGGGATGGTTCCAAATGTTGCGGTTTGATTTTAATGAGGGCAGTAACAGGCCCTTGAGCCTTTCGCTGAGGAGTGAAAAAAAGGCTGCTTCAGGGTTTTGAGGTAAGCAATTTTTCAGAAGAATAAAACATGTAAGAAAAAGCCACAATGTGGCGAATCATTAAAGCCCGGACCTGAAAATTTAGCCGGATGGCTTTGTCAGGTCTTTCGCGGTGTTTTTCAGGGGTTTACTGAAAGTCGGAAATAAAAAAAAAGGGAGATTTTCTGCTTAGGCTTTTGGGTCGGCAAGGGCCTGTAAGTGTTGTTCGAAGGCTTCTATGGTCCAAGCGCCTTCGGCCTGGAAGTTGCCGATACGGGTTCGTCGGAGACTTTTGAGGTGTGCCCCTGAATGGAGCTCCTTTCCGAAGTCGCGGGCCAGCGAGCGGATGTATGTGCCTTTGCTGCACACCACGCGGAAGTCGATCTCGGGCAGTTCGAAGCGGGTAATTTCGAATTTGCTGATGACAATCTTGCGGGCTTTGAGTTCGGTGTGTTCGCCGCGGCGGGCAAATTCATAGGCGCGTTCGCCTTCTATTTTTTTTGCTGAGAACTGGGGCGGGATTTGTTCCTGGTGGCCCGAGAGTTTATGGGCGGCCTGCAGCGCCAGCTCGTGGGTGATGTGGCCTGTAGGGAAATGCCCGTCGACGGTGGTTTCGAGGTCGAAGGAAGGGGTTGTTTTCCCCAGGAGGAAAGTACCTGTATATTCCTTTTCCATTTCCTGGAAGCTTTCGATGCTTTTGGTTTGTTTTCCTGTACAGATGATGAGCAGCCCTGAGGCCAGGGGGTCGAGGGTTCCTGCATGGCCTGTTTTGAGTTTTTTGATGCCCAGCACATAGCGCATCATTGAACGTACCTTGTTGACCACGTCGAATGATGTCCAGCCGAGGGGTTTGTCGAAGCAGAGGACTTCGCCTTCAATAAATGCTTGTATCTGTTCGTTTTTTTGCATCCTTAAGGGTTTATAAAATGCCCGTCATAATGGCGATGATGCCGATGATGAGGCAGTAAAGAGAGAACCAGGCAATGTTTCCCTTGCGTACGATGCTGAGCATCCACCGGCAGGCGGCCAGTCCGGCGAGGAATGCTGCCAGGGTGCCGATAATCAGGGGGAGGGTATCGATGGCGGCAGGCCCTGTGTTTTCCGACATTTTGAGGATTTTCAGGAAGTTGGCGCCAAAGATGGGGATCAGGACCATCAGGAAAGAAAAGCGGATGGCCTTGCTGCGTTCAATGCCCAGGTATAGGGCCGTGCTGATTGTTGCGCCGCTGCGGCTGATGCCGGGCATCACGGCCACAGTTTGTGCCAGGCCGATGAGCAGGGCGCTTTTTAGGCTCAGGTCCTTATTGTTTTTCGGGGCAAAGCGGGTGAGGAACAGCAGCAGGGCGGTGACCAGCAGCATCAGGCCCACCAGGACGATACGTCCCTCGAAGAGCATTTCAATCTTTTCTTCAAAAAGCAAGCCTACCAGGCCTACGGGGATGGCGGAAACCAGCAGCAGGATCACAAAACGGGTCTCGGCATTCCACCGGAAACGGAAAAGGTTTGCGATCAGCTCGCGGATGTCTTTCCAGAAGACCACTACCACGCTCAGGAAGGTGGCTCCGTGGACCATAATGTTGAAGGTAAAAAAGGCATCGGGGTTTTGCAGGCCGAAAACGGCTCCGCCCAGTTCAAGGTGGCCGCTGCTGCTGACGGGTAAAAACTCGGTCAGACCCTGTAACAAACCCAGGATCAATGCTTCAAACCAGGTCATAAGGAGCATGGGCTTTGATTATCGCCTTGAAGCTTTGGTTTGGGCAGGGGCAGGAGCTTTTTTGGGCCCGGGCGTGGCCTTGGTCTCCGCTTCGTTGGTGGTTCTTTTCATTATGGCATAGAACTCAATGCCAAAGCCCAGCAAGACAAGCATTGGGGCGAGGGTGATCCTGCGGAAGCTGAACAAGTCGTAGCTGAACACATTGGGATCATTGCTTCCGCCCCCGATCATCAAAACAAAGCCCAGGGCAATGACCAGCAGCCCCACGATCATCAGGATATATTTGGTGCGGTCGAACAGGGGGGCGTGTTCTTCTTTGTTTTTGCTCATGGTATCTTTGGTTTTTTCTTGGTTTTCGTTTTTCAGGTTAGCGCTTGCTGCCCCGAATATTAATACAGGTAAAGGTAATCGGTTTTTATGCGCAGGTATTTCTTGACGGCCAAATGGGTTGAGATCCAGCTGATCACAATACCCAACAGGATGACCATCAAAAAGAGGCTGAGCAGCATTCGGGTGTCCTGGAAGGTGATCAGCTCGGGGATTTGCCGTTGCCCTCCATAGAGTAAGCCGAGAAGGAGCAGGATGGCCAGGGTGGCGCCAATGAGCCCCTGTATCATCCCTTTAATGATAAAGGGTTTGCGTATAAACGACTGAGTGGCCCCCACCAGCTGCATGCTCTTGATGAGGAAGCGTTTAGAAAACACGCTCAGGCGGATTGTGTTGTTGATCAGCGCAAAGGCAATGGCTAGCAAGAGCAGGCTGAAGACCAACAAGCCAAGGCCGATCTTTTTGACGTTTTCGTTGATGGAAGAGACGAGGTCCTTCTGGTAATGTACCTCGCGTACGATCCGGTTTTTCATCACCTCTCCCTCAAACAGCACCAGGCTGTCGGGGTTGGCATAATTGGCGATAAGCCTTACTTCAATGCTGGGAAACAGGGGGTTGTATCCCAGGAATTCAACAAAATCCTCGCCCAGATCCTCCATAAGGGTCTCGGCTGCCAGTTCACTCGACACATACTCGGTCGTTTTCACGGCGGGCATGCCGTCGAGGGTTTTTTGCAGATGGTTGATTTCGGCGGGCTTGGCATTGTCGTGCAGGATGACGGAAAAGCCCAGGTTTTCCTTGACGTGGTCGGAGAGCTTGCGGGCGTGGAGCATGACAAGCCCCAGCAGCCCCAGCACAAACAGCACCAGCGTAATGCTCACCACTGTCGAAATGTAGGAGGTTTTAAGCCTTCTGCCTAATACGGCTTCTTCCTTTTTGGCCATGGATCCCTGCTTTATATGGCTGCAAAAGTAATAAAAAATTGTCCCTGTAAGGGGTTTTTAAGCTTCTTTAACCCAGACCAAACCAATATTTTTTCCATAGTTTTGTTGTTTTAACTTATTTTTATGGACACAATGAAAACGAAGGCTTTAGGTATTTATGTTCAAACAGTAAGGAAAAAAATGAAATGGATCTCAGGGTTTTTAGGAATGGCATTTGTTGCGGTAATGTTTTTTTCCTGCAGCCAGCAGGTTCGCGAAGCCACACAGGAAAAGGCAGGGACCATCATCATCGGCAATAAGAGTGGCGACGATCTGTATTTCCTTGACCGCAGCACGGGAGAGATCCTTGCCGTGCTGCCCACGGGTGTGGAGCCCCACGAAGTGGAGGTGTCGGATGATGGCCGCTATGTGGTGGTGTGCAATTACGGAAATCGCGAGTATCCGGGCCATACGCTTTCGGTATATGATGTAGCGCAGGCTGAGCTGGTCCGCACTATTGATCTTGGCGAACATACGCGCCCGCACGGGATGGACTGGATGGACGGCAGCGGGAAAATGCTGGTTACCACTGAAGGCAGCCAGAGCCTGCTGGTGGTGGATGTTGAAAACGGTTTGGTACTCCAGGCTTTGCCCACAGACCAGGAGGTTTCGCATATGGTTGCGGTGACCCCCGATCATAAGCATGCCTTTGTTTCCAGCATCCGCACGGGTAATGTGACTGTTTTTGACCTGGAAACGGGTGAGCTGCTGGAACAGCTATACAGCGGCACAGGAGCTGAAGGCATAGCTGTAACGCCCAAGGGTCATGAGGTTTGGGTTACCAACCGCGGTGAGAACACCCTTGCGGTATTCGATACGAAGACCTTTGAGCGCCTGGCGACCCTTGAATGTGGTGATTTCCCCATCCGCTGCAAGTTTTCACCAGATGGCAGCCTGTTTGTGGTGAGCAATGCCCGCTCGGGAGACGTGGCTGTATTTGATGCAGTCGAACGAAACCTGCTGGCCAGGGTAAAGATGACCCCGCCTGTGCCCGAGGAGGAAGACCCCGAAAGGTATTTCGCCGATTTCGAAGGCACTTCGGTGCCTATAGGGCTGGTGGTTCCCGACAACAGGTTTGCCTATGTGGCCAACACCCGTTCGGACGCCGTGACGGTAATCAGCCTGGAGACCTTTGAGATCCTGGAACATTTTGCAGCAGGTAAAGAACCCGATGGCATCAATTTCTCACCCCTGATGCCTGCAAACAGGGAATAGGGCTGCTGTACGACAATCATCAGAAAGAACTTCCCCGCAAGGGAAAACTGCGTACCTTTGACAAAACATTATCACAAGCCTATGGCAAACAGAATCATGGACCCTATCGGCAGGCTGATGGGACTGCGTTATAAGTCGCACCCCTGGCACGGTGTGGATATTGGCAAGAACGCCCCGGAGCAGATCACCTGCTTTGTGGAGATGGTTACCACCGACACGGTGAAATATGAAGTGGACAAGGTAAGCGGTTACCTGAAAATTGACCGTCCCCAGAAATACAGCAACGTCTTGCCCGCCTTGTATGGCTTTATCCCGCAAACACTTTGCCATAAGAAGGTGGCAGAAATGGCCATGGAAAAGACCGGGCGCGAAGACATCAAGGGGGACTACGACCCGCTCGATATCTGCATCCTTACCGAGAAGTCCATATCGCACGGCAACATCCTGGCAGAGGCCATTCCTATTGGGGGATTCAGGCTTATTGACCGTAACCAGGCCGACGATAAGATCATCGCGGTATTAAAGGATGATGCCGTTTATGGGGCAATGCACGAGATTGCCGAATGCCCGGCTCCCGTCATTGAACGCCTGAAGCACTACTTCCTAACCTATAAAGACCTGCCCAACACCAAGCTCGATGTGGAGATCACCCACACCTATGACGCCAAGGAAGCCAAAGAAGTGATCCTGCGATCGATGGAAGACTATCGCATTAAGTTTGAAGATTTCGACAGTTTGCTTTCGGCCGTTGAGGTTTAGGCTCGGGGGGTTTAGGGGATGAGGAGGCTGTAAATCTTACCGGGAAGAAGTTTCACAATGCCCTTAAATTCAAGGCTCAGCAGCATCGATGTGGTCTTGCTGACGGTAAACCCGGCCTGTGTTACGATTTGATCGATGCCCACTCCGGGGTTTTTTCTTAGGAAGCCGACCATTTTCTCCTCGTCCTCATTCAGTTCTACAAAAAGAGCAGGCTGAAAGGCTTTTTTTCCGTCTTTCTTCATATCCCAGCCCATGATGTATTCAAGGTCAGCAATGCTTTCGAGCAGGTTGGCCTTGTTGGTTTTGATCAAAACGTTGCAGCCCTTGCTGTAAGGGTCGGTGGTTCGTCCGGGGAGGGCAAACACATCGCGGTTGTAGCTGTTGGCGATGTTGGCGGTGATGAGTGCGCCCCCTTTGTCGGCGGCCTCAATGACGATTACCGCATCGCAAAGGCCTGCAATGATGCGGTTTCGCTTGGGGAAGTTCTCGCGGTCGGGCTGGGTCTCCGTGATGAATTCGGTGACGAGGGCGCCCTGCCTGGCGATTCGTTTTGCGAGTTGCTGATGCAGGGGCGGGTAGATGCGGTCGAGGCCATGCCCTAATACAGCTGCGGTTTCCAGACCCGTTTCGAGGGCTTTTTTGTGGGCACAGGCATCCACGCCATAGGCCAGTCCGCTCACCACCAGGGCATTGTGGGCCACCAGCCCTTCTATCAGGGCATTGCATTGTTCCCTGCCGTAATCGGTCATGCTGCGTGTGCCAACTATGCTGACCACCTTGGGGGCATTCAGATTGGCCTCACCCTTGATGAAAAGCATCACAGGGCCGTCTTCGCAGTGCTTCAGCCTGGCCGGATAATCCTTGTCGAGAAAGAAACAGGTTTTGATGCGGTGCTTCTCAATGAAGAGCAGCTCCTTTTCGGCACGATCAAAGACTTTGTGGCTGAGCACAGCGCTTGCAATGTTCTCACCGATGCCGGGGATTTTTAGGAGGGCATGTTTCTTTTCAGTGAATATGGCTTCTACGCCGCCACAATAGCTGATGAGCTTTTTGGCGGTGACGCCCCCCACACCGGGGATCAAACTCAATGAAATCTGGAAACGGAGTTGAGGGTCCATCCTGAAATCTGAGAAAAAGGCTTGCCTTCGCAAGGGGAAATAAAAGTAATTCAAAAATTAAATCAATGCAAGTTCAAATTGTATTTTCCCTGATTGCTGCAGTAAAAAGTGGTAAATTTAGCGGCATGGAAACAGGGGTTCAGGAAAGAGTGCTGGTTTGCCCGCTGGAATGGGGGCTTGGACATGCCACGCGCTGCGTTCCTTTGATTCGGGCCTTGCTGATGCAGGGCTGGGAAGTGGTGGTGGCGGCCGATGGGGCACCCCTGGCTTTCCTCAGGCAGGAATTTGGTGCGCAGCTTGCCTATCACCGTTTTCCAGGGAAGATCATCCGCTATCCCGCAAACGACCAAATGGGCTTGAAAATCCTTTTTCAATTGCCCGGGCTTTTATTTTCTGTAATTCGGGAACACCGCCATCTGAAAAGGATTGTAAGGGAAACTGCAGCCAGCATGGTAATTTCCGACAACCGTTACGGGCTCTGGAACAAGGAAGTCTTTTCGGTTTTTATCACCCACCAGGTATTCATCAGGGCGCCAAAAAATTGGAAATGGGCTGAGCCCTTGCTTTGGAGGGTGGTCAGGTTTTTTATCCGGCATTATGATCAGTGCTGGGTGCCTGATTTTGAATCAGAGCCCAATTTGTCCGGGGCCTTATCGCACAACAGGAAATTCTCTGATCTGATATACATCGGGCCGCTCAGCAGGTTTTCAGAACTGGCAAAAGTGGGCTTAAGAAACCCATTGCCCGAATCCTTTCCCGGTGATTTTTACCTGGTGGTGTTATCGGGTCCTGAGCCTCAGCGTACGCAGCTGGAGGAAACCCTCAGCCGGCAGTTTGCAGGTTTGGATGTGGCAGTGATTTTTGTTCTTGGCAGGCCGCAGGCTTCCCTGGAAGAGCATAAGGGTAAGCGGCTTGTGCTAAGCCATGCCTCAACGTCCCACCTGGCTTGGCTTATCGAAAATGCCCGCCTGGTGATCTGCAGGCCAGGCTATTCTAGTCTGATGGACCTGGCCATATTTGGGAAAAAGGCTTTGCTGATCCCCACCCCCGGGCAAACCGAGCAGGAATATCTCGGCGACATGCTCAAACAACAGGAGCAGGCCCACTGCGTAAATCAAGGGATGCTTGATTTGCAAAGAGATTTACCTTTGGCAGAGGATTGTACCGGCATCCGAAAAACAGAAATAAACGATACAAACCGGAAAGAACTTATTGGTGCCTTGCTGAAAAGAGATCAGTAGGTTTTGGTCATGTGGACAGGGACCACAATAATGAAATCGGCCAGGCCTGCATGCCCTTCATCCAGCACCATGGGGTCTTGCTGTTCAACCGTGGAAATGGTGAGCATTTTCAGTTTTTCATCCAATTGATTCAAATACCAGTAAATTCCCTCAAAGTTGTTCGAGTGGTAAGCTCCGTGATAGTGGATGAAGATCCCGCTGCGGTTCAGGTTCTTGTAGATGAAATGCGCCATGGTGGCGTCTTTAATGGCCTGTGCCTTGGGGAAGTTGTCGCTGACGTTTCCCGGCATTCCGCCCATTTCCAGCATGGCCTTATAGCCCGGCAGTTCAGGGTCATAGGCAGGGGGCAGTGGGGCCATGTATCTTTTGGCGTCAGCCGGCAGAGCGTCGAGGCCTTCAAAGCCCTGTCTGTTCACCAGAGAAGCATAACGGCGCGGTATGTTGGTGGCAATGAAGGGCAATTGGTTTTGAAGGGCAAACTCAACAAGGGGTTGGTAGTCCGTGTCGTAATTGTTCCAGAGTTTGGCTTCAGCCTTGAAGTTTCGTTCGTTGATAAGTCCCGAGAGATATTCATCGAGGATGAGCTGGTTGTCGGCTTCAAACATTTCGGCTCCCAGCACAAGGTCTTGTCCTGTCTTTTGGTACAGTTCTCTGGTAAGTTCGAGTTGGAGCCAGTGGGCGATGGGGTTGTTATGGAGTTCGCCAAACAAGACCACCTGGGTTTTGGTGGCGGCCTCAAACAATTGATTGAAATCGGTGGGCTGCCCGTTGCGGTCGAAAATACGGTAAGCGGGTTTTTCCCCGGCCTGCCCCGAAATGAAGGATATGCTTAAAGCCAGGAAAAGGAATATTTTTTTCATGCGGGATTCGTTTCAGTATTCACAATAGCCCACCGGGCTTATTGAAAAGGAACAAACTTTTTTATGATATGTTCAGGCTCAGCCGGGGTCGTTCTTTTTTAGGTCGTTTCCCGAAAAAGAAAGGGGCAACAGGTCGTGTACTTTTTCCACAATAAGGATTTTGCCGTCGTCCTTGGCCAGCAACACCCTGATGGGGGCTTTCTGAAGGACCTCATATTCGAGGAGCACCTGCCTGCATGCACCACAGGGCGACACGGGTTCTTCTATCTTCAGGTGGGTGGTTTTTGCGCTTACGGCAATCACTTTCATTTGGATACCAGGGAACATGGCAGAGGCGGCAAAAACAGCCACCCGTTCTGCGCAGAGCCCGCTGGGATATGCTCCGTTCTCCTGGTTGCTGCCCGTGATGACCTCACCGTTCTCGAGTAAAACGGCGGCACCCACAAAAAATTCGGAATAGGGCGCATAGGCTTTTTGGGTCATTTCCTTGGCCAACAACACCAGCTTCTGTTCCTCCTGGCTCAGTTCTTCCAGGCTTTCTGCCTCAAAAATATGAAAACTAAGGTCTTTCTTGATCATGCAATAGGAGTTAGATGGTTTACCCCAAAACCCATGGCTTTGGGATGCGTAAATTTAACGGATATTACTCAATCCCCAAAATTATTATGCCTGGTGTCACGCGGTGTATATTAAACAAAATCTATGCAAACGTGTTACATTTATATGGGCCCGGGTGTTTTGCCCTGTTCTCCGGTCTGTTTCATAATTAAACGGGCAATTCCTTGCAAGTAGTATATATTATGATTATATTTGTTAAGGATAGTAAATTTCGGATTAAATGTGAAAAACCCCGAAGTTTTGAATAATTGAAATGATGTTTAACCAACAAAAAGAAAAAACAATGGATAAGTCAACAGGAAAAGCAATTGTGGGTTTTATTTTTGGAGCAGCCATGGGGGTTGCCGCCGGCATGTTATTTGCACCGGCAAGTGGTAAGGATACCCGTAAAAAGATTCAGAAGAAATCAAAGGAGTACTCTGACGAGGTAGCACACAAGGTTGGTGAGAAGATTGACAACCTGAAGGAATTCGTCAACGAGATGACAGGAGAAGTGAAGGAGAAGGTTAAAAAGGTAGCCGAAGAGAAAAAGGCCTGAACTGCTTCACATTCAAAATAAGCATTAATGGAAGGCAAATCATTTTTTGAAAACATTTCCGGGCTAAGGGAAGAATTGCTGCATTACGTGGAGACTAAGGTCTCCTATTACAGCTTGTCCGCATTCGAGAAGTCTGTGAAACTGACTACAAGTCTGGCATCCAGCAGTATTATTGTATTGATCCTGCTGCTTGCCCTTGTGTTCCTCTCGGCTGCGGCAGGGCTTTATATCGGGCAATTACTGGAAAGCCTCGAACTGGGTTTGTTGATTATCGGAGGCTTTTACCTTTTGCTCGGAATTGTTTTCATCATCTTTAGGAAAAAGATATTCAGCAGGTTCATCATCAAGGCAATGGCTGAAGCCTTCTTCCATGAGGATGAGACGGAGTCCGGACGATAAATCTGAGTTTTATGGACACAACGCGATTTAAGAAGATAAAGACCCTCAACGATATTAAACTGGAGAAGGAGCGGCTTCGCTATGAGATGCTGGCTGCCGAGCACAGCCTTCACGACAGCCTGGAAGGGATTCAGCAAACCTTTACCATGAACGGTTTGGTTAGCAGGGTCTCTACGGGTTTTCTCTTTGCCCAGGATGTGTACAATAGATTCGGCAATATCATTTCCTTCTTCAGGCGGAAGAAGTCATCCTAAGCACAGGTTCAGCGGGAGGTTTAATGCCCTCATTCCGTTCCAAAACGGATCTTCATATAGACAATTTCGGGGCGGTTGCCGACTCTCACAGGCGGGCCCCAGGTGCCAACTCCGTTTGACACATAGATTTTCATTCCTTCGATTTCACCCAGCCCATAGCCGATTTCAAATACCGCATTGACGATGTAATTGAGGGGCCACAGCTGCCCGCGATGGGTATGACCTGAAAGCATCAGATCGGCTCCTGCCCGGGCTGCGACTTCAGGATGATAGGGCTGGTGATCCATCACGATCAAGGGATAATTTCTTTCGGTGTGCTGTATGAGCACTTCTAAAGCCTGGCGGTCTTTTCCTGCAATTTGATTTCGATGCAGATCATCCCTGCCGATCAGGTAGAAGCTGTCGTTTACCTTCATGACCTCATCACGCAGCATTTGTATGCCGTGTTCCCTTAGGTATTTAAAGGCCTCCTCAGGGCCCCCGATATATTCGTGGTTTCCCATTACCCCATACACCCCCAGCGGGGCTTTGAGCTGTCGCAGAATCTCTCCTGTGTTTTGCCTGATGACAGGGGCCAGGTCTTCATCCAGGATGTCGCCTGGCAGCAAGATGATGTCAGGATTCAGACCATTCACTTTTTGGACAATCCGTGTCAGCCTGCCGTTGCCAACAATGGTCCCGAGATGGATGTCGGACATCACTGCGGCATTAAGGCTTTGCATGCCGGGACTGGCCTTGGGAATGGTGATATCTACTGTTTTGATGCGTGGACTCCGGGCATTGATATATCCCCCGAGGAGGATCAGGGCAACCACGGCTAGGCTTCCCATCAACAGATACTGCTTCACTTGCACATAATTGGCCCGTACGAATTCGGGGTAAAATGGCAGAAAATGGTTGACCATGCGCAAGAGGTCAAAAAGCACGACAATCAGGAAGAAATACAGCATGGCGCCCATCCAGAAGGACCCGGTCCAAACCAGGATGTCACTGACCGTACCCAGCCAGATGCGTTCCAGAAAACGACCCGCAAAAAAGGCAGCTGCAAGGGTCCAGAAAACGACAATGTATACTGTCCGGATTCCGCTGCCGGCAGCTAGGGCCTGCAATCCCCGCTTGAAAATGTAGTAATTGACCAGGCTGAAAACAAGCAGTACGATCGAGAAAAATATAAGGAAGGCCATTTTACGCATAAAACTTAAATCAACTTATTGTGTTAACAGAAATGAAAGATAATTGTTTATGCGTAATGGGATTGAACAAATGGATTTATCCGGGGGTTGAGTTTTGAAATAATCATTTTAAATCGGATACGAAACAAATGAAAGAAAAAATTGCAGTCATAACTGGGGCGACCTCAGGAATTGGTAAGGAAACGGCGAAGGCACTTGCCTTTGAAGGGATGAAGCTGGTATTGCCTGTGCGTAATATGGCAAAGGGAGAAGCGCTGCAAAAAGAGCTTCACGAACTTACAGGGAATGGAAACATAGCATTGCACGAATGCGACCTCTCATCCATGGACTCCATCCGTGCCTTTGCCGGTGATTATAATGAGAAGTATGACCGCCTGGATGTATTGGTCAACAATGCAGGAGTATGGGAGATGAAACGAAGTGAAACCAAAGACGGCATTGAAAAGACCTTTGGGGTGAATCACCTGGCGCCTTTTTTGCTCACGAATCTCTTGCTCGGGAAGCTGAAGGCCAGTGCTCCTTCAAGAATCATCAGCGTTTCCAGTATGGCGCATATCATGGGAAAGATTCGCTTTGATGACTTGGAAGGAAAGCGCCGCTGGAATTGGATGGGTTCATATGCTCAAAGCAAACTTGCCAACCTGTTCTTTACCCGTGAACTGGCCAGAAAACTGGAAGGTACCGGAGTCGTGGCCAATTGCCTTCATCCCGGGATAGTGGCCACGCACCTCTTTGACAAGATGCCCAAATTTTTGCACGGCCCCATGAGGCTGGTGATGATCCCCCCCAAGGAAGGCGCCCAAACCGCTGTGTTTTTGGCCACAGCCCCTGAAGCACTGAAATTCAGCGGGGAATATTTTGCGAATAAGAAAATCAGAAAAACAAGTGCGTATACCTTCAATCCTGAAGTGGCAGGAAAACTCTGGAAGGTAAGCAGGCAGTACACCGGATTATAATTTTTTTTGCTTATGAAAGACATCAGCCGAAAGCCCAACCACCTGGAGGGCCAAACAAGCCCCTACTTGCTTCAGCATTTATATAACCCCGTTGACTGGCATCCCTGGGGAGAAGAAGCCCTCGCGCTTGCCAGGAGAGAAAATAAACCCCTGCTGGTCAGCATTGGCTATTCCGCTTGTCACTGGTGCCACGTGATGGAACAAGAGAGCTTTGAAGATTCGGAAGTGGCCAGGTTAATGAACCAGTATTTCGTTTGTATTAAGGTGGATCGGGAAGAGCATCCTGATGTGGATCATCTGTATATGAACGCGGTGCAAATGATCACTGGTCAGGGAGGCTGGCCCCTGAATTGTTTTGCCCTTCCGGATGGAAAGCCTTTCTGGGGCGGCACCTATTTCCCCAGCGAGCAGTGGAAAAACATCCTGATACGCCTGGCTGAACTGTTTCTGAACAGGCACAGCGAGGTGGAAGATCAGGCAGATCAGATCATCCGTGGTATTGCCGACAGCAGCTTTATAAAGATCAATGAAGGGAGTGCTGCTTTCGGACGGGATGAAGTGAAGGCCATGTACGATAACCTTATGGGCTATATGGACAAGGAAAAGGGTGGCACCCGGGCTGCCCCCAAGTTTCCCCTGCCCAATAATTACGAATTTTTGCTTCATTACCATTACCAAACCGGCGATCGTAATGCTCTGGACCAGGTGTCCCTTTCCCTGAGCAAAATGGCCATGGGTGGTATTTATGACCAGATAGGAGGCGGTTTTTCGCGTTATGCTACCGATGCGGAGTGGAAGGTGCCCCATTTCGAGAAGATGCTTTATGACAATGCGCAGTTGATCTCCTTATACGCCAATGCCTTTAAGGTGGAGCCCGTCCCCTTGTTCAGGCAGGTGGTGGCAGATACCATTGGTTTTGTGAAGCGTGAACTTACAAGCCCCGGCGGATTGTTTTTCTCGGCCCTGGATGCCGACAGCGATGGCGAGGAAGGAAAGTATTACCTCTGGACAGAACAGGAGTTTGAACAGCTCCTGAAGGAAGATGCTCCCCTGATGAAGGCCTATTACCACCTGGGCGGGAAAGGTCTCTGGGAACAGGGCAGGAATATCCTGCTCCGTGAGGAAAGCGATGAGGCTTTTGCCAGCCGGCACTCCCTGGATGTGGCAGAACTTAACAGAAGAGTTGCTTTGGCCAACACCAGCCTGCTTGCAGCCCGCAGTTTGCGCACAATGCCCGGCCTGGATGATAAGATCCTGGTGAGCTGGAATGCCATGATGATTAAGGGTCTGGCCGATGCCTATGCCGCCTTTGATGAGCAGACGTACCTGAATATGGGAAGAGATGCCATGGAAACCTTGCTGAAAACTGCCGCAAAAGAAGATGGTGGCTTGTATCGAAACCTGAAAGGCGATAAGCCTTCAATCCCTGCATTTCTTGAGGATTACGCCTGGGTTGTGAGTGCACTTGTCAGGCTGTTTGAAGTCTCGGCTGAGGATACGTATTTAACAGAAGCCGCTAGAATCACCGAATATGCGCTTTCCGCTTTTCAGGCAGAGGATACCAGCTTGTTGGCTTTTTCTGCCAGGGGAGCAGATAAACTTGCTGCTCCTTATTTTGAGTTCCACGACAATGTGATACCCTCTTCAAACAGTGTTATGGCAAGGAACCTGTTTTACCTGGCTCACTATTTTGAAAGACCCGACTGGGGTCAGCGCAGCTCGGAAATGCTGCGCGATATGCAGCGGCTGCTCAATAAATACAGCAGCAGCTATTCAAATTGGGGAATGCTGTTGCTGCATCACACCTTCCCCTTCCATTCTCTGGTGGTATGCGGAGAACAGGCAAAGAAAGAAATGGATAAGGTTTTGGAAAAATACCTTCCAAATGCCCTCCTTGCTTTTTCTGATAACACAAATACGAAGATCCCTGTCTTCGGCGATCGTTTCAAGGCGGCCCGGACCTGGTATTATGTTTGCCTGATGGGTGCTTGCAAATTGCCCGTTGAAACCTTGGAGGAGGCTTTGGCCCAATTGAAGGAATAGCTGGACAAGCTTCGTCTCATATGTTTATCTTTGCAAAAAAACTTGCATGAAACGAGAACAAGCTTTAAATCTTTTGCATGAGTATGTAAAGAACCCGCGGATGATCGCCCATTGCCTGTCATCGGAAGCCGTTCTGAGGGCGCTGGCAAAGCGTTTGGGTGAGGATCCTGACAAATGGGGGCTGGCGGGTTTGCTCCACGATTTGGATGTAGAGCTGACAGAGGGTGACTTACACACCCATGCCATGGAAACTTCGCGGATATTAAAGGAACAAGGCCTTGCAGATGATGTGGTGGAAGCCATTATGCTGCATAACGAAGATGCTGCCCACGGGCGTTCCCGTTCCACGCCTTTTCATCATGCCCTGGCTGCTGGCGAAACCATTACGGGGCTCATCACTGCAACGGCCCTGGTTTACCCGGACAAAAAAGTGGGAAGCGTTAAGCCCAAATCAGTGGTCAAGCGAATGAAGGAAAAGGCCTTTGCTGCCAGCGTAAGACGTGAAACCATTTTGGAATGCGAAAAAATCGGCATTCCGCTGCCCGAGTTTGCAGAGCTGTCCCTACGGGCTATGCAGGAGATCGCTCCCGAATTAGGCCTTTAGGGCAGGGAAGGCGTTTGCAGCATGCTTTGGTATTCCTGGCTGTTCAACACCTCAACAGCCTTTTGGAAGGCCTTGTCATCCTCGTGAAGCACGGGAAAGAAGGCTTCCGCTCCTAAAATATTGCGCCCAATATACGATTTAAGGTTCCTGCGAATCAAGTCCTGGCTCTCAGTGCTGATTTGCCCCGGGATGCTCACCCCTTCCGAACGGACAAAATCGAGGAATTCCCTGTAAATTGAAGGCGTTATGGAGAAGTCCCTTACAAAGGCTGCCGGGCTTTCGTGCTCATGCAGGGCATTGCGGTTGCGGTCAGCATAGTTAAAGGCAAAGCGGTACACCAACCCACGGTTGGCTACCTGGTTGTAAAATACAAATTCCTCGCCCGATTCAATGGGGATAAAAATATCGGGCATAATGCCACCTCCGCCATAAACGACTCTGCCCGCAGGGGTTTCATATTTCAGAGAATCATTAAACTTAATGCTGTCGGGGTTTTCAAGTTCGCCTTCCAGCAGGCGGTTCATAAACTCATTGTAATATTCTTCTTCGCCATCGGTGTAGGGCTTCTGAATGCTGCGACCCGTGGGGGTGTAATACCTTGCCACGGTGAGGCGCAGGGCTGAGCCATCACCCAGCTGAACCTGTTCTTGCACCAGGCCTTTCCCAAAGGACCGCCTGCCAATGATCAGGCCGCGGTCGTTGTCCTGTACGGCGCCTGCCACGATCTCGCTGGCAGAGGCCGACCATTCGTCAAGGAGGATCACCAGCGGCTGCGTCTCAAAACCTCCGTTACGCCTTGCATGGGCAACCTGCCGCGGACGGCTCCGCCCATCGGTGTATACGATCAGTTTTTGAGCATCCAAAAACTCATCGCTCAGGTTGATGGCGGCTTCCAAAAATCCCCCTCCGTTACCCCTGAGGTCCAGGATCATTTTTTGCATCCCCTCACGCTTCAGGCGTTCCATGGCCAGCACAAACTCCTGGTGGGTGGTTGCCGAGAACTTGTTCAGGCGGATATAGCCCACCTCTTCATCTACCATGTATGCCACATCCAGGCTGTATTGCGGGATCTGATCCCGGACAAGGGCGAACGGCAGCGTCTCGCTGAGCCCCGAACGCATCACCTCTACCCTTACCGTTGTGCCTTTCTCCCCCTTCAACCGCTTAACAATGTCGTTGGTTGACATGTTTACCCCTGCAATCACCTCCTCTTCTACAGCGACAATGCGGTCACCGGGCATGATGCCCGCCTTTTCGCTGGGGCCTCCGGAAATGGGATTGATCACCACAACGGTATCGCTGATCATGTTGAACTCTATGCCAATGCCTTCAAAGCTGCCCATCAGGGGGTCGTTCATCTCCTTAAAATCCCGGGCCGGGATAAAGGCCGAATGAGGATCCAGGTTTTTCAGCAGGCTGTGGATGGCATCCTCTGTGAGGGTCTGGCGGTCAACCGAATCTACATAGGCTTCCTGAATGAAGTTTAGAATGTTGTTCAGTTGGTTGTTACGGTCGAAACCAATGGAAAAGAACTTGCGTTCGGTTTGAGATTGCTTTGGCCTCATATAAAGGCCTAGCAGGAAACCTGCTATGAGCACCAGGGCCATAATGACCGGGAGGTAGAGTTTAAAGCGGGAGTATCCGGGCTGGTTGTTTTCCATCTTTTTCTTACTGCAATATCATGTTTGGGAATGAACGAAATTAATCAAATCCCATGGTTGTGCCGTGTTATTTTTTTATAAAAACTGCCTCTTTTGAATTAACCTTTCAGGCTTTTTCGCTGCGCAGTTTTTCGATGATGCTGCTGGTGGAATAACCTTCGAGGAAATCGAGGGTTACCACCTGTCCGTTACGGGCCTTCACCACATCATATCCTACGATATCCTCGCTGCGGTAGTCGCTGCCTTTCACCAGCACGTCGGGCTGAACAATTTTAATGAGCTCATAGGGTGTATCTTCTTCAAAAAGCACCACCCCCCTGACAAAAAACAGGGAAGCCAGCACCTGCGCACGAGCCCTTTGGTCGTTGACGGGCCTTTCAGGCCCCTTCAGGCGGCTGACGGAAGCATCGCTGTTGAGGCCTATGACAAGCACATCGCCCAACCCGGCAGCCTTTGAAAGATAGTCTATATGGCCCAGGTGGAGGATGTCGAAGCAGCCATTGGTGAACACCAGCTTTTTTCCGTGAAAACGCCAGTAGCTCAGTTGCCGCGACAGGCTTTCATAATCGCCGGCCTCCACGATCTTCCTTTCAATGATTTCTTTTTTTCCCGGCATGCTGATCAAATTTGAAAAACGATACCCAATATAAGAATAACACCTCCTTTAATGGCTTGTTCAGCCTTTATGCAACATCTCCGGGTTCCTGTTGCTCAACCTGCCCATTCTTCCTTATTGAAAATATAAACCACAGGATAACGCTGGTGCTTATGATCAGCAGCATTTGCCCCGCGTGGGTGATGTAGGCGTAGGATGTGGCAGGCTCAGGGGCAATGTTGTAAAGCTGGGTCAAGGTGGCAATGGTGATGAAGTGATAGGTGCCAATCCCTCCGGGAACGGGGGCCAGGATTCCCAGACTGCCCACGGCAAGCAAAGTAATGCCCGCATCGGGAGAGAGGTGTGAGCTTGCAGAGATGGCAAAAAACCCCAGGTAAGCATTCAGGAAGTACAGCCCCCAGATGACCAGGGAGTACAGCAGGAACCACCCCTTATTGCGCATCCGCCAGAGGGTCTTGATACCATTTCCAAAACCCCTGAGCTGACGCCTGAGCTTATAGCCAAAGGTGTCAGGTTTAGCCTCCCGCAGCCTCCTGCGCAGCCACCACAAAAAGCCTATGGCCAGTGCCAGTACGGCCCCTCCTGCCAGCAAAAAGATCAGCAAGGCAGAGCTCCCCTTTTCTATCAGCGAACCAAAGAAAAAGTCGTACAGGAAGTCTTTCAGGAAGTGAAACTGAAAAGCAATGGTAAAGAACATCAACAGGATAAGGGTGATCAGGTCGACAAAGCGCTCGGCGATCATGGTGCCTGCCAGGGAATTGAACGGGATGCCATCCGATTTACTCAACACAGCACATTTGGATACCTCCCCCAAGCGGGGTACCACCAGGTTGGCCAGGTATCCCGACATCACCGCGTGGAAGGTGTTGCCTAATTTTACCTTATAACCCAGGGAGCGGATCAGGATGTTCCAACGCACCGCCCTGAACACGTGGCTGAAAATCCCTGCAACCATGGCCATGGCGATCCAAAAGTAATTGGCATTCCTGAACTCTTCCATGATCTTGTCCAGGTCCTGACCGCGCGTTACCCACCACAACAAAAGCAGGCCCAGCGCCAGGAAGATCAGTACCCTTAAATATCTGCCAATACCTTTCAATGGAAAAAACGTCAGGAATGAATGAAACAGAATGAAGTTTTTGCTTTATGTCTTTTGAACCTTCTAAAGTATCTGATTGCAAATAAGAATATTGCAAAAATAAGCAAATAGAAAAGGGTTCGCAAAACAAATCCGCAAAGCTAAAACTTAAATTTGAAAATGACCAAAAAATTCCGTACTTTTGCATACCATTTCTTTGTTCTAACAGTCAACCCCTTACGTTTATGGAAAAACCCAGAGTACTTTTCGTTCAACAGGAAATCACCCCCTACCTGAAGGAAAGCCATATGGGCCTCATCGGCCGGCACCTTCCCCAAGGTATCCAGGAAAAAGGTAAGGAAATTCGAACGTTCATGCCGCGTTTCGGTAGCATCAACGAGCGCCGCAATCAACTGCACGAAGTTATCCGCCTTTCGGGTATGAACCTGGTAATCAACGATACCGACCATCCGTTGATAATTAAAGTGGCTTCTATCCAGGCCGCTCGCATGCAGATCTATTTTATTGATAATGAGGATTTCTTCCAGCGCAAGTATACCCTTGCAGATAAAACTGGAAAGTATGCGCCCGACAACGACGAGCGCGCCATTTTCTTTGCCCGCGGAGTGATTGAAACAGTGAAAAAACTCGGCTGGGCCCCCGATATCGTTCATTGCAATGGCTGGTTCACCAGTCTGATGCCCCTTTACCTCAAGGTAGCCATGAAGGAGAACCCCATGTTCTCCGATACCAAAGTCATTTATTCCATTTATAACGATGGCTTCCCCGGTTCGCTCAAGCCCGAGCTGTATAAGAAACTCCAGGGTAAGGACATTAAGGCCGAACACCTTGCCCTGTACCAGGAACCAACCTTCATCAACATCAGCAAAGCTGCCATTGACTATGCCGACGGTGTGATCTTTGGCCACCAGGACATCGATGCCGAGGTGGAACAATATGCCCGCAAATCCGACAAGCCCCTGCTGGAATACCAGTCGATGGATACCTACATTGACGCCTTTAACGATTTTTATGATGAGGTATTGATCAATGAATCCGTTGTTTCAGAATAAATTCTTATAAATTTGCGTTCTGAAACCTAACCGATGTTCCTGACATTGCTGAAAAAAAAATCCTCAACCTTGAAAAATTCATTAATCCCCCGCTTCCGCGGGGGTTTTTTCCGCATTCCTCTTAGCCTTATTTCCGTTTTCTTCCTGATGCTTAGCTGGCAGTCATGCACCGAGCCCGACGCCATTGGCCTCGACCTGATCGGCGATCAGGCCGGCCTGATGATCACCGACACCGTCAGCATCGCTACCTATTTTGAGAAAGATGACACAATTCCCACCAACCTGGGCTATCAGAACCTGCTGGGGATGATGCATGACCCTGTGTTTGGGAAAACCCGCGCCAGCATCCTTACACAGTTCCGCCTGCCTTCCAACGACTTTTCCCTGGGCGAAGAACCCGTCCTCGACTCGGTGGTGCTCTCCCTGGGTTACAATGGCATTTATTATGGCAATGTGGAAACCATTCAAACTATCAGGGTGTTTGAGCTTTTGGATGACATCCCCGATGCCGATACCCTCTACAATAACCAGCCCCTGGCTGTAGAACCCCGAAATATCGGGCAGCGTTTGCTGCGCCCGGCCCCAACCGACAGCACCCTGATCGATACCACCTATTTCGCGCCCCATTTCCGCATGAGGCTCTCCGACCGTATCGGCCAGAAGATTCTGAATGCCAATGGCACCGAATATTTTGAAAATATCTCCAATTTCCTTGAATACTTCAAAGGGATCATGGTCACCGTGGAAGACAATTTTTCGGAGGGGGGGTCCATTTTCAATATCAATATGTTTTCCAGCTATACCTACCTGGCAATATATTATCACGAAGCCTCCGACACCATCCCCCTCTCCAGGAATTTCCGTTTCTACATCAGTGACTTTACCCGCCGAATGACTTTTGTTGAGCATTTCGAGTTCCAGGCAAGCCATCCGGTGATTACCGAACAACTCAACAACCCAGGGCAAGGCAACGATTCCCTGCTGTTTCTCAAAGCCTTGGGTGGCCTGCGCACAAAGATCAGCTTCCCCTTTATCGAAGAATTGTCGGCCCTGCCCAGCGTTTATATTAACCAGGCAAAACTGATTATCCCTGTCGACACCAACTTCGTTACCGACGAATTTTATGCAGCCAGAAACCTCATCCTGCTACAAATGTCAGAAGAGGAGGAGATGGTTGCCTTAAGCGATTATTCAATTGGCACCGCCTATTTCGGGGGGGCCTTAAATGAAGCCAAAAATCAATACGAGTTCAATATTACGCAGCACCTGCAGGAAGTGATAGATGGGAAACTGGAGAATGCTGATCTGGTGCTGCTGATCTCGGGTTCTGCCGAAAACGCACAGCGCGTTGTGCTCAGAGGGCCCGGCAGACAGGAAAACCCCATGAAACTCGAGATCAGGTATTCTCAGTTCAACTGATTCGTTCATTCAATCCTTTCTTAGGTAATGTGTGGAATTGTAGGCTATATTGGCTCCCGCGAAGCTTATCCAATCCTTATCAAAGGCCTGAAAAGACTCGAATACCGCGGCTATGACAGTGCAGGCCTGGCCCTGCTCAATGAAGACCTCCGGCTCTATAAAAACCACGGTAAGGTAACAGCCCTCGAACACAACCTCCAGGGAAAAGACCTTTCGGGAACCACCGGAATAGGCCATACCCGCTGGGCCACCCACGGCGAGCCCAATGATGTCAACGCCCACCCTCACTTCAGCCAGAGCCGCAAACTGGCCATTATCCACAATGGCATCATCGAAAACTATGGCTCGCTCAAAACCGAGCTCGTCAACCGCGGTTTTGTCTTTCACAGCAATACCGATACCGAGGTGTTGATCCACCTCATTGAGGACATCCAGCAAAACGAACAGGTCGATCTTGCCGAGGCCGTTCGCATCGCCATGAACCACGTGGTGGGCGCCTATGCCATCGTGGTCATTTCCCAAAACGACCCCGACCTGCTCATCGCCGCCAAAAAGGGAAGCCCCCTGGTGATCGGCCTGGGTGAAGACGAATATTTCATTGCCTCCGATGCCTCCCCCATCGTCGAGTACACCCAAAATGTGGTTTACCTCGATGATGAAGAACTGGCCATCATCCCCCGCAAGGGCAAGCTGAAGATCAAAACCATCCGCAACAAGGAAAAGACCCCTTATGTGCATCATCTTGAGATGCAGCTCTCGGCCATTGAGAAAGGCGGTTTCCCGCATTTCATGCTCAAGGAGATCTATGAACAGCCCAAAAGCATCAAGGACAGTATGCGGGGAAGGCTTACCCTGTCGACCGGGCAGGTGGTGCTGGGTGGTATCATTGATTTTGAGCAGAAGTTCCTCAATGCCCGCCGTATCATCATCATCGCCTGCGGCACCTCCTGGCACGCTGCCCTGGTGGGTGAATACCTTTTTGAGGACCTGGCGCGCATCCCCGTGGAAGTGGAGTATGCCTCCGAGTTCCGCTACCGCAACCCCGTCATTTACGAGGACGATATCGTCATTGCAATCAGCCAGTCGGGCGAAACCGCCGACACCCTTGCAGCCATCGAGCTGGCCAAATCAAAGGGTGCTACCATACTGGGCATCTGCAATGTGGTGGGCTCGTCTATTGCCAGGGCTACCCACGCAGGATCATATACCCATGCCGGGCCCGAGATAGGGGTTGCCAGCACCAAGGCTTTCACGGCACAGGTCACCGTGCTTACCCTGATGGCTCTTGCCATTGCCGACCGCAAAGGCTCCCTTTCCAAGTCAAGGTACTTCCAGCTCCTCAGCGAAATGGAGGCCATACCCGCCAAGGTGGAAGAAGCCCTGAAGGTCAACAACCTGATCTACGAAATTTCGACCCATTTTAAGGATGCCCGCAACTTCCTTTACCTGGGCCGCGGCTACAACTACCCCGTGGCGCTTGAGGGCGCCCTGAAGCTTAAAGAAATATCCTACATCCACGCCGAGGGCTACCCCGCAGCCGAGATGAAGCACGGCCCCATAGCCCTCATCGACGAGCATATGCCCGTGGTGGTGCTGGCCCCAAAAAAAGGAACCTACGAAAAGGTGATCAGCAACATCCAGGAAGTCAAGGCCCGTAAGGGCGTGATCATTGCCATTGTGACAAAAGGCGACGAGATCGTCAGGGGCATGGCCGATTATGTGATCGAGATCCCCGAAACCGAGGAGCTCTTTGTGCCTTTGGTGGCCACCATACCCTTGCAGTTGCTCTCCTACCACATCGCCGTGCTGAGGGGCTGCAACGTCGACCAGCCGCGCAACCTGGCCAAGTCGGTGACCGTCGAATAAGCCCCTTTTCCCGGCTGAGCGGCATTTGAAATGCCGCTCGGAATAAAGGACCATTTGGATTGATCCAACCCTCTTATTAAATAAAGAACATCGTCTTGCCATTACCAGGGATGGCCTGTAAAAGCTATCAAAAGTAGCAGAATTGCAAATTCCGCTCAGCGGGGATTTTTCCCGCTCCGGGTGTATGTCAACAAATTTCCTGTGCAATCTCAACCCCCGGGGTGGGCAATGCCACCCCCTGTTTCTTTGCCATCCCGTAAGGAGCTTGTAATTTTGCCCTGTTCAATTTTC
>JAAYLH010000066.1 GCA_012521995.1 Bacteroidales bacterium | reverse complement strand
TGGCCATACCCATCAAAATAGGGCCAGTTGAATTTTTCGGCAAAATGCTTAAAAAGGGTTCGCAGAAGCTTTTCGTTATCGGAGAGGATCTTCTCTCCTGACTTAGTGAGGCTCAGTTTCCCAAGCCTTTTCTTTGCCAGGCCGCTGATCTCCAATAAGATCCTTGCCAAATGAACGGTCATTGAATCCGTCTCTTTGTAGAGCTTATAGATGCCTTCCTCAATCGCTTCATCCTTTAAAGATCCCCTGGCATAAATATCGGCGACCACCTTGGTGGGCAAAAAACCTTTGGCCGTGAGTTTCATTTCTCCTTCCCTGGCAATCAGGCCGGCCAGGTATTTCACCTGGTTGAGCAGGGGGACTTTAAGGTAATCGTCATCCTTCATTTTTTTCAGCTGAATGGGGCAACCCGGGCTAAAAGTGCTGTGAAAGATCTGGTCCATTTCATTGGGCGAATACCCTTCAAAATCATCCAGACCGCTGGCATTTTTCAGGTGCATCAGGTGATCCACCATTTTCTGCATATCCTTAAATTCCATAAGGTTAAAATTTTTTCGTTAAGGTAAAAAATTCCCGGGAAAGAAAAAAATTCCCATGTTAAGGTTAAGGTTGAGGTTAAGGTTGAGGTTAAGGTTCTTCTCAACTTCTCAACTTCTCAACTTCTCAACTTTTCACCTCTCCATTCCCCATGCCATCATCCGCGGAATCCGTAACAATCGGTGGAATCCCCTTACTGCATACGGACCCTTGGGTCGAGCATTCCGTAAAGGATATCGACGGTGATGTTGACCAGGACGAGCATGACGGAGATGAGCAGCACGGCGCCCATCACCACGGGGAAGTCGTAGGTTTCGAGGGCGCTGACGATGACCACGCCGATGCCTTTCCAGTCGAAGACATATTCGACGAATACGGCACCTGCCATCAGGGAGGCGAACCATCCGGAGATGGCGGTGATGACGGGGTTCATGGCGTTGCGCAGGGCGTGGCGGGTGATGACGCGCCAGAGGCTGAGGCCCTTGGCACGGGCGGTGCGGATATAGTCCTGGGCCATGACCTGCCGGAGGGAGCTGCGGGTGAGCTCAGTGACCACGGCCAGGGGTCGTATTCCCAGGGTGAGGGCGGGCAGGATGAGGTTCTTCCACTGGATGTATTCGCCCCGCCCGAAGTCGTCAACGGCGTAGAGGCTGCCGGTCATGTTGAGGCCGGTGTAGTCGCCCAGCACGAATGCAAAGAGCCAGGCGATGAGGATGGCAGCAAAGAAGGAGGGCAGCGACATGCCCAGCACCGAGAACACCATGATGACGCGCCCCATGGCGGGGCTGTCGTTCACCACCGACACCACGCCCAGGGCGATGCCCAGCAGCATGGCAAAGACGATGGCCACCAGGGCCAGCAGCAGGGTGTTGGGAAAGGCCTCGGCCAGGATAGAGGTCACAGGGCGGTTGCTCTGGTAGCTGCGCCTCAGGTAGGGCTTTTTCAGCACCAGGGAATATTTTGCGGCCGACACCAGTTTTGCGGCAGCATATTTTTCATTGTCGAGATAAAAGAAGCTTTCAGGCTCCTGGTGGTTGTGAACGGAAAGGGGCGAGAGGTCGTTGAGGTAGTTTAGGTATTGCACCATCACGGGGCGGTCGAGGCCCAGTTCGCGTTGTATGGCTTCCACCGAGGCCATGTCGGCGCGCTGCCCCAGCATCATGCGGGCAGGGTCGCCGGGCAGCACCGTAAAGAGGAAAAACACGACGGTGACCACCCCCAGGAAAACCCACAGGCCATACCACAAACGCCTGGCTATGAATCGCAGCACCGTTTTATCCTTTGTTTATGCAGTTTTCAGTCGTTCTTTCCTTCGAGTTCAAGCTTGATAAGCGCAAACACGGCATAGTTGATGATGTCGTAAAGATTGGCATCGACGCCTTCGGAGACGAAGGTCTTGCCCTCGTTGTCTTCGATCTGCTTGACGCGCAGGAGCTTCATCAGGATGATGTCGGCCAGTGAGGAGACGCGCATCTCGCGCCAGGCTTCGCTGTAGTCGTGGTTCTTGTCGTGCATCAGGCTTCGTGCCTTCTCGAAGTATTCGCCCCACTTTTCGGCGGCTTCCTCAGCAGGCAGGTCGGCCTGGTCGGCGGCGCCCCGCTCGAGCTGGATGAGCCCCATCACCGCATAGTTGACGATGCCAACAAATTCAGGAGCGATACCTTCCAGTATTTTTTGTGTACCTTTGCGTTGCAGCGAGCGGATGCGCTGGGCCTTAATGTAGATCTGGTCGGTGAGTGAGGCGGGCCTCAGCACGCGCCAGGCGGTGCCATAATCCTGCATCTTACTGGTGAAGACCCCGAGGCAGGTCTGTTTGATTGCATCGTATTGCTGATCGGTTTTTGATACTGAGCCCATAGTGCGTTCGTTCATTCATAAAAAGTTTCAGAAGCAAGGATGGCGAAAGATACGTTTTTCTGCCCAAAGAAAACCCTGAACCTCCGGGGCAAAATTATAAATTTATCCGCACCGCTGGTGATGGGCATCGTGAATATTACGCCCGATTCATTTTTCGACGGGGGTAAGCACAAGACCACCTGGGATGTGGTGAAGCACGCCGAGCGCATGCTGGAAGAGGGGGCGCACATCCTCGACCTGGGGGCCGCCTCGAGCCGTCCCGGCACGGGCCTGATCGACCCCAGGGAAGAGCAAGAACGCCTGCTGCCGGTCATCAAAGCCATCCTGAGGCGTTTTCCGGATACGCTGTTGTCGGTTGACACCTATAACTCGGAGACGGCCCTGGTGGCTGTGGAGGCAGGCGCGCATATGATCAACGACATCTCGGCGGGTAATATAGACCCTGCGATGTTCGACACCATTTCCCGCCTGCAGGTGCCTTACGTGATAATGCATATGCAGGGCACCCCGGCTACAATGCAGAAGAACCCGGTTTATAAGGACCTCATCAAAGAAATCTCGCTGTATTTTTCCGAAAAGATCAGGAATCTGAACGCGATGGGGGTTAACGACATCATTCTCGATCCGGGCTTTGGCTTTGGCAAGACAGTGGAACACAACTACCGGCTGCTCGATCAGCTTGACTTTTTCCGTATCTTCGATCTGCCCTTACTGGTAGGCGTTTCGCGCAAGTCGATGATCACGCGGGTGCTTGGCAACACCCCGGCAGAAGCCCTGAATGGCACAACGGCAGTCAACACCCTGGCAGTGCTCAAGGGGGCACATATCCTCAGGGTGCACGATGTCCGAGAGGCCATAGAAGCCATAAAAATTGCGGAAATGTTGAAAAGTCAAAGTGAATTCGCTTAATTTTATCCGGAAAAAGATTTGTATATGCTCTTCCTGGCGGCCTCTTCCTTTTTGCAAATGCGTCTGCTCGATATCCTCGACATTCTCCTGGTAGCGATACTACTTTACCAGTTGTACCTGCTGATCCGTGGCACGGGAGCGCTGAACATCTTCCTGGGCATCCTTTCCATTTACCTGATCTGGTGGCTGGTACGCATCTTCGAGATGGAACTGCTTACGGCTATTCTTGGGCAGTTCATCAGCGTGGGGGTGTTGGCGCTGATCATCGTGTTTCAGCCCGAGATCCGCAAGTTTTTGCTGGTGCTGGGCACCCGCAGTTTTCTGAACCGCAACCCCAGGGGCATTTTCCGCAGGCTGTGGCAGTTCGACGAGAGCAATAAACTGAACGTGTCAGCCATCGTGAATGTTTGCCAGCGTTTTGCTGAGAGTAAAACAGGAGCTTTGATTGTTTTGACCCGTGAAAACGACCTGGGATTCTTTGTGGAAACAGGAGAGCTGATCGACGCGCAGCTTTCGGAGCAGCTGCTCGAGAATATCTTTTTCAAAAACAGCCCCCTGCACGACGGGGCGGTGATTATCACCAACAACCGCATCCGGGCGGCGCGTTGCGTGCTGCCTGTCACTGAGAGCCGTGAGTTTCCCTCCAACCTGGGCCTGCGTCACCGTGCGGCGGCAGGCATTACATCCCAGTCGGATGCCATCTCCGTGATCGTGAGCGAACAAACAGGTCGTATCTCATGGAGCAGGGGGGGTGAGCTGAAGCGTAACGTTAAGCCTGTGCAGCTTAGAGAGTTTCTGGCTAAGGAATTCGGGTTGATATCGAAGGAAGAGCGGCAAAAAAACGCAAGGGACCACACTGCAGAGTGACCTTCAGGCCAGGCCAGCCTGTGCAGCGCCTAAATCTTCCTCAAGGACAAAATCCAGGATGGCAACCATCTCTTCAGGCTTCATCCAGCGTGCTTCAAGGTCGCGTTTAAACCAGGTAATCTGTCGTTTTGCATAGCGGCGGGTGTTGGTTTTGATGCTTGTGATGGCGTGGTTCAGGGAGCAGGCGCCCGAAAGCCAGGCAAAAATCTCTTTATAACCTACGGTATTGAGGGCATTTAGGTGTCTGAACCTGAAGAAGTGCAGGGCTTCTTCGATCAGCCCCTCCTCCACCATGGCATCGACACGGCGGTTGATACGGTCGAAAAGGACTTCACGAGGGCGGTCGAGGACGATTTTTTTCATTCTAAAAGGTCGGTTTCTGGGGGTGTTTGTGCGCAGGGCCGAGAACTTATACCCTGTTTGCAGGAAGACCTCTATGGCGCGTTTCATCCGGTTGGGGTTGGCCGGGTCGACCTGGAGGTAGAATTCAGGATCGATTTGTTTAAGCCATAACCTCAGGCTATCGAGTCCGCCCTGACGGTACACCTGTTCGACCTGCCGGCGAACGCGGGGTTCAGCAGGGGGCAGGTCGTCGAATCCTTTGCACAGGGCATCGATATACAAACCCGAGCCACCCGTGACCACCACATAATCGCGGGTGCGGAACAGGCTTGCGATCACTTCCAGGGCCTCCTGCTCATAGCGCGAGACGTTGTAGTCATCGTGGATGGAAAGATGGCCAACGAAATGGTGCCTGACCCGTGATAATTCAAAAGCAGCAGGCGCTGCAGTACCAATATGGAGTTCCCTGTAAAACTGACGGGCATCGGCAGAAACGATTTCCGTTTGCAGATGCCCGGCAAGGTCTATGCTCAGGCCGGTTTTCCCCACCCCGGTGGGTCCGGTGACCACCACAAGGGTTTTGTCAGAATTTTTCTTCGTCGAAGCCCTCAAAATTCTCGCCTCCTTCTTCATCCAGAAAGTCATCGTTTTCGAACGACCTCAGGTCCTCGGGGTCATACTGATCCTCTTCAAAGCCCAGTTCGAAGCCCAAGTCAGGTCCGGAGAGCTGATGTGCCTTAGCGGTGAGTTCACGTGGCACCTCGCCCAAGGTCTTAGAGATACGCGGATAGGTATGCTTGGGGTCGGCAGGCAATATTTTAAGGAGTTCAAGGTAGAATGTCCAATAGTTCAGGTAGTCGTAAACATAAAGGAGTTTCTGGTGGGGGTCGTCAATATAGTCGCTCAGGATAGCGTCCTTCATCACCAGCATTTTCTCTTCTTCCTCCTCATCAAAGGTCTCGGGGCGCTCCTCAGGGCTCATATCGATCAGAGAGATTTCACGCTTTTTGCGAAAGCGGTAATCTGTAATGAAAAACGATGAGAGGGTTCCCTGATCAAGTCCCAGGTTATCCACAATGGCTTTGTGAAAATCCTCGAAGTTCTGTTCAGAGCCTACCTCTATCTCGCGGACGAAATCATCCTGCTCTTCAAAAGTCAGCTTAAAGCGGTAAATGTGCATAATCTAACAAGATTCAGGGACCCCATCAATGGGATCCTATCTAAAGGCAAAATTAACTATTTTGTAGTTTTCATAGGGTTCAGACCTAATTTTTTTCCTTCATTGAGCATCAATTCCCAGGCTGCGGCTCTTTCGTTGGGGATATTGCCTTCGAGGATGGCTTCGCGTATGGCGGTTTTGATCAGGCCCACTTCGCGGGAAGGCTTCAGCCCAAAGGTATTCATGATGTCATCGCCTGTGACGGGGGGCTGCCAGTTACGGATGCGGTCCTTATCCTCTATCTCTTTCAGTTTCCGGCGAACCAGCTCGAAGTTAGCAAGATATTGTTTCACCTTTCGGGCGTTGCCCGAGGTGATATCGGCATCGCAGAGCATCATCAGGTCGTCTATGTCGTCGCCGGCTTCAAAGAGGAGGCGACGCACGGCCGAGTCCGTCACGATGCTTTCGCTCAGGACTATGGGGCGCAGATGAAGCAGCACCAGTTTTTTCACGTACTTCATCTTTTCATTCAGCGGGAGTTTCAATTTGCGAAAGATCTGTGTCACCATTTTACTTCCCAGGAACTCGTGACCGTGGAAGGTCCACCCCACTTCGGGGTCAAATCGTTTAGTGGGGGGTTTGGCGATGTCGTGCAACAGGGCGGCCCAGCGCAGCCAGAGGTCATCGGAATTGGCGGCGAGGTTGTCGAGCACCTGCAAGGTATGCAGGAGGTTATCCTTGTGGGCCTTGCCGTTGATGGTCTCCACTCCTTTCAGGTCATCCAGCTCGGGGAAGAAATAGGGCAGCAGGCCGGATTCGTGGATCAGCAAGAGCCCTTTTCCGGGTTTAGGGGTCAGCATAATCTTATTGAACTCATCCATGACCCGCTCGATGGAAACGATGCGGATGCGATGGGCATAGCGCTGTATGGCGGCGAAGGATTCGGGTTCAATCCGGAATCCGAGCTGTGCGGCAAAACGCAAGGCACGCATCATCCGCAGAGGGTCGTCGGAATAAGTGAGGTCAGGGTCCAGCGGAGTACGTATGGTTTTTTTCCTGAGGTCCTGCTGCCCTTTAAAGGGGTCGAGCAGGGTGCCATAGTCCTGCTTGTTAAGGCTGATTGCCATGGCATTGATGGTAAAGTCACGGCGCCTCATGTCGTCGTCGAGGGTCCCGTCTTCCACAACGGGTTTGCGTGAGCTGAGGCGGTAGGACTCGCGACGGGCGCCAACGAACTCCACCTCCCAGTCGGCCCAGCGCAGCATGGCGGTGCCGAAATTCTTGAACACCTTTAGTTTCTTTGCCTGTCCGGTTTTTTCAGCCACACGGGTCGCCAGTTCAATGCCACTGCCCACAACCACAATATCAATGTCTTTGGAGTTGCGTTGAAGGAACAGGTCTCTGACCCACCCGCCAACCACATAGGCGGGGCAGCTCATCTCAGCGGCGACCTCTGAAACGACTTTAAAAACGGGATGTGCCAGTGTTTTCTTCAAAAAGGATTAATTTCTGAGGATCTGTATCTCACCATCCTCGTTGATACGTACAATGGTTGAAGCTTTGGGACGGTTGATGCGGTTCTGGTTGGTTTTCACCACATAATCCACCCCCTCGAGGATGTCCGTTGTGATTTTGCTGAACGACAGCGGGCTGGCTTCCCCCGAGCGATTTGCAGAGGTGGAGGTAATTGGTTTACCGAAGGCACGCAGCAGAGCCTGGCAGAATTCATCCTGGGGGATGCGGATGGCAATGGTGTGGTCGGCAGCCATCACATTTTTTGCCAGTTTGCGCGCCCCCGGGTATATGACAGTCAGCGGGTCGGTAAAACTGGCAATCAAGTCAATGGCCAGTTCGGGTACATCGCCAATGTATTCCTTAAGCTGCCCGACTGATTCCATCAGCACAATAAGGGATTTCTCCTGGCCACGACCCTTCAGCTTATAGACCTTTTCGGCAGCCCTGGCATTGGTGGCGTCACAGCCGATTCCCCAAATGGTATCTGTGGGATATAGAATTGTACCCCCAAGGCTCAACACTTCGACGATTTTTTTTATTTCTTCTTCCATAATTTAACGAAAACCTTTCGTGCAAGCAGCATTAATGACAAATGCCCATTTGGAAGGCTTCCCAATGACAAAGGTACGAAATCCCGCAGCACTTTTTCAATCCAGGATTTAGATTGTCAAACATAAAAAGAATTATGAAAGAAAAAAATGGAGATAAAATTTTTTGAAGATTATTGGGTTATTTTTGTAAAGGTTTCATCACCCCCCCAACATATGTTTAAAAGCATCTTCACCAAGCAGGAACAAGAAAGCGTTCACGACCTGATCCTTTTTTTCCTGTTGTGCCTCATGGTGATTGCGATGCCGACCTCCAGGTATTTCGTCAGTGTGGCACAGATCCTGATGGGCTTCAATTGGCTGGTGGAAGGGCATTGGTGGGAGAAGATCCGGCGCTTTGCGCGCAACAAGGCGGCTGTGATCTTTATCCTTATTTACGGGGTTTACCTGCTGGGGATGCTCTGGACAGAAGACGTGCAGTATGGGATCGGATATGATTTAAAAAACAAGCTCCCTCTGTTTACGCTGACCTTTGTTCTGGCTTCCAGCCGGCCGCTTTCAAAGGAACGGTGGAATATGGCCGCCTTAGCTTTCTCGCTTACGGTGCTAGTCACCTCGGTGATCGGTTTCATCCTGTATCTGAACCGTTCCTTCATAAACCCGCGTTCTATCTCCCCTTTCGAATCGCACGTGTATTTCAGTATGATGGTGGTTTTGGTCATTTTCCTGTTGCCCTGGCAGGTTAAACGTATGAGCACGGAACGAACCTGGTTGACAGGCGCCCTGTTGATCTCGGTCTGGCTGTTGTTTTACCTTTTTCTGTTAAGTTCTCTGACGGGTTTGCTTTGTCTTGCAGGGGTGGTGGCTTTCCTAGTATTCCGTGAGTTCATTCAGGGAAAAGTGATTTTCAGGCGCATCCTGGTGGGACTGGGGCTGGCAGGCGCCCTCATTATTGTCATCCTATTGATGCTTTGGGTGATAAAACCCCTGACGCTGAACATAAATCCCGACCAGCAGGCCCTTACGGCAAGGACCGCATCGGGAAATGGCTACAGGCACGACACCGGAAACCATCAGCGGGAAAATGGGCACCTGGTATACCATTTCATTGCCGAGGAAGAGATCGGGGCAGCCTGGGGCGAGCGCAGCAGAATCCCCATTGACAGCCTGGACCACACAGGGCACCCCCTGAAAGCCACCTTGTATCGCTTTCTGTCCTCCAAGGGTCTGAAAAAAGACAAAGAAAGCATCCTGTCGCTCAGGGAAGAGGAGGTCCGGGCCATTGAGCACGGAGTGCCTAACCACCTGTATATGCACTGGCCTCATTTCATGACACGGCTGCACCAAAGTGGCTGGGAGGTAATGGAATATCAACGTACAGGAAATCCCAGCGGGCATACCTTTTCCCAGCGCCTGGAATTATGGAAGGCCTCGGTGGTGGCCTTAAAAAAGCATCTCTTGCTGGGTTGGGGCACCGGCGATATTTTTCTGGCCATGGATTACGGGCTGAGCGCCCTGGACTCGCCCCTGGACAATTACAGGATGAAGCCCCACAATCAATACCTGATCCTGCTTCTAATGGTGGGATTGATTGGAACCCTTGCTGTTTTCCTCCTTTATTTCTTGTTTATCCGGGAGGCCCGCGCCACCCGCTACCTTCCGTTCAACATTTTCCTGGTGATCATGGGGGTTTCGATGCTGGGAAATAACCCCCTGGATGCACAAGTCGGCTTGAGTTTCTTTGTGTTCTTTTCCTTGTTTTTCGGCTTGTTTTACAAGGATAAGAATGAGGTGAATGCCTGATGACAATAGCAAAAAGCAGCCCGGAAGCGGCCTCCTTTTCCTGCCCTGATAAACTATTATTCGACTTTATACCGCAACATTATATTGTCGGAGTGCGTCATTGAGGCTGGTTTTCCGGTCGGTGCTTTCCTTTCGCCGGCCGATGATGAGGGCACAAGGCACCTGGTAGGTTCCGGCCTTGAATTGTTTGGGCAGGGTTCCCGGGATGACCACTGATCTGGCAGGTACGCGACCCACGTATTCCACTGGTTTTTCGCCACTTACATCGATAATTTTTGTAGAGGCCGTCAGCACTACATTGGCCCCCAACACAGTTTCCTTTTCAAGGCGGACGCCTTCTACCACGATGCATCGCGAGCCGATGAAGCAGCCGTCTTCGATGATTACGGGGGCTGCCTGAACGGGTTCGAGCACACCGCCAATGCCTACGCCTCCGCTAATATGTACCTGGCTTCCAATTTGTGCGCAGCTTCCCACCGTGGCCCAGGTGTCGACCATGGTGCCGCTGCCCACATAGGCTCCAATGTTCACATAGGATGGCATCATCACCACGTCGGGTGCCAGGAAGGCACCATAGCGGGCAATAGCGTGGGGAACGACACGTACCCCCATTTCCTTATAGCCCTTTTTCAACGGGATCTTATCGTGGAATTCAAAGGGGCCTGCCTCAATGGTTTCCATCCGGCGTATGGGGAAATAAAGAATGACTGCCTTTTTCACCCAGTCGTTTACCACCCATTGACCTTCAACCGGCTCGGCTACCCTGAGTCTGCCTTTATCAAGAAGTTCAATAACTTCTTCAATGGCATCGCGGGTGGACTTGTTTTTCAGGTCTTCCCTGTTTTCCCAGGCATTTTCTATGGTAAGCTGCAAGTCTTTATACTGTTCCATTCTTTCATTAATCAGATTTCACTGCAAAGGTAATCATTTGGTGGGAGGGCTTATTCGATCTTCAACACCCAGACGTGTTCGCCGCTTTCCTTCATCCTGGCGGGGAGTATGACATCAAGTCCTTCGCCACGCTCCCTGAATTTTAATTTTCGATTATTAGACAACAAAGTCACTGTCTGAATTGTTCTTCCGTCCCTATCCTCAATCACCAGGGGCTGTTCGGGGTAATCGAAAAGAAATGCGTACCAGGCCTTTCCGTCCTTGGTTCGGGTGAAGCGGATGTTATCGCCCTGAGAAAATGACTTCCAGGAGCGCGTGGCATAGATGGCCTCCCCGTTCACCTTCATCCACTGCCCGATCTTTTCCAGGCGGTCGTAGGCCTGGGGGTCGAGATTCCCATTGGGGCCGGGGCCAATGTTCAGGAGGAAATTACCGCCCTTGCTGACAATGTCGACCAGTTTCTCGATCAGGTCATCGGGGCTTTTATACACATCGTTGGGCGTGTAGCTCCAGCTGTTGGCCATGGTCATGCAAGTTTCCCAGGGATAAGGTAGGCCTTCATCGGGGATATGCTGCTCGGGCGTGAGGTAGTTCTGATGGATGCCCGGCACAGCGCGGTCGACCACCAGCAGTCCAGGTTGTTTCTCGCGGGCCTTACGGACGATCTCCGACATATTTACATCCTGGTTCTGGGGGTTACGGACATATCGGCTGCCCTCGTATTCAATGAGCATTTCCTCGCGCAGCTCTGCTTCGGTTTTAGGTTGTACCCATCCTCCATCGAGCCACAGGATATCCACACGCCCGTAATCGTTCATCAGCTCGTCGATCTGGTTGTGGGTATATTCCACAAACTGATGCCAGCGTTGCGGGTGCTTGTCAACGGAATAGTTGACGTTACGGTCGGAAGGCGGGAAATGCGGCCACCAGTAATACTCGCTGTGCCAGTCGGGTTTGGAGAAATAGGCGCCGGTCCAAAAGCCCTCAGCACGGAATGCCTTGAATATCTCTGCCGTCACATTGCTGCGTTCATTCGTTGAGAAAGGGGTATTGGGGCTGGTGATTTTGTAGTCGGTATGTTTTGAATCGAACATGCAGAAACCGTCGTGGTGCTTGGTGGTGAAGACCACGTATTTCATCCCGGCCTCACTGGCTGCAGCAGCCCAGCGTTCAGGATCAAAATGAATGGGGTTGAAGGTGGTTTGCAGGTCTTCGTATTGCTTCACATAATCGAAGTAGCTATCGGCCACTCCCCCCTTTCTGCCGCCGGAGGCCCAGCTAAGATCCTCGGGGCAAATGGACCAGCTCTCCACAATACCCCACTGGCTGTATGGGCCCCAGTGCATCAGCAGGCCAAACTTCAGGTCCTGCCATTCTTCCAGGCGTTCAGCAATGACAGGATCAGGGTCAGGGAAATATTGCTGACTTTGTGAAAAACCCGGAGTGCTTATCAGCACCACAATCGTTAACATCAATAATCTTCTCTTCATGTCCATCCTCCTGATTGCGCTAAAAATACATAAATCGAATAATTTATTTTAACGGACGTCTGCCCAAATAGAATACCAGTTCCCCGCCATCCGTAATTTCCTGATGCCTGATGTAATGCCTATCCAATGGTTTGCCATTGAGGGTGATCTTCATAATATAGACATTCTCTTCTGACTGGTTGACTGTCCGAACAGAAAACACCTTGCCATTTTCGAGCTTCACATCGGCGGAAACCACCGAGGGGCTTCCAATGACATATTGATCGCTACCGGGCAGCACGGGATAAAATCCTAGAGCATTGAAGATGTACCAGGCGCTCATCTGCCCAAAGTCGTCATTGCCCCCCAGGCCATCGGGAGCAGGGTGGTACATCAGGGGGCCTATCATCCTTACCCTTTCCTGGGTCTTCCAAGGCTCATCGGTCCAGTAATACAGGAAGGGGATGTGATGGGAAGGCTCGTTGCCGTGCACGTAATTGCCGATGATGCCTTCGCGGGTGACGTCTTCGGTTTGTTCAAAGTACTTGTCAGGTAGGGTCATCGTAAACAGTTCGTCGAGGAACGTGGCGAACTTTTCCTTGCCGCCCTTCAGACTGACCAGCCCCTCCAGGTTGTGTGGCACATATAGGCCATAGTTCCAGGCGTTGCCTTCGATGAATCCCTGGCCATGTGTATCCAGAGGGTCGAAGTCGGTCACAAAGGCCCCATCGCTGAGCCTTGGTCGCATAAAGCCGGTTTCATGGTCAAACAAATTTTTGAAGTTTTCCGAACGAGCCATAAACTCCTCATAGATATCGGTGCGACCCAGTGCTTCTGCCACTTGGGCTATGCACCAGTCGTTGTAAGCAAATTCAAGGGTCTTGGAAGCCGAATTGCTGCTTTTGTCCTCCGGCACAAAGCCAAGCTCCATATACAAGGGCAAGGCATCGTAATATTGATTGCGGGCGGTGTTCACACAGGCTTCGAGGGCCTGATCAGGATCGAAGCCACCAATGCCCTTGGCAAGGGCATCGGCAATCACCGATACACTGTGGTAACCGATCATGCACCAGTTCTCGTTGGCATAATGGGACCAAACAGGCAACATTTTATGGACGCTCTGGCCGTAGTGGGCCAACATGGAACGTATCATGTCGCGGTTTCGGGCGGGCTGAAGGATGTTAAAAAGCGGATGGAGCGCGCGGTAGGTGTCCCAAAGGGAAAAAGAAGTATAGTTGATAAAGCCATCGGCCTGATGGATTTCCTGATCCAGGCCCTTGTAGCGGCCATCGACATCCATGTATTCGGTGGGACCCAAAAAGGAGTGGTAGATTGAGGTATAGAAGTTCACTTTTTCGCCTTCCGTAAGAGTCTCCACCTGGACCTTATTCAGCTCATCATTCCAGCAATCCTGACCTTGTTTCTTCACCCGGTCGAAGTCCCAGTGCGGGGCCTCAGTCTGCATATTTTGTAAAGCGCCGCTGGCACTAACGGAGGAGATGGCCACTTTCACAAGAAGCTTTTCACCCTCCTGCATTTCAAAGTTGAAATGGCCCCTCAGTTCTCGGGCAGCCGCCTCAGGAAAGTTGCTTGTCTGGTCAAACCTTCGCCAGAAGCCCACATAGGGTTCTTTTTTAGCCTGGTGGAAACCATATTCCCTGAAGGGCTTGGAAAAGGCCATTGCAAAGTAAACGGTACGTGTGCGGGCCCAACCGGTGGTCATCCGGTATCCTGTCACCAGGGTATCATTCTCTACCCGGAGAAAGGTCCATACGTTCTTGCCTTCATAAGGATAGATGCCGTGTACCATATCGAGGATGAGGTGTGCCTGATTGGTGGCCGGGAAGGTATAGCGGTGCATCCCTACGCGGGTAGTGGTGGTCAGCTCGGCCAGCACCTGGTAATCGTCGAGCAGTACCCGGTAATAGTTGGGTTCGGCAGCTTCGTTGTCCTTGGAATAGGCCGAGCGGTATCCGCTGGCAGGCTTATCGGCAGTGCCCGGGTTCAGTTTCAGTTCCCCTACGGTGGGCATGAGCAGGATATCGCCCAGGTCGGAATGGCCGGTACCGCTGAAATGCGTATGACTGAAGCCAACGATTGTAGGATCGTCGTATTGATAACCTGCGCAATAAGCATAGACATCACGAATGTAATTACCGTTTTCGTCGTACATGGGAATGGTGTCGGTATCAGGACTGAGTTGCACAGACCCAAAAGGCACAGTTGCCCCTGGAAAGGTATGGCCCATTTTTTGAGTGCCGATAAACGGGTTAACATAAGGCACCAGGTTATACAATGGAGTAACCTGTGCATGGACAGGAAAAAGGTACGACAAAACAAAGACGGAAAGCAAGAAAGGAGTCTTAATCATTTTTTTGCAATTACGAGCATTTCAAAATCTTCAGTGGTAAGCTTATCCTTGCGACTGAAAGCGCCCAGGGTAGCCCCATAAATATCTATATTATTGTACCCAAGCGATTTCAACAACCAGGTGATTTCGGAAGGAACATAATATCTCTCGTTGCAATCCAGTTCCAGAATATTCCCTTCATCGTCCTTCACTGTGGTGATGTTGTGGTCCCGGAAGGTCATCAGGTCAAAACTCAGGACTTGGTAAGAAGCCTGGCCCTCTTCAGTATTTTTTTCCATAAATTCTTTCACGGAATGAAAAAGCGGGAAAAGACCGTTGAGGGTGGTAAAAATGAATTTTCCACCGGGTTTGAGGACACGGGTGGCGCTCTGAAGGATCAGGAAGTTCATTTCGTCGGTTTCCATCAGGGGAAATCCTCCTTCGCAAATCATGATGACCATATCGAATTCCTGCTCAAAATCAAGGTTGCGAGCATCCATTTTCCGGAAGTCGATGTCGAGGCCTTCTGCCTGTGCTTTTTCTTGAGCCCTTTGCAGTTGGTTTTCCGAAAGGTCGATGCCGGTTACATGGTAGCCGCGTTTGGTAAGCTCAATGGAATGCCGGCCCGTCCCGCAGCCGACATCCAGGATCCGAAGGGTCTTATCAAAGCCAGCTTCCATTTCTATAAAATCGCATTCGCCCTGGGTGCCAAAGACAAAGACCTCATTGTCGTAGGTCTTTCCGTAGTTTGCAAAAAGTTCTTCATACCAGGGCTTTTTCTCTGAATCTTTCATCCTATCATTTTTTTCTTTAAAATACTTCCATGTCATAGGGTTTTGTCATGTCATGTCAGGAACAACATGGAAATATGTCACCGATTGATTTCATCAAAAATGACACGCAGCAGGGTTTCTTCATGATCGCCAAAATACTGCCAGAACATAATGCCTCTCAGACCTTTGTCATTGACAAATTTCGCTTTTCGCTTCAGGGATTCCGGGTCCTCATAGGTGATGAAAATCCGCTCTTCAGGGTTCCAAAGAAAGGGTGCCGCAGCGCTGGTATCCCGGAGTTCCAGAAACGCAGGATCTGACAAATAATCCCTAAGGATGCTTTTATATTTCAGGTCAGTACCCGCAAGGCCAGTGGCAGGCTGTCCCAGGCCATTATTTTCGGGTGACACTTCCTGCCAGCTGCGACCATAGAAAGCTGCGCCGATCAGCAACTTTTCGGCGGGCACCCCGGCATTAACAAACAATTCGATGCTGCCTTCAACAGACATTGCCGTGGAATCTAATTCAGGCTTGTAAAGGTTGGTATGATGACCAGTGATATTGGCCCATTCTCCGGTGAAGTCGTAGGTCATAATATTGATAAAGTCGAGGTATTCGGCCACCACATCCATTTCGGTATGTTCCAGGTAGCCGGAGAAGGCCGCAGCAGCAATGGTCAGTAAATAATGTTTTTCATCCCCATCCAGCTCATCGAGGGCTTGCCGGCATTCGTGAAGCAAGGCGGTGAAGTTCTCTTTGTCTTCAGGCCGGTGGATGTTGTTATTACCTGGCAGGCCAGGGTATTCCCAGTCGAAGTCAAGCCCATCGAGCTCATGTTTTTTTAAAAATTCTATTGCACTTTGAATAAAAACAGCACGGTTTTGGTGGGTTAATGCCATATCGGAGAAGTTACCAGACCAGCCCCAGCCCCCAACGGAGATCAGGATTTTCAAATGCGGATGCTGTTCCCTGAGCTTGCGGAGAACGGCAAAATTGATGCTGTCAGTGGGAGAACCTTCCACCATTTTTCCATCGACGATATTGGCAAAAGCGAAATTGATGTGCGTGAGCAGGGCGCCATTGATTTCGGACCCGGACATCACCCGGTTTCCAGGAAAAACATAACCGATAATGAATTTGCCATCAACAGGGTCGGTTGATTCTTCTGTTTTTTGCAAGCCACAGGCGGCCAAGCTTGTAATGAACAGAATTGCCAGGATGTAGGGATAACTTTTCACGGTACAGGATTATTTGTGGTTTGAAAACAACCAGGGAAGCAGGTCTGGTTCCTGGAATGTGTAATCCCAGGCATTATGCCCCACGCCGGGATAAAGGGTCAATTTAACCCTTACTCCTGCTTTCAGGTAGGCAGATAACATCTCTACTGACAATTCAGGAGGAACCACCGGATCTTCCTCTCCGTGGAAAGCCCAAACGCTGACATCGCTGACCTTTTCGTTGATCATCTCCGGATTCCCTCCACCGCATATGGGAAATGCGGCGGCAAATAATTCTGGCATGCGGTAAAGCAGTTCAAAGGTACCCATACCACCCATTGACAACCCGCCCACATAAACCCGCTGCTTATCGACCCAGTCCTCCCTGAGCAAAGATTCGAGCAAACCGATGGTTAATCTCATTGGTTGAGTTGGCTCGCCGGAAGGGTCAAAAGAGAAGGTGCGCTTGCCCTTATCATTCATCCCAAACCCGACACCGGCCCAGTAAGAATCTTCGGCACATTGAGGGAAGACCACTACGGCAGGGAAATTAGTTCGGTTCTCATCCGATACAAAAAATTCTGAACCGTGGACCAATTGCTTTTCGTTGTCGGCACCCCGCTCACCAGCCCCGTGAAGAAATAAGATCAAAGGGTATTTTCCATCCACATCAAAGTTTTCCGGGAACAGGATACGGTAAGGCAAGGTATCGTTTTCGGAAATAAAGATTTCCGGTTTATACAAAACTGATGGCTGCGCAATAGATCCCATAAAGGAAAACAATAATAAAGCAGGCAAAAGATTTTTTTTCATTCAGATTAATTTTGAAGGTTTTTGATCTGGGAGCCTGTCAAAATTAACCAATTTCAGAAACAATTAATGCTGCCAGTTTATCATTGCCGTTTTTACATCCCTTGAGTTGCCACCGACCATGATCATAAACTCCCCAGGCTCCCAGTCGTATTCGAGTTGGGCATTGTAAAACTTAAGGTCTTCAGGAGTAAGTGTAAAAGATATAACACGTGTTTCCCCTGCTTTCAGGAATATCTTTTGAAAGCCTTTGAGTTCTTTCACAGGCCGTGTGACGCTTCCCACAATGTCGCGGACATAAAGCTGAACCACCTCTGCCCCATCATATAGCCCTTCGTTGGTAAGGGTTATGGAGACCTGAAGCTCCTCTTCACCATTCAGTTCAGTTTTGTCCAGTTTCATGTCTCCATAGGTGAATTTAGAGTAACTGAGGCCAAAACCAAAGGGATATAATGGTTCGTTGGTGACATCAAGGTAATTCGTGCGGAATTTCCTGAACCATGGCGTTTCGCCCAGCGGTCTACCGGTGTTTTTATGGTTATAATAGATGGGCACCTGGCCCAGGTTCTGCGGGAAAGTGGATGGCAGTTTTCCGGAAGGGTTGACATCGCCAAAGACAACGTCGGCGATGGCATTTCCTGCCTGTGTGCCGCCGAACCAAACGTTCAGAATGGCCGGGATGTTTTCTTGCTCCCAGTTGATTGTAAGCGGTCGCCCGGCAAACAGCACGAGTACGATAGGTTTCCCAGTTTCTGCGAGGTCCCGCAGCAGGGCCTGCTGTCCCTCCGGAAGGCTGATATCTGTTCTGCTGGCACTTTCGCCGCTCATCTCAGCGGGTTCACCCATCACGGCAACAATAACATCACTCCTACGGGCGACTGCGATGGCCTCGGCTCTCATTTGCTCAGCAGTTCGGGTAGAATCGAAGGTGGTTATTCCCCTGGTGGCGGTACGGCGATCGAGGTCAGGATCGTCAACAAGGTTGCTTCCCCTGGCATAGAGGACCTCAGCCCTGTCGCCCAGGGCCTGACGGAAACCTTCGATAACGGTAACTGATTGGTCGTGATTTACAGCGACACTCCAGGTACCTGCCATGTTTTGCCGGCTGTTGGCCAGGGGACCGACCAGGGCGATGGTACCTTTCTTCTGAAGGGGTAAAAGCTGATCTTCATTTTTCAATAATACAAAAGTTTCGGCAGCGGTTTCCCGGGCCACTTGAAGGTGCTCTGGCGTAAATATCTGGTTTTGAGCACGCCCGGTGTCACAATAACGATATGGATCTTCAAAAAGACCCAGCTTATACTTGGCTTCAAGGATCCTGCGACATGCCAGGTTAATATGCTCTTCGCTGACTATTTCTTCCTTAAGGGATTTGGCAAGTGTTGTCAGGAAACTCTCCCCAACCATATCCAGATCCACCCCGGCATTCAATGCCAACGCTGAAACCGTTTGCAGGTCACCCATTCCGTGGTCCATCATTTCCTGGATGGAGGTGTAATCGGAAACCACAAATCCCCCGAAGCCCCATTGGTTGCGCAGAACTTCGGTCATCAGCCAGCGGTTCCCCGAGGCGGGCACCCCATCCACCTCATTGAAAGCCGTCATGACGCTTCCCGCTCCTGCCTCAATGGCGGCCTTGAATGGTGGGAAAAATTCGTTGTACATACGGATTCGGCTCATATCAACAGTGTTGTAATCGAGCCCAGCTTCGGATGCGCCATAAAGGGCAAAGTGCTTGGCGCAGGAAAGCATAGTGTGGTTGAGCCTAAGATCCTCACCCTGGTAACCCTGGACAAAGGCTTCAGCAAAAAGGGAAGCCAGGTAAGGGTCTTCTCCGGGGCTTTCGGCAATACGCCCCCATCGAGGATCGCGGGTTATATCGAGCATGGGAGAGAAGGTCCAGCAGAGACCATCGGCGGTGGCTTCAATAGCGGCGATGCGGGCAGTTTGCCGGATAAGATCCATATCGAAGCTGGCAGCTAGGGCCAACGGAATAGGAAAGCCGGTCTTATAGCCATGAATTACATCCAGTCCAAACAAAAGGGGAATTCCCAACCGGGTTTCTACCACGGCCACCCTTTGCATCTCCCGGATCTTTTCCGGGGACCTCACATTGAGAATGGCGCCAACCTTTCCCTCTTGTATCCTGGTGCCAATTTCCGAGGCCCTGGCATCCCCCGTGACGATACCTTCATATCCTGGTAACAGATTGAGCTGGCCTATCTTCTCTTCCAAGGTCATTTCCTTCATCAGGGAATCCAGGAAGTCATTCATTGCTGTTTGGCTGTTTTCGGGTTTCCCCAGGTTACAGGCCAGAAACAGAAAAGAAAAAAAAAGCAATGCCAGCAACTTCATTATTATTCTCATAGGCAAAGAAATATTCTCATTGAAAGGTATTGATTCGTTTTATTTTTGATTGCAAACGTTAAGCCTTTTCTGATCTCACATTTCTATTTCAAGGCTATTTCCAGATGATTGCATCAAATCCAACATACTTTTGATGATTACCGCAGCGCCACCTTTACGATACTGGTTTTCTTCCCTTTCAAAAAGGATTTTCTTGCCATTGAGTCGAATGGATTCCGGGCCGCAGCAATCCCGGGTGATTCGGTAATGGATCCGGACATTGTACCCCAATAATTTTAATGAGGCTGACAACCCATTAAAGGAAATGGGCATTACGGGGTCGAGGATCAGTTTCTCTGCTTCGGTCCGTATTCCAAGCAAGGTCGAAACAACAAGTCCAATATAGATCCCCGGGCCACTGGAGTAGATTCTCCAGCCGCCCCTGAAGGTCCACCTCCCTAAGTTGATTTCGTGGTAACGTTCATCAGCTTCATAGCGGCTTTTGAAAATAATGTCGGAACTACTGAAATAGCAGTTCGACTGCCTGATATCGCCCTGAGGGACGACCTCTCGGTAAGCTACCGGGATAGCCTGGCGGAGGGCTTTTACAAAGGCTTCTGCTTTACCGGTCCTTGCTAGGGATTCTGCATACCGGATGTGTTCATGAATATACATCAGGCCAATTTCCCTTCCGAAGAAGGTGCTGCTCTCGGCTCTCTGGAAAATTTTCTGAACCCCTCCCCGATATTTAAGGGGCCGGTCCATCAGCCTTGCACCATCAGGACCTTTCAAATATTTTTCAACGATCTCCTGATGGTCTTTCGCCTGCTCCGGAGAAAATATTCCGCTGATCACCCCACGGTCCATAGGGAGAAGACTGTATTGGATGCCTGTTTTCTTATCTGCTGGGTGCAGCAGCACATTGATGCTGCCGTCGGATCCTAAAAGACCGTAGCCTGCCACCACCCCATCCTTAACAAGATGTTTGTTGAAATCAGACAAGATCTCCTCGCAGGTTTTAAAAAGAGATTTTGCTTTAACGGTATCTTTTATTTTTTCCATGATACCAGCCCATTCTAAAAATGCCTGATAATTCATCTGAACCGTCCAAGAAGAAATCAAACGGGCAGCCAGTTCCTCGCTGACAGGCTGCAGGGAGTCGTTCCAGTCCCCTCCCCCGAAGGGAACGAGAGCGGTGCCAGAAATAAAAGAAGAAATGATCCTATCAATTAAGCGATCGATATGCTCTTTCAATGGAGTAGGTTCGGGCTGCTCTTTTTCCTTTTCATGATAATATGGCAAGACCTCGTCCAGAATATCAAAATCCCCTGTAACCCTGATGTATTTGGCCAGAGCAATAACAGTCCAGTAAATGATATCTCCGTGGGCTTCTTGGGCGCGGATGTAGTGGTAGGTGTCGAACATCCACCACTGAGGCCATCCGCCATCAGGGTTCTGATTAGAGAAAATGGCGAGCAGCACCTGGCGGGCTGCCCCCGATTTTCCCAAGCTGAGCAGCAGGTCGATGGGCCCCTGGGAGACATCACGCGTGCCCCAGGCAGCGCCTCCGAATTGTTCCAGCCCGTATGGGGTGAGAAAATGGGTCAAAGCATTCATTCCATACCAGGGAAGAATTTCGCGAATTGCAAGGACATCTGCCTGATCGCTTCTAATTTCCAGGCCCAAAGAAAGGTCTTTCCATGCCTTGCTTGCCTTGAGGCAATCTTTTGAAAATTGCTGATCAGCATCTTCAAATAACACTTCCGTGACAGGCTTAACGACTTCCCCGACAATACTCATTGAAAAGGCGGAAATTTCCTTCACTTTAAAAACAAGAAGATCATTGCGAAAACGCATCCCATCCGGGCGAAGCAGTTCATCGTGGCCTGCGATAACTTTTTGATCCCTGCCCTGGATAACTATTCTGAATTGCGCACATGGAAACTTTTCAGCTATCAGGCTCTCAGGACCGGGTTTGAGAATGTGTTGTCGGGATTGTTTAGTCAGGGTAATTTGCCAGGCATTCCCTTCATCAAAATGATGAGAGACAAGGATACTAGCCACACTCCCCCTGATTACCTTAAAATCCAGGTTCACTTGGGGATTATCGGGTGTAGTCCAACTTCGTACCTGGAACAATTGATGACCTGATTTATAGATCCACCGGCAATGATTAAGCCCCATTTCGAATGCGGAAGGAATACCCAACAAGCAATAGTTATCGCCCTGCTTGAAAAAAATTCTTTGTCCAGTTTCAGAAGCCAGGTTAAACTGATTGGAGAAAATAGAAAGCAGAACATTAAAATTGGTATTCCCCTGTGTAAGGTGAGCATTAAAAACCCCGCAGGCAAAGGGATTGGTTGACATGATGCTCTCACCAGGCAGAAGGCCTGTATTGGCCTGCATGATGTGTCCGTGGGGCCTCTCGGCTCTAATTTCCTTAGTTTTTAGGACCACATGGTCAGAATCGCCTTTAAAAAAAGAAAGCAAGTGTTCATTTTCCCATTCGGAGTGCCTTCTTTCCTGCCCGAAGAATTCATTCAGTTCTTCAACTGTCAGATCATCCGCTGGAAAATAGGTTGGAGCATCAAAAAAACTAGAGGAAAACTTTCTCCAGCCGTTTTCACCTGTTAAGAAATTGATTTCCCCCTTTTTAGGAAAAACATCCCTTAATTTAATGAGGTCATTTACTGATGTAGCTTCAGGATGGTCAGCTATGAATAATGCAAGAAAAATACTGGAATGTTCCATTTCAGGTTTCAAGACAAAAGGGTTTTCCTGTAAAGCCACCACCGAGGATTCTCCTGCGTATTCACCTCCCAGTCTTTTGGTCAGTAGTCCTTCTGGAATTCCTGTTTCACGAAAAGTTTTCCCAAAAAACTGCATCCCATCAACACTGGCAGCTTCAGCCCCATTGTTGCAAGCGAGCATCAGCCAGGGGTGGCCCACTGACTGCTTCATATTTTGTCGGCAGCAAATAACCGGTCCATAAAGCTCATCCTCAAGCACCAGGCGTTCAATATACTGGCTAACATAATATTCGTTTACATTACCAGGCTGGGCATCCCTTAATCCAGCGTCTTGAATAAAAAACAGATCGAGTTCAAGTTCCTCTTCATTGTGATTTCGAATGCAAACGTCCCACTGCCATTCTGTTTTGCCCTGAGCCAGCGCCATGGAGCATTGGTATTCCAAACCTTCCCATTGTCCGCGAGAAAAATATTTGTTGTCTTCAAGCTTAAACTGGCTTTTGCTTTCAGGCCCGGTGAGTGCTGTAAAGGTGTATGGTTTTTTCCGGTTCCGAAGATAAAGGCTAGTCCCTGAACGAGCATAAGGGCTGGACATTCTCAGGTTGACCCTAACTTTTCCTGCTTGAATATATTCTACTGAGCCATTTTCAAGGAATCCGACAGACAAGCTGGCATCATTGCTGATTTTCATTGGCTTACGCAAGTTTAATTTTAAGAATCATTTCCTGCTGATGGTCATGTTTATAATTCAATACGTACCGGCCCTGAACCAGGATTGAGGCAAGTTCTTCATCATTCAGGGAGGCTTTGATTATCCGTTCGACCTGAACCCCTTCAAATACAAGTTCCCCCAACAGGTCTCGTTCACCAAACAAAATAATTTCAATCAAGCCATCTCCAACGACAACATTGAGGATATCAGAGGTACAGTGCAGCATCTCCAGTCCTGTGGTAATTTCCACCCCCCCCGGGCACAGAATCCCATATAGTGGCGGCCAAATCGTGTTCTCTCCTGAAAAAGGGATATTGATTTCCTCCCCAGTTTTTGGATGTAAATAGGTTATATTGCCAGTTTGCACCTCATTGTAATAATTACCAACAAAAAGGATAGAAGATTTTTGTTTAGTAAAACGTTGCCTTACGGAAAGGTTATCATTATTGGCAATAGCATTGGAGAGCTTAGCACCGGATTTTTCAAGAAAAGCCTTATAAACTGGTTTATGTCCCTCAGTGTCAAAACCAAGCCAGGTGCCTAAATGAAGCATCTTCCCTTTGCCCAGGCTTATTTCAAACCCACAAGGAGCCCCGGAAAGAGTTCGGGCAATTATTTCAGCATTTGACAGAGTATTTTCATCAAAAACCATTTGGGGATTGGCACACTTGATATCTCTTAAGCCAAGGACATCAATAAGGGGTGAATCAATGACAAATTTCCCTGCAGGCTCAATGGCGATAGCATCGCGCAAAATTGTGCAGGGCTTTTGTGACATTTCCCTGTCGGGTAAATGAGGAAAAATGACCAGATGACCTCCTGTTTTAGAATAGTCAACCAAAACCTGTTGTTCCCTTGCATCCATTTCATCGGTTGTGAAAGCCCAGACTTGCTTGTATTTTTCTAATCCGGCAGTTTCCACCTGGCTTAGGTCAGCCATATCATAATCGATATTGAGCACCTGCAGAATTTTCAGGAGGCCATCGAAATATGCTGGCCGGCGGATGGCTGAAGGGACAAAAGAAAGAGCACTAGCACCTGTTTCGGGACGCTCCAGTTCGGATGCATAATAAGGCGGATAAAAAAGGACACAAATTTCTGCCCTGCGCCTGGCCTCTACAACGAGGTTTTCCATGAAATCCACCATACGACTCATCCTTTTCACCAATGGGAAGGTGCTGGTTTTTTCTCCTTCAGCGGTCAGGGGGGTAAACCAGTAAAAGGTATCTCCGGAATAGCCCTTTCTTTCAGGATTGCGCCCCTGGGAGAACATATAATAATTCCACCCCGTCAATCCGTTGGAAATGCTGGCTTTATAAAAAAGCTCCATCTCCCTTGGGTTGGTTACAACATGGTATTCCCGTGAGCCGCTTTGAAACTCTGCAGCGAAAAGGGGTTTATTGCCCTGCATGGCCCTGGTGATATCATTGATGATGCGGTCGTCGTGCATATTCCTGTGCGAGAGGAACTCAGGGATATGATCTATCCCAAAACAGAGTTCACTCCCGGCACCATATAGATCCTGATACATGGTGATATTCACCGGAAATTCGTATCCGTGGCCATAAATCCAGCCCGGGAGATTGTGGTAAAGGGGAACGGTTATTCCCCGTTCCCTGGCCTTACGAATCAGCATGTTCAGGTACTCTCCATAATAAGTACGCCAGAAACAATGCCACTCATAGTCCCTGCTTCTGTCTCCCCGGGATTCATAGGGAAGATTGCCATCAGGAGGAAGTTCAATCTGATCAAAACTATCAAAGTCAGTTCCCCATAGTTCATTCATTTGCTGAACGCTTGAAAATCTGTTTTTTAGATATTGAAGGAACCTTCCACTAACAGGGCCTGAATAGTCAGCCTGATGGGCGAGCCAGGAAAACAAGCCAATCTCATTACAGATCTGCATCAAAATAACCGGCCCACCAGCACGCATCTCATACCCACTGATCAGTGGCAAGACTTGGTCATACCATAAGGTAAGATTTTGAAGATACGCTGGATGGAACAAAGACACGCCCTCACTGGAAACAGCCTCTCCCCCGCTGTTATGCATTCGGACCGAAGCTCCGTTATTTTCCAAAAACCAATCAGGCAACCCAGCTCCACGAAATTCTGCAAGGATGAAAGGGCCAGGTTTAACGATGCTAGTTAACCCATTTGCTTTGCATAATTCGAGCCAACCCACCAGATCGCGTTCAGGCAGGGAGTCCCCTTTAAAGTCAAAAAAACCTTCTTCCGGCTCATGCCAAGCCCAAGGGACGTATGAGCTTACGGTTTTCAGTCCAGCCTCCCTGGCTGCCTGAAGATGCTTTCCCCAACATTCCCGCTTAATCCTAAAGTAATGAATCTCACCAGAATTCAGGAAAGTCTTGCGGTTATTAAGAACGAAATGTTCACCTTCAATTCGAAATGACATAGGCTATTGGTAAGGGTTGTTTGAACAAAAAGAAAATCATTGATTGGATTCAGCTATATCCCGCTTCCGATTGCGGATTTGGAGAAGTTCCTTGATTTCATGTGAGCGTTTTTCGGTCAGGGCATAGCGGGTAATGAAGAAAATAGAAAAAATGCTTAGTAGGATTGGTATTCCTATTTCAACCACCCGCATCATCAGCAGGGTAAAAGGTGATTGCCGTTTTAACGGAACAACTAGTTCTTCCACTTCTTTTAATTTTTGATCTAAAACTTCATTTGATTCATCAGGTTTAATTCCTTTCAGCCTGCTATCCAAATTCTCGATTTTTTTCAATAATTCGGTAAGATGTTCTTCATTGATTCTTTTTTTCAGCGCTCTTTCCTCGAGGTGAACTTCAAGCTCTGAAGCTCGAGTCCTGGCTTTGTCGACCAGGCTGAAAAAATCCACCGAGTTCCCTCCATTTTCTTCAATGTCTTGCCATTCAACCCGCATCTCCCTAATACTTCCTTCCAAGGCATCCACCTTGGTGACTTGCGTTTGATCGAACTGAGTTAATACGATGAGGGAACCTGCCACAAAACTGGCCAGGGCAGTCCCCATTTTAATAAACCACCAGAAAATGGAATAAAAGCTTCCTTCCGTTCGATGCCCCGTTTGGAGATCATCCTCATCGCAAATGTCTCCCACCATAGAAGACCCCAACGTAAAGAAAAACAACATGCCTGCCGAGAGCAACAAGGTTGGAATAATTATCAGGTAAGGATAAGTAGGATTGTAACAGACAATTTTTGACAGCTGAGCCACAACCATCAAAGCAATGGCAATCATTAAGGTTTTCTTTTTGCCAATCTTGGGACTGATCCAGTTCAGGGGAAAAACGGCAAGCAGTCCTGTCACTGCCCACACCGTGCCATTTATTCCCAACAAGTATGCCCCGGCCACTTTATCCCCACCAAACACATAGAAGATTGGTATGTAGGATCCGAGCAAGTTTACAAAATTAAAGCCCATGGCAAGGGTAAAAATGGTCAGGGTAAGCAGGATAAAGTTCCGGTTTCCGAAGGTATGTTTCATGTCGCTCCAAAAAGGGGTTTTCCCCTGGGCCGCCACCCGTTTAAATCCAGGTTCCCGCAAAGAAAAGAACCACCACAGGGAGAGTGGAATGAGTAATCCGGCAACCATCAGCGAGACATAGCGCATGCCATCTGCTTCATTTCCACCTGGCCCCCTGAATATCTCCATATTGGCCAGTGCAAAAAGCCAGGGGGTACTCATGGCAAAAAGGTTACCCACAAAACTCTTGGCACTGAAGAGCTTTGTACGTTCGTGATAATCACTGGTCATCTCCATGCCCAGGGCCCCATGAGGTATTTCAAAAATGGTGCAAGCTGTAAAAAACAACAAGAGAGAGATCAGGAAATAAACCAGTTGAAAAGCCTGGAATCCTGCTTCAGAGGGGAACCAGGTCCTAATCATTTCCCCTTTGGGCACCCACCACATCACCACAAAAAAGATACCCACCAGAATCCCCCCAAGAAGGATAAATGGGCGGCGTCTCCCAAAGCGGGTACGTGCATTATCAGAAAGGTGCCCGATAATAGGGTCGGAAACCGCATCCCACAAACGCGGTATAATCAGAATGACCCCCAGCCAGAATGCGCTCAAACCCAGGCTGATATTGCCCATAAGCCCAACCAGTATCCCCGCAACATTAAACAGGGCAATGGGAATGATGCCCCCTGAGCCATATGCAGCCATTTGGGCAAAACTTACCCTGTCAGTGGAATTATTGTTGTTTGCAGTAGCAGCCTCAGCCTTGTCCATGTTAGAATTGTTTTCGGGAAATTTAATAATAGATCACTACTTCAGCAGGGAACTCACTCACTCTGATCTTGCTTTCACTAAAGTCCAGACTCTCTTCTCCATTAATGATCACCCTGACAGGCTTCTTTGATTGGTTGAAGTTCCGGATCTCCAATCCATTGGAAGGGAGTTCCAGGTCTCCAAAGATTGAAAACACATAATGCCCTTCTGCCTTTTGAATGGCATAGGAAAGATGGCCAAAATAAGTAGGAAGGTTTTCAACTGACATCCCTTCAGGGGCATCGATCCAGTCCTGGTAAAGGGCAGGTGCCAGCACCAGCAACTCATCCAGTTCATTTTCATAAACAAACATACTGCGGACGGCATTCAGAAAATCACTGCCCACCCAGGTGTGGGGCATATCGCCGATAAAACTTGGATTACGGTAATCTTTCCAAACAACTTCAGCCCAGTGATGCCACCCTTGTGGTCGCTGGTCATCCAGAAAGAAATCAATGAGATCGTGGGCCCTTTCAGGCTGATCAAGGATAATGAAGGAGCCAATAAGCCGGTTTTCATAAGGGGTGTAATTTACCCATTCACGGGTACCATCTCTACGCGATTTAAAGAACTCATAATACCGTTCAAAAGTGTTGTAAACCTCTGGTTTAGGTAATTTTTTCAACTCATTGCAAGGACTCAGGGCAATCGTAGTGGAAGTTGGGTCAAAATCCCCAAGTTCAACACAGCCGGGAATGTAATCAATCCCGCGGGTTTTCATCGCCAGACGTAAAGAGTTATAAAGATTGGTGGTGAATGTGTCCCTTATGCCTGTTGTATATTCAAGGGCTTCCTCATTCCCCAGGATGCGCTGGATCTCTACTGCATCCTTCAGGCCTTTTAAAATGAAAAAGTTATCCCAATAAGAGTGCATGGGTTTTTCGGAATACCCCTCATGACTGATGGACTCGGGTACAATGCCATAATAGGCTCGAATACTGTCAATCCCGTATTTAAAATAGTCTGTGGACCTTTCCTGAACCAGCGATTCAATATAATTAACCGCAGAAAGCACGTTCGGATTCAGTCTCCGTAAAAAGGCTGTATCCTGTGTAAAATTAAAATATTCCCGGATAAGATAAATAAGCTGTCCGTGGCTGTCGTGTTCAGGCACAGGATCAGGTCCCCGAAAATCAACCACACAGGGTACTTTTCCATTTTCAAATTGATATGGGGCATACCACTGAATAAAATCTCGAACTTCTTCAACGATCCCTGCCTTCAACAAGGCAGATGAAGTCAGCGATCCATCCCTTATCCAGCTGCGCTCGTAGGAACGTGATCCGGGTTGAATGCCTGCCTCATCCCTGTTGATCAAAATGTATACTAGGTTGGACCGATAAGTATCTAAAATTTTTTCTGCCGACTGGGGTAAATTGAACCGAATCAGGTCAATTTTATCTTCCCAGAATTTATTGGTTTTTTGAAATTCCTCACGGATCTTTTCATTGCCAAGCATAAGTGGATCACGTTGCTGATCATAAAAAGGAACAACAAGGAAAAACTCGGTTAGCTCCCCAGGCTGAAGCCGGATGGAATATTTCAGAAGCCCACTGGCAAGGCCTTTCGGATCAGAAACAGCTTTTTGCTCGGGTATGATCCCTTGCCGGAGAAAGCCAACGGGACTCCCATCGTCAAAACCAATGGCAGAAAAACCATCGTAGTTCCTCAAACTGTAAATGAGTTTACCATCCACATTTATCGCCCTGCCAGGATTAGCTTCCCGAATGGACTCAATCCTTCCCGCCCCACCTGGCAAGTTCAGAAACTGATAATTTGGATTTACCTGGAATGGCCTCAACAGCAGGTATAATTCAAGCTCTTTTATTTCACTGGAAAAGTTTTTAAAAAGGTACCCGATGTTTAACTGGGAATTTTTGTTTGCTTCTCCGCTGGCCGAAATACCCGTGACAAACTGCACATCCTCCACAGTCCAGGTTACTGAAGGGGAAAACTGAAAACCTGGATAATCAATAAAAAAATCAAGCGACTGCTGGGCATCAACATGGCTCCAGTTATAAACCCGATCACCCATTTTGATCATGGGTTCAATCGAGAACAGAGCCTTGTCTACCTCCACCATACCTTCTTCATTGATCAAAGCTTCTTTCCTGTCGTTGTTCACCCCCATTACGGTCCAGTAAGAGGCCTCATCCCGGAAATATCTTGGATAATCACCTTCAGGGGAATGACCTGCAACATGCCTCAGAAAATCATTTATTGTGACTGACTGCTCAATTTCTAAAAGTTTAAGTTCCCGGATTCCAATGCTTTTTGGATGGGTTCGCTCAAGAAAATTGATTCGCAGGTAGCGTGCCTCTGCTTCGGAGAGCCTGATAAAGCTGGTATTTCCCTGATTAGCGCTGACCGAATAAACTTTTTCCCATTGAATGGCATCGGGTGAGAGCAGCACTTCAAAAGCCCTGGCAGCATAACCTTCAAGCCAGTCGATCTCGATCCCTCCAATTTCCCTGCGAACTTGAAAATCCAGGACGACATACTGTTTCCTTCTCTTCTTACTGAGCCACCAGGTTTCCAGTGATCCATCCAGCATAAGTTGTGCCCCTTGTTTTCTTGCAGCAGAAGCCGAATTAACTAAGGGCTGAGGATAGAATTCAGGTATAGGGTCAAGGGTTTCAATGGTAAGATTATCTATCCAAATAGTGCCGTTCCCACCCACAAAGGAGGCAATGGTAAACTCGATCCGGTCTATTCGCTTAAGACTGCGATCATCCGTTGGACCCCAGGCAAAATCAATATGCCTTGGCCTGATCCTTATCCTGGTCCATTCTTCAGGAAAATCGTAATTACGATAATTGACCCACCAGACATTTTCGCCCCTCTCATCAATAAATTTTATCTCAAAGTTATTGGAAGGGGATTCAGCCCTGACATAAAAGGAAATCTCAAAATTCTCTGGAAGATCTATTGGGAACCATTTCTGAATTCCTCCATAACCGGTTCCCTTCGTGAAATCATAGTCAACCCGGATGGCTTTACCGCTGATTCCATCATCCATTGAAAGGTTCAAGTCTACACCATCTGATTGGATGAATCCCCACCCTTCAGGATTCTCAAAATTATCCAGGATTATTTGCGCGGAAACGGCAAACGGCAAAAAAAATATGCAATGCAAAAATGCAAGAAGAATTATTTTGTGATCCCTCATGATCATAGATTTATGGTAAGTTTAACCCTAGAGATAAATCAAACAACTACTCCAAATATTCAAAGCCTAATCTCGCAAGGCCCTTTTGGATTACCGGGTCCACCATCACGTAATCCCAAACCAATCCCGTCCTGAAGTTTTCAATCATAATAAGCATTGGCCCCTGGGCAACCCCAATATAATCGTCATTTACCCAATTCACGGTCTGGTTGAAGGAATCATAAAACCCGTACTTACCCCAGATTCGATCACCATTTCTCTCAATAATTGATTTTATAGTGGGCAAAACGATCTCGGGGGCAAAAGGAAGAGAAGACAAAGCGGCATAAGGGGCAATGGTTCCATCATCAAAATAGTTATACTCCGGACCAGCAGTCCCCCTTCCTGCATATTCGTAAAATTTCCTGTCATCAAAATTAAAGGCCTCACCAGGCCCATCACTGGCAGTTACGCCCCAACAAAGAGCATCATACCCAACCCAACCTTGGGGGTTTTCTATGGCATATTGTTGCTGAACAAGGGTTGCACGCCTTGAGTTTTCGAAATAATCAATTCCCTTTTCTTTCATATAAGGATCTACAAGTCCACGAAAATCAATAAATGCATGCGAAAACTGATGTCCAAAAAGCGGGGGAAATGCCACATGGGAGAGTCCTTCATAGGGCGTTTGCCATTTATAGGTCTCAATCCAGGCTTCATAGCTTCTCTCCGCATTTTCCATGCCCATCCCTGCTGCCAGGATATACAAAAACAGACCTTCGTTATAACCATACCATCCCCAGTCAATCAACCCTTCCTCAGGCCTCCAACCCATTGAAATGGTATGAGGATGCCTGCTGTCCTCAGGCATATCAAAGAAATTCCAGTTCATTCGGTCAAGCAGATACTTCGACAATTCTCGAATGCTCTTTTCCGTTTCATTATCCTGGTCATAATAATTTCGGGCAAAAAGAATGCCCATGATTAATAATCCAGTATCAATAGATGACAACTCACTTTGCCAAACCCTTTCGCCTGTCTCCATGCTAAGAAAGTGGTAAAAAAAACCCTGGTAGCCTGTTGCATTTGGATCAAGGCTTTGATTGGAATTCATTAGAAAATCAAGGGTGTTAAAGGTTATTCTCGCTGCCTCTTCACGGGTAATCCAGTTTCGCTCCACTCCAATGGCAAAACAAGGAATCCCAAAACCAGTTGAGGCGATACTTGACGGTGCTGAACTTATAGCACGATCCTTAACAATACCCAATTCAGGGTGATGCTCATGCCAGAAAAACTTGAAGGTCTTTTCCTGGATTGAATCTAGCATTGCTGCTTCTTCCCGGCTTAAGCGGTATCCGATTTTACCAAAAGATGTATAGGTTTTCTCTTCCTTTGCACCGCAGGCTGCGACAAACAATCCTGCGAAAACGATCAGAATTTTTTTCATGGGCTTTGGAGTAATAATGTTGATTACTGCCTGTTAAGGTCTTTCCTCAAAAAGGGCAAAATATTCTTTGCAACCATCTTACCTGGTGTAGTACTTTTTAACCCTAAGCTAGCTCAATTGCTAAAACCAAGTTTTACCATAGCTGCTTCCACTTCAGGAGCTGACATAAACAGATCCCAGCAAAGTTTGCTTCGATGGTTTTCAATCATGACCACTATTGGGCCCTGGTCAATGGCCAGATAGGAATTAGCCCACCATCCTTCACCAGGATTAAATGCATCAAAAAATCCATAAGGCCCCCAGAGTTTGTCACCCAGAACATAATAGAAATGCCTGAGGGCATCCATTGATTCATCAGGGGTAAAGGGCATGGAAGATAAGGCTGCCGTGGGCGTTAGCGTACCATTGTCTCGGGTAGGCTCGTGAACCGCATATCCTTCCGGGTCATCGCTGGCTGTCAATCCCCAGGCTTCTTCCCCAAAACCCAGGTGATTCCCCGGATTATTGATACAATGTTGTCGGTTGATCAGGCTGTGGTTCACATTTTGAGTCCAGTAATTGGCATATTGATCCGAAAGGTTTTGAGGATTCAGGCCCAAGAATGAATAATGTGCAAAAAAAAGAGGCCCGCCATAGGCATATCCAAGCGGAAGTTCAGTGCCATAATAACTTTGGCCATTGATGATTCCTCCTTCATTGGCCCAGCCTTTATAATAAACGGATGCAGGCACAGGGTGAGTGGTAGAGGTAGCTGCCATAAAATAGGTGATCAGGGCTTCATTATAACCCCTGACCTGCATATTCATGTCCCAGCTGTAATTTGGCGACCAGTGCCAGTAAAGCACGTCCTGTCCTCCACGGGTATACCAATCCCATTCAATGGTTTCCAAAAGGCTGTTGATATCCACGATCATTTCATTTTCGAAAGGCGAGTCCGGATCAAGATATTGCCTTACGGTCAGAAGTCCTGCTGCCATAAAAGAGGTTTCCACCAAGTCACCCCCATCGTCCTTAGAACTGAATGGGATGATCTGCCCGGTGGTCCCGTTCAACCAGTGTGGCCAAACGCCGTGAAAGCGATCAGCCCCACCCAAAAATTCTACAATGGTATTCAACCTTTGAAGCCCTTCCTGGCGGGTAATAAAACCCCTTTCAATACCAACCAGGATTGCCATGATGCCAAAACCACTGCCTCCAATGGAAACTGTTTCTCCAGAATTCAAACGCTCGCGCGCAAGCCCGCAAACGGGATGCGCATAATCCCAGAAATACTGAAAAGTCTGATGCTGCACCAAGGTTAAAAGCACATCATCGCTCATGCCAGGAAACTTCTGAGAAGGATCCAGTCCGGTAATAAAATACCCTGTGAACCCATCAAAAGTGTATCCTTCGTCAGAGACTAGAGCCGATGAAATGATAAACCTGTGCTTTGTATAGTAATCCAGTTCCCCATCATTAGTGAGGGTAATTGTTCTCTGGTCATCCGAAAGAACCGCTGAATAATTAACAAAGGGGAAAAAGAAAATCTTTCCTGCAAAATCGTCCGGATTCAAAGGCTCATTAAATTTAACAACCAGTTCCAATTCATCGAAAGCAATGCCCTTCAGAATTGACCCAGAACTCATACTCGTCCCGTTCAGGGTAATTTCTTCAATGAGCAGGCGGCCCTGCTCTGTCGTAAAGTCAAAAACGATACCAGGGAAACCCTCTTTTTGATCCCCTTTTAGGTTTTTTGAAATTGTAAGGGTATAATCCTCCTGATATGCAAAAGGCTCAATGGGTGTAACAACGGCAGTTTTACCCTGATCTAAAAAAGCAATATCTGCCTCAATTCTCCCGCCAACCCCTTCCCTGGACAAGAAAATGTTTTCCTTGGCAGAAACGGTGTCAAGAGCTGCTGAAAATTCAATAAAGAAACTGCTCCCAATGGGTATATTTATTGTAGCCTGTCCAGTTAGCAGGACGGTGCTTCCAGCCCTGACACGAATGATCTGTAAAGAGCCCGAAGGTGGGTTAACCGGATCATCCTTGCAGGCAAATGCAAGGAAAATGCAAAACATAATAAATAAAACACGCCTGACCCTCACCATCTGGAATGTATTTATTTAACAAGGGCGGGCCGAAGCCCGCCCTTGAATTATTAACCAAAACCAACCCCTAGGGTTTTTCTGAATCATACATTAGTTGAATTTCAACCGGGGAGAGAACTTTATGGTAAATTCTTACATCGTCAAGTTGTCCTTTAAAGTGGTTGGCTTCCGGGAAGTCATAACCGCCCCAGGGCTCATTATCCCACATCGTTCCGGCACGCGACTGAATAAACCCAAAAGCGAGATCATTCACTACATCCGGTTCAGTTCCGCCATACTTCATCCCAACAACAGTACGTTTGGGATCACCATCAGGCCACAAATCGAAGTCGAAACTCTTCATTTTTTCGCTGTTGTAATAAAGCGTCCCTTTTCTTTCTGCGCCATCATACGTATAGGTTACATGTAGCCAGGTTTCACTGACCATAGCAACATATTCGGGAATGGAAAGTGACTGGGCAAAATCCCATCCTTGCCAGCCGCCATTTTCATTATAGGTGGCTTCACTGGGGAACCACATATCTTCAGAAGCAGTGGTGCCATCACCCAATTCATACTGAACAGCGAATTTGGCTCCATCAAGCCCGCCAAAGATCTCAAACTGTATTCCATATTGTGCTGCAAGGCCCAGGACAAAGTGTCCTTTTTCCTGGGGAATTGCCCTGACCCAGAAAGAAATTGTGAAATCAGTAGTGTTTACAAGTGGGTCAGCATTGGGAATTTCAATAATACTGGTTGTACCATTAAAGTTGGCTGCTTTACCAGCTGCGGCATTACGCGAATCCACATAGGAAATATCAACTATGCCATTGGAAGCGGCATTATAATTTCCCGTTTCATCGTTGGCATTGCTTTCAAATGCCCAGTGGGCAATAATGCCTGAGGGGGCAAAGGTACCGATAGTGGCAAATGTCCTGGTGACTTCAGCCAAAAACAACCCATCCACCGACTTGATCCCTGAACCAAATTTCAGCTCATACAGGGTACCGGTACCGAGGTCGTCAACAGGCGTTACCGTGATTTTCTTTCCGGCCACATTGATTGTTAAGTCAATACCTGCATCATCATAATCCTGTATCATGGTGATATTTGCAGCTGTGGCGGTGGCAGGATCAATTTCCACATTGAAGGTAGCCTCGATCACAGGATTAACAGGGACCCCGGTGGCAGAGGTTGCCCCATTCAGGTCAATAGCCCCTGCTACCAGCGTTTCAAGTGCCGGATCTTCAGGGTCATCATCCTTACATCCTATAAAGGTTACCGAAAACATCGCCATTAAAAGAGCGAAGCCCATCAAAAAATGTTTGCGTTTCATAACAATTGATTTTGGTTAAACAAAAAAAGAAATAATTACCAGTTGGGGTTTTGAGTTAATGTCCCTTGCGAAATATCAATTTCGGTTTGGGGTATTGGGAACAATTCATGTTTTCCTGAAATAAATCCTAAAGGCCCTAATACTTCCTGGGCTTTTCCTGTTCTCACAAGGTCCCAGAAACGATGTCCTTCCAAAGCCAGCTCCATGCGCCTCTCCTGAAGGATAAGATCGCGAAGTTGATCCTTATCTGTTGTAGTAATGTCAGGCAGGATCTCTTCGTCGCCCTGTCGAGCCCTTTCCCTGACTCGATTTAAATGCACCAGGGCCTGTCCGGGCTTGTTGTTCTCGTTCAGGGCCTCGGCAGCCATCAGCAATACATCAGAGAAGCGGATCAGCCGACGGTTATGACCAAACTGTGTATTGGTAGATGTGCCGGGAATCCACACCTTGCGGTTATAGCACTCCACCTCAATCAGGTTATCATCCTCATCAAAAGTTTCATCTGGCGTATTACCATCTCCCAGGATGAGGATGCCATCAATCACATCGCCCAGGTCAATGATCGTTCCCTTGAGCCGTGGATCCTGCTCTTCGAAATTATAACGCAAGTCGAGGCTTGGCCGGTTAAACCCCCAGCCCCGGTTTGGAGTACCCCTTACGCCCTGGGTGTTGGCATATTGATTACCCACACTACCTTCAGTTTCCATCGCGCCGATCTCAAAAACGGATTCTATACCATGCTCACCATCTTTCCCATTGGCGTTCAAAAAAACAGGTTCCAGATCATATTCATTCGACCCGATTACCTCCAGGGTATAAATTTCGGCATTTAAAAAATCGTGCTGAAACAGATACATCTTGGCCAACAGGGCCTTGGCTGCCCCTTTGGAGGCGCGCCCCAGATCAGCCTCTCCATAAGCGCTTTTCTCCGGGAGGTTCTCAACGGCAAAAAGGAGATCCTCCTCAATGAGGTCATAAATGTCATCCTGACTTGCCCTTGGAACCTGAAGTGCAGGGGTTGTGTTGGTAATCAGCGGAACCCCGCCCCAGGCCCTGACCAGGTCAAAATAATACAACCCCCTCAGAAACCTGGCTTCTGCCAGATAGCGGCCCCTGAGATTTGCGTCCATATCAATGGCAGGAACCTTCTCAATGACAACATTGGCACGCTTGATACCCTGATAGAGAGCCGTCCACCAACGGTCAAGTCCATCCTGAGTTGTAGTAATTGTAAACGTATCATACGGCCCAATTGTGTTCAACCCGTCAGCAGGGTTGCTGCCCTTGTGTGCGTCGTCCGACATGATATCCATGATGGGAAATCCTCCCGAATGATAATTCCATTCCCTCAAAGAGGAATAAGCTGCATTGGTTGAAAGTATGGCATCAGCAGCCGTTGTTGGAAAGGACTCCTGCGTTAACTGTCCCTGTGGGTTCAGCTCAAGAAAATCTTCGCAACCCTGAAATAAGCCTAAGCTTAAAATCACTAAAATGATTGTTGTTTTTTTCATAGCTAAGCCCTTTAAAATGTAATGTTCAGACCAATGGAGTAAACTGCAGCGATGGGGTAAATTCCGTAATCGATCCCGTTGGATAAGACATCATAGCTCCCGATCTCAGGCGTGTAGCCCGTAAATTTGGTGAGCGTAAAAATATTGGTTCCTTTCAGGTACAACCTGACATCCTGCAAGGCCAGCCTTGCAGCCACCGATTCAGGAAGGGTATAGCCAAACATCACGTTGCGCAGCCTTGCAAATGAACCATCCTGAATAAACCGATCAGATGGGGTATAGTTGTATCCTCCAAATGAAGGCCGTGGCTCTGTATTACTGCTACCCGGTCCTGTCCAGCGATCCCAGACATTCCTTTCAAAGTTATAGGGGTCAGGTCTGACAGCATCCTTGCCATTGAAGATCTTATTCCCAGTCTGTCCGTGAATGTCAAACGACAGGTCGAAGGCCTTATAGGCAAACTCAAAATTGAGGCCAAAAATAAACTTGGGGACGGGTGATCCGATATAGGTACGATCCAGGCCACTGATTATTCCGTCCTTGTTCATGTCAACAAACCTGAGGTCACCTGGTTCTGCAAGCGAAGAATGGGGATAGCTATTCAATTCTTCCTCTGTCTGGAAGATCCCATCGGTGACATAGCCATAGAACGCTCCAATCGGCAGGCCTACCCTGCTCAGGGTAACCGGTATGCCGTTCCCGAGGTATCCGCCAATCAATACCGAATCAACCCCGCTGGCACCTCCAATAGAAAGCACCTCATTATGAATCGTTGTGCCAAGGACCCCTACCCCATAGCTGAAATCTTTGATTTTTTCACGCCATACGAT
>JAAYLH010000065.1 GCA_012521995.1 Bacteroidales bacterium | reverse complement strand
GTCCTGCGGAGTATATAAAGAAAGCATCCATTTCGGGATGAGATTCCACAACTGCCTTTGCTTTTTCGAACCCCATGACCATAAAGGCCGTTGCATAGGCATCGGAGGTAATGCCATGGGGAGAGAACACCGAGACGCTGAGCAGGTTGTGGGTGACGGGATATCCGGTAAAGGGGTCAATTGTATGGGAGAACCGCTGCCCGCCTTCTTCATAATAGCGGCGGTAATTGCCTGAAGTAGCCACGGCCTGGTCAAGGAGTTCAACATAATAATCATAGTCCTGTGGGTCCTCGGCTTCAGTGGCGGGTTTCTCCAGGCCGATGCGCCAAAGTGAGCCATCAGGTTTTTTACCTCTGACTACCAGGTCGCCGCCGATCTCGACAAGGTAAGTGGAAATGCCTTTTGATTCAAGGAATTTGCCCACCACATCAGCAGCATATCCCTTGGCAATGGCGTTGAAGTCGAACTGGATGCGGGGGTCGTCCTTAATGATCAGGTTTCCTTCAAGGCGGGTGTGGTCAAGACCTGTCAATTGTCTGAGGCTGTCAATCATGGTTTGAGATATATCCTCGCGTTTACGGAACCCAAAGCCCCAGGCATTAACCAGGGGTGAAACGGTAGGATCGAAAGCGCCTTCAGTGGCCTGATAAACTTCAAGGGAATGCTGGTAAACCACGCGGAAGAATTCATCGACTTCGCGGGCCTCGTTGTTGTTAACCCGGGAAATGAGCGACTGGGGCACATAATACGACATGGATTCGTTAAAGACTGCAAAGAGGCTGTCAATTTCCTCCTGGTAGAGGGTGGCTTTCTTATCAAAATAGGAGATGGAGTAATAGGTGCCGAAAACGACTCCGCGAATACTGACTTGCTGGGGTATTTTGGGAGACAGCCTGCAAGCCGAAAAGGCAATAATAAAAAAAACCAGCAGGGGCAGAACGTTTTTTCTTTTCATGGGTTATTGGTTGTTTTCGCCCAGATCGATAAGGGGCTCGGCATGCACCGAGATATGGGTGTCGGGGCCGTACTTTTGTCGCAGGCATTCTTCGAGTTCATCGGTGATGTCGTGGGCTTCTTCTACATTCAGTTCGCGCTTCACATTGATGTGGAGGTCAATGGCAATATCGCTGCCTATTTTCCGTGTTTTCAGGTCGTGGGGATTAAAGACCCCCCGGATGCCTGCAGCCAGTTCAAGGATTTCCTGTTCCTGCTGACCGGGCAGGGAAGTTTCGATAAGTTCGGCGAGTGATTCGCGGGAAATGTTAAAGGCCACCCTTAAGATAAAAAAGCTAACCACCATAGCGGCAATAGGATCGAGGATGACCCAGCGCGGCCCCAGGAAGATGGCACCGCTGATGCCCAGCACGGTGCCCACGGATGAATAGGCATCGCTGCGGTGATGCCAGGCATTGGCTATCACCACTTGGCTGTTGATGCGTTTGCCCACCAGGATGGTATAGCGGTAAAGCACTTCCTTGATCAGGATGGACACAATGGCGGCTAAAAGGGCAATCATCCCGGGGCTCTCCAGGGGCTGGATACGAAAATGGACATAGACATTTTTCCCTCCATTGAAGAGAATACCCAAGCCGACAACAGCTAAAACCATTCCCACCAAAGCGGTTGCGAGGGTTTCCACTTTACCGTGCCCGTACTTATGATTACCATCTCTGGGTCGTGATGCCACTTTCAGGCTACCCACCACGACCAGGTCGGTGGCAAAGTCGCTCACCGAGTGGATGGCATCGGCAATCATAGCGCCCGAATGGCCCAGAACACCGGCCACCAACTTAAAGGCGGTCAGTGCAAGGTTAGAGAAAAAACCGATCCAGGTTATCCTGTTGGCTTCTATTTGACGTTGTTGTTTCATTTTTCGACTTGGGCTTTAAGCAAAAAAAGCCCCGTTACCGGGGCTTAAGGCTAACCGCCAAAATCATCAAGGTCGATGTTCTCTTTAGGAACCCCGAGGTTGTCAAGCATGCGCAGTACAGATTCATTCATGATGGGGGGTCCGCAGAGGTAGTATTCCACTTCTTCGGGTTCGGGGTGCTTGCTCAGATAATTGTCGAGCACCACTTGGTGGATGAATCCCTTATAGCCATCCCAATTGTCTTCAGGGAGGGGCTCTGACAGGGCAATGTTGAATTTGAAGTTGGGAAATTCCTTTTCGATATTACGAAAATCTTCCTCATAAAACACTTCACGGCTGGAGCGGGCGCCATACCAGTACGACACTTTTCGGTCGGTTTTCAAGGTATGAAAGAGATGGAATATATGCGAGCGCAGGGGAGCCATACCAGCACCACCGCCGATATATACCATTTCGCGTTGTGTTTTCTTGATATGGAACTCGCCGTAAGGCCCTGAGATGGTCACTTTATCGCCGGGTTTCCTCGAGAAGATATAGGAGGAGCAAATTCCCGGGTTCACATTCATAAAGCCGTTGCGCTTGGGATCCCAAGGCGGGGTTGCAATACGGATGTTGAGCATAATGATATTGCCCTCGGCAGGGTGGTTGGCCATTGAGTAGGCGCGGAAGATGGGCTCGGGGTTACGCATCTTGAGGTCCCACATCTTAAACTTATTCCAGTCGCCGTGGAACTTCTCCTGGATAACCATATCCTTAAAGTCGACATCGATCTCAGGGACATCGATCTGGATATAGCTTCCTGACTGGAAGTCGAGGGTTTCGCCTTCGGGCAGTTTTACAACAAACTCCTTGATAAAGGTAGCCACGTTGTGATTGGAGACCACTTCACACTCCCATTTTTTGATGCCGAATATTTCCTGGGGCACTTTGATTTTGAGATCGGCTTTGACTTTGACCTGACAGCTCAGGCGCCATTTCTCCTGGATTTCCTTACGGGAGAAGTAGCCCACTTCTGTTGGCAGGATATCGCCGGCGCCGTCGAGCACCTGGCAACGGCACATAGCACAGGTACCGCCGCCACCGCAGGCACTGGGCAAGTAGATACCCTCCTGAGACAATGTAGTGAGCAGGGTGCTGCCCGCATTGACAGTCAGTTCCTTCTCCTCATTAATATTTATTTTTACCGGTCCGCTGGGAACCAGTTTGGCGCGGGCAAAAAGCAGAAGGCCTACCAGCAGGAGCATAACCACCAGGAAGAAAATAACGCTCAGCGTAATGATCCACAGATTACTGATTTCAAGCAATATCATGATGTACTGATTTTTCCGTGTTACTCAATTACAGTTCGATTCCCATAAAGCTCATAAAGGCGATGCCCATAAGCCCCGTAATAATAAAGGTGATTCCCAGGCCCCTGAGGGGAGCGGGGACATTTGAATACTGAATCTTTTCGCGAATGGCGGCAATGCCTACAATGGCAAGGAACCATCCGATACCGCTGCCCAGGCCATACACCGTAGCCATTCCAACATTGGGGAAGCTTCGTTCCTGCATGAAGAGGGACCCTCCGAGAATTGCGCAGTTAACGGCAATCAGAGGCAGAAATATTCCAAGGGAGGAATAAAGGGTGGGGCTGAATTTTTCGATGATCATTTCCACCAACTGAACCATAGCGGCAATAATGGCAATGAACATGATAAAGGTGAGGAAACTCAGGTCAACGGATTCGAACTGAGGTCCCAGCCAGGTCAGGGCCCCTTTACCCAAGATGTAATTGGTAAGCAGATAGTTGATGGGGACTGTGATACCAAGCACAAACACCACGGCGATTCCCAAACCCGCGCTGGTTTTAACGGTGCGGGAAACGGCCAGGTATGAGCACATGCCTAAGAAATAGGCAAACACCATATTGTCAACAAAAATTGACCGTACAAATAAACTGATATATTCTTCCATTTTTTCTGAATGTTTTTGTTACGGAAACACCGTATTAGCTTACGTCGACCAGTTCAGGGTTTTTGTAACGCTGGATCCAAATGATGACCCCTACCACGATCAGGGCCATGGGAGGCAGGATCATGAAGCCGTTGTTTACATATCCAATGTTATACAGGAAATTGGGGATAACCTGGTATCCGAACAGGGTCCCCGATCCCAGAAGTTCGCGGAAGAACCCCACGGTGAGCAGCACGGCGCCATAACCAGCGGCGTTACCAATCCCATCGAGGAATGAGGGCCAGGGTTTATTGGAGAGAGCGAAGGCCTCCAGGCGGCCCATGATAATACAATTGGTAATGATCAGCCCCACGAACACCGACAGTTGGCGGCTCACGTCGTAAACAAAGGCTTTCAGCACTTGGTCGACCAGGATCACCAAGGATGCTACCACAATAAGCTGGACAATGATACGAATCCTTGGCGGGATTGTATTGCGCAGCAGGGAAATGATCACATTAGAGGCAGCCATAACCGCCATCACGGAGATGGCCATTACCAGGGAGGTCTTCAGCTGCACCGTGATGGCCAGCACCGAACAAATCCCCAGCACCTGGACGGTAATGGGGTTATCCTTGCCCATGGGATTGGAGAGCAGTTTCCTGTTTTTTACTGAGAACAGCTCTTCTTTTTTGGGTTTATTGGTGTTATCGCTCATAAGGATTTCAGGTTTTTAAAGTACGACTCATAAACAGCCAGGCCATCGCTGATCATATTGGTCACCCCGTTGGAAGTGATGGTACCGCCGCTGATGGCGTCCACCCCGTGGAGGTCGCCTTCAGGGGCTCCGCCCTTGATAACGGCAACAGGAGAGAACACGCCGGCCTCATTAAAAATGCGTTTTCCGGCAAACTGGCTTTCAAAAGCGGTCTGGGATATTTCAGCGCCCAGGCCGGGGGTTTCGCTGGCGTGGTCAAAGTTGGCCCCGACGATGGTCTCCAGGTCAGATGCCAGGCTGAGGTACCCCCAGATGGCCCCCCAGAGCCCGGCGCCCCTAAGGGGGACGATATAATAGGTATCCCCCTCGACATTGGCGACAAAAACGGGGAGTTGTCTTTCTTCAGGGGCCTTGCGGTTCTCGTCCTGGAGATTGACATCAAAGGCATTGCCTTCAACTTCTTCGCCCTTATTGTTGACCACCTTAGTTTCCACAATATACTGATCAAACATTTCTTCAGCCTCTCCACGCGCAGCGGTGATGTTGATGGACGCCAGTATGTTCTGCATTTTTTCAATGCGCATATTTCTCTCCTGCATCGGTTTTAGAAACATTGCGGCAGCCGAAAGCAGCAGGGCCACAATGAGCACCATAACGGAAGAGTAAATAAAAATATACTTGTTGCTATACATTGTTTTGGAATTTTCAGGTTTAGGCTTGAACTTTTACCGTGGATGGCTTCATCCGTTTCAGGCGCCGTTTCATATTGGCTTCCACCACATAGTGGTCGATAAGCGGGGCGAAAACGTTCATCAGCAAGATGGCCAGCATCATACCTTCGGGATAGGCAGGGTTGAGCACACGTATCAGGACGGTGAGCACGCCAATCAGGAATCCGTAGATATATTTTCCCCTGGGGGTTTGTGATGCCGTCACGGGGTCGGTGGCCATAAAGACCGCTCCAAAAGCAAATCCTCCCATGATCAGATGGTAGTAAGGGGGAATGGCCATAAACTCGTTCACCGAGAAGAGGTTAAGCAACAAGCCCATAAACAATCCGCCAACAACTACCGAGAGTATAATCCTGAGGCTTCCCACGCCGGTAGCAATGAGGATAAGTGCCCCGATCAGGATTGCAAGGGTAGAGGTTTCGCCAATGGAGCCAGGAATTGTACCAAGGAACATTTCGAGCACCGAGGGAAGATTTTGTACTTCATTGGCAGCCAGCATAGCCAGTGGGGTAGCCCCCGAAAAGCCATCCACAAGCGCTTGTCCCTCACGCAGAGTGGTGTTAATCCATATTTCACCCGACATAAAAGCGGGATATGCGAAGAACAGGAAGGCACGGGCAAGCAGGGCAGGGTTCAGGATATTCATTCCTGTTCCGCCAAAGACCTCTTTGCCAATGATCACTGCAAAAATGGTGGCCAGGGCAACCATCCAAAGCGGGGTGGTAACAGGTACAATAAGCGGGATCAGCATCCCTGAGACCAGGAAACCTTCATTGACTTCATGGTTGCGGATTTCGGCAAAGATGAACTCCACGGCCAGGCCCACCACATAACTAACCACGACGATGGGCAGCACGCGCAGGAAACCAAACCAGAACTCGTTCCAGAAGCTAACATCCATACCCAGGGCACGGTAATGCTGCAGCCCGGCGTTCCACATGCCAAACAACAGGACAGGGGTAAGGGCAATGACAACATGAAACATGGTGCGCTTCATATCAACGGCATCGCGAATATGACTGCCCTGCCTGGTTACATCGCCCTTGACATAGAGGAATGTTTGAAAGGCTTCAAAGCTCCTGTGAAATTTATGAAACTTGCCCCCTTTCTCAAAATTGGGCTGTATCTTGTTTTCAACAAACTGAATTAATGCTTTCAAGGTAAATCGCTTTTGGGTTTACAATCAAAAATTGCTCATCAGGCAAATTCCTGGCGGATGATATCGAGGCCTTCACGTATCAGGGTCTGGATCTCGATTTTGGAGGGGCAGACATATTCGCAGAGGGCGAAATCTTCGGGAGCCACTTCATAGATGCCGAGGTTTTCCATTTTGTCAATATCGTTAATCATTATGGCCTTAAGCAATTGCATAGGCATGACGTCCATGGGGAGCACCTTTTCGTAAACTCCTGTCATCACAAAGGGGCGTTCGCCGCTGCGGATATTGGTATCGAGACGGTATTTCTTCCAGGGCATCAGGAATGAAGGCCAGGTGCGCGACATGCTGAAGCGGTTGATATTGGGGATTAGCCAGCCCAAAAACTCAGGATGGTTTCCTTCGGGGATAACAGTCACCTGGTTGTCATAAAATCCAAGGAAGCCTTTTTCTTCGATGGCAGTTCCTGTGAGCACGTCGCCGCTGATCAGCCTGAGGCCAATGTCCTTTTGGCGGCGAAGGTTGTTTTCGGCAAAGGAAAGGACCTCGGCACCTGCCTTGACCTTATAATACCTTGGGTTGAGCACTTCGGGGCCGGTGAGTGCGACGATCCTGGTAGGATCGTAAATGCCTTGGGCAAAAAGGCGACCGATGATGATCAGGTCCTGGACATCGGTATACCAAACGATATCACCCTTGTTGATGGGGTCAATGTGATGGATTTGAATGCCGATGTTGCCTGCGGGGTGGGGCCCCTCAAAAGGATGGATCTTAACTCCTTTGGCTTGTAGGAAGGCCTCCGAACGGGTGTTTTTGGCATCCACACTCAAGTGGACATCCCCATCGGTGAGTTTGGCCATGACGTCGAGACCAGTCTGAAAATGGTTTTCCTGGCCCTTTACAACAAAATCGAGGTCGGGCGCCAGGGGGGCTGTGCTAAATGCAGAGATAAACACAGATTTGGGCTTGTCGGCAGGACTGGCGATGACGGAAAAGGGACGCTGCCTGATGAATGGCCAGGTGCCACTTTTCAGGAGACGCTCGACGATTTCTTCGCGACTCATCCCAGCGGGGCTGACTGCGCCAAAATTAACTGCATCCTCTGCCCCATCAGCTTTAATCAGCACTTCCATGATGCGGCGTTTCTCTCCACGCACCACTTCCTGAAAGACTCCGCTCACAGGCGAAGTGAACAAGACCCTTTCGTTATACTTGTCGAAGAATAAGGGGGTGCCTGCTTTGACGGGCTCGCCCTCCTTCACCAGCATCTTGGGGATCAGGCCATGGAAATCTGGTGGCTTGACGGCATACACCTCGGCTGCGGGAGCGGGCTGAAGAATTCTTTCTGCATTACCCTGCAGCGGAATGTTAAGCCCTTTTCTGATCTTGATCGTTTTTGGCATCTTTGGACCTAAATTTGTAGTTAAGACTTAAGTGGCAAAATTATTGATATTTTCAAATATTTGAAACGTTTTTGCCCTTTTACTGGTTTTTAATTAGCTTTGTTTTAAGGAATCCTTTGCCCTCTTAGACAGGTATCTAAAATCTTTCATATGTCCCAGAAAAAAACTTCCCTCAAACCTAAAAATAATCAGGCAAGAAATTACCTGTTTATCGCTGCCATCCTCTCTCTTTTCTCATTGCAGGAGGCAGCAATGGCAGCAAAACCACATGAACGAGCATTCCGAAAGGAAGATTCCGCAACGGGAATGTTGTTCAGCAGCCAAAATCTGAATAAAGATATTAAAGATTTTTTTCTGTACGGTGATTATGTTTATTCGAACAACATTCAATCGATCTTATTTTACAAAAAAGGTTGGGATATGGCCCCACCCCACATTCGTTTTGAGTCGGATGAGCGGCTCGTGCTTAGGTTTGATGATCTGGATGCTGATTATAAAGACTTTTATTACACAATTATCCATTGCGATGCTTACTGGACGCCCACCAACCTTCAGCCATTCGAGTACATTGACGGGTTTAATGAAGACATGATCCGCGATTACTCACGTTCGATCAACACCGTAGTACCCTACACCCAGTATTTCATGGAATTTCCGTCCTTTAACCTTCGGCCGCGCATTTCAGGGAATTATATTCTGAAGGTTTACCTGAACGGCAATCCTGATGATGTTGTGTTTACCCGTCGTTTCATGGTATATGAACAACAGGTGGCCGTGGAGGGTGATGTTCGGCAGGCCACCCTGGTGATGTACCGCGACACCCACCAGCAGCTTTCGTTTAGCATCAGCACCCTGAATTACTACATCTCCAATCCGGGGCAGGACATGAAGCTGGTCATCACCCAGAACGGGCGCTGGGACAATGCCATCATAGGCATTCAACCCAGGATGATACAGGGTAACCGCTTCATTTACGACCACGAACAGGAGTTATTGTTTGAAGCAGGCAATGAATTCAGGCATTTTGACATCCGCAGCCTGCGTTTCCTCTCCGAACGGCTGGGGGAAATATCGTCCTCCCCCCGGCATTGGGAGGTATTTCTTCTTAACGACCCCGTCAGAAGAAATCGCAGATACACCAGTGAAGGAGATCTCAACGGGAAGTTCAACATCGAGAACGTGGATTATCAGGATGATATGCTTGAAAGCGACTATGCCTGGGTATACTTCAGCCTGCCCATGAATGCCCCTGTTGACAATGCATCGGTGCACGTAATGGGCGCCCTGACCAACTGGAACCTGACCCGCGACAACGAAATGGTCTACAATTCGCGTCAGCGCAAATACGAAACCAGCTTATTTCTTAAGCAGGGCTATTACAATTACCAGTATGCAGTGCTGGAGGATGGCTCAAGTAAGGCCAGGATGGATGATACAGAAGGCAACTATTCGGAGGCCGAGAATGATTATTCCATATTTGTATACCACAAACAACCAGGCACGCTGTACGACCGTCTGATCAGCATCCGTCATATGAATTCGGGGGCAAGGCAGATCAACCGCCACTGATGAGGTGCATGACCACCACCTGGTCGCCCTCCCTGATTACCACATTTCCATAATCAGCGGTTCTTACAGGCTTGCCGTTAATGCGCACAGCAAGAAACTTGAAGGTAAAATTCTTGACCTTCAGCAATTCCTTAATTGTAAGTTCATTGTGGCCCTCCAAATCCTCAGGCCTATTATTCAGTGTAATCTTCATGAAGTCGGGTCTAGAAATTTTGCCTGGCTTCCTCTTTCAGAAAATCAAGGGCCTTTTTGGTAGCCATTTTTTCCATGCTCATTTCCAGGAGTTTGTTGCTCAGGTCGATGGAGTTGGCTTTTTCATCGAGCTGGGCAGCTGAGGTGTTGATCTGCCTGATCATTTCCTCGCGGGCAGTTTTGAGCATTTCCCAGGCTTTGGATGAGACATAAAGTTGCTGCGAAAGGTTATGGGTATATTCTTCCCGTATGGTCTGAATCAAAACTTTCTGAAATTCGGCAGACGACATTCCCTGCTGATGTACCCGCATCACCAGGTTGGTTGGCGAAATGCGCTCCAGGAAAAGGATGATCCGCTCGTAAGCTTGCATGCGAACGGGCAGCATAATTTTAACTTTCTCAAGCCTGATGTCGGCTTCGCGCTTTTTGGTCTCCTGATGGAAAAATTCCTTAAGCAGAAAATAAGCCGTAATAAACACAATCACTGCAGGGACAGTGTAGCGGATCACATTGAGGATTTCAGACATTTTTTCTTGGTTTTGGTCACAAAGATAATGGCTTTTTACAATCAGACCTGAATGATAAACCCCCGCTCTGACCATAAAATTGTGCAGGAATTTTCTTCCTGAGAGGTTTATTTGCTAAATTTGCCGCTTCACCACAGCATAAAACACCTGTAATCAAAACATTAATTCAATCATTACCTTCTAAATAAACCATTGCTATGATCGCCCTTTCCAACCGAATCACCCAGTTGTCTGAGTCTGAAACCCTTGCCATGGCACGCAAGAGCCGTGAGCTGAAGGCACAAGGTTTTGATGTCATCAACCTCAGTCTTGGAGAGCCTGATTTTTTCACCCCCGATTATGTAAAAACAGCAGCCAAGAAAGCCATTGATGAGAACTTTTCGTTTTACACCCCTGTCAACGGATATCTTGAACTGCGGCAGGCCATCTGCAAAAAGCTGAAGCGCGACAACAAGCTAGAATTCAGCCCCGAGCAGATCGTGGTGAGCACCGGTGCCAAGCAGGCACTTATAAACACCCTCCTTTGCCTTGTAAACCCCGGGGAAGAGGTGATTATTGCCGCCCCTTACTGGGTGAGCTATCGCGATATGGTAAAGCTTGCCGAAGGGGAAGCTGTTTATATCACTGCAGGCATTGAAAACGATTTCAAAATCACCCCTGCACAACTGGAAGCAGCCATTACACCCAAGACTAAGGTGTTTATGTTTTCGAGCCCCTGTAACCCTACCGGATCGGTGTACACGCGGGAGGAGCTGAAGGCCCTGGCCGATGTATTCGAGAAACACCCCCATGTGTATATCCTTTCGGATGAGATCTACGAACACATCAATTTTTCAGGGAGCCACGAAAGCATTGCCCAGTTTGAATCCGTCCGCGAGCGGGTAATCATCATTAACGGGGTTTCCAAGGGATTTGCCATGACAGGCTGGCGTGTGGGTTACCTGGCAGCCCATCTTGATATTGCCAAGGCCTGCACCAAACTCCAGGGGCAGTTCACTTCAGGCACCAACTCAATAGCTCAGCGCGCTACCATTGCAGCCGTGGATGCTGACCCTGCCAACACCTTCGAGATGCTGGAGAAGTTCCGTGAGCGCCGCGACCTGGTGCTTGACCTGATGAAGGATATACCAGGGTTCATCACCAACAAGCCTGAAGGCGCATTCTACGTATTTCCCAACGTGAAATCCTATTTCGGAAAATCCGACGGGCAAACCCGAGTAGGGAATGCAGCTGAGCTATGCATGTACCTCCTGAACAAGGCCCAAGTAGCCCTTGTCCCCGGGGATGCATTCGGAGATCCTGAATGTATTCGTTTCTCCTATGCCACCTCCAATGACTTGCTCATTGAAGCCGTCAGCAGGTTAAAAAAGGCACTGGCAGAACTGGAATAATTTTCATAAATGCTGCTACTTTCTGAATGGGGAATATGCTTGAAAGAGACAACATCCGCGAGCTGTTTGAGCAATTTAAAGGCCTGAGGGTGCTGATCCTTGGCGATGTAATGATCGATGCCTACCTCTGGGGTAAGGTCGAACGTATCTCGCCTGAGGCTCCGGTGCCTGTGGTGGCCCTGAAGAAGCGGGAGAACCGCATGGGCGGAGCTGCCAATGTGGCCCTGAACATTCAAGGCATGGGCGCTACGCCCATACTTTGCTCGGTCATAGGCAAAGATGAAAAGGGGGCTCAGTTCCTGGACCTGCTGAAGGAAAAAGAAATGACTTGCGCGGGAATCCTCGAAAGCAGCCAGCGCATTACCACCATAAAGTACAGGATCATTGGAAACAATGCCCAGTTGCTGCGGGTCGATGAAGAACAGGAACAGGATTTGGCTGCCGCTGAAACCCAAGCCCTGTTTGAGGGGGTCAGTAAAATGATCAAGGCGGGTAAGGCCGACGTCGTCGTTTTCGAAGACTACGATAAAGGGGTCATTACCCCTGCCCTGATCCATCAAGTCACCAGCCTGGCGCATGAATACAGCATCCCTGTTGTAGTCGATCCCAAAAAAAAGAACTTTCTCCATTACCGGGATGCGGATCTTTTCAAGCCCAACCTGAAGGAGCTGCGTGAAGGCCTGAAGCTCGACAGTGACCCCGAAACGAATGAAGCCACGAGGGAAGCCATCGGCATTCTCCAGAAAAAGCTGGGGGCAAGGATGGTGATGGCCACCCTTTCAGATAAAGGGATTGTTTACCTGCTCTCCAAAAATAGTTCCCAGCCTGACTTCGAGCATATCCCTGCCCATTTCAGGCAGATTGCCGATGTGTCGGGGGCAGGAGACACCGTAATAAGTATAGCAGCCCTGTGCCTGGCAGCAGGTGCCTCAGCAACAATTACAGCACGTCTGGCAAACCTGGCAGGAGGCCTCGTCTGCGAGCATGTGGGCGTGGTTCCCGTGAACAGGGAGCAGTTGCTACAGGAAGCCCTCGAAATTTTTAGCAAATAATGCGCTATGGTTAGGAAAAACCTGGCATATTTAAGGCAGGAGTACGCCGCAGCCACCTTTGACGAAACAGTGGCTCACCCCCACCCCTTCAGCCAGTTCGGTCATTGGTTTGACCAGGCTTTGGAGAGCGGTATTGCCGAACCCAACGCAATGACGCTGGCCACTGCTGACAGGGAAGGCAAGCCACGGGCAAGGGTCGTTTTGCTCAAGGCCCTTGACGAGAACGGCTTTGTATTCTACACCAATTACCGAAGCGACAAGGCCGCCGAACTCAAAGACAATCCCCATGCCAGTCTATTGTTTCTGTGGCTGGACCTCCAGCGACAGGTGCGGGTGGAAGGCAGGGTGGAAAAGGTTTCGGTAAAGGAATCGGATGAATATTTTGCCCTAAGGCCCAAAGGCAGCCAGATTGGGGCCTGGGCCTCGCCCCAGAGCAAAGAGATCACGGGGAGACACTTCCTGGAACAACAATTCAGGGATTTTGAAAAGAAGTATGAAGCAGGAGAGGTACCCCGTCCTCCTTACTGGGGTGGTTTCCGCTTAATCCCTGAACGGATGGAGTTTTGGCAGGGCCGCCAAAGCAGGCTGCACGACCGTCTTGTGTATGAAAAAAGCGGGAGTCAATGGACCATTAAAAGACTGGCTCCCTGATTACAATAAGTGACAAGCTTTATCGTTTCATATTAAACCACAACACATCATTATAAGCGTGAAACACAGGAAACTGATTGCCGTTGGATTTTTTCTTTTTCTTTTCTTTTTTTCAGGCACGCAAAGCCTTATAGCTCAGCGTAAAGCCTTTTCATTTCAAAACCGAGAAGAACTCGATTTCAGGCCTTATCACTTCGGTTTCTCACTGGGTTTTAACCAAATGAATTTTGCGCTTAAACCTGCCGAGTCCTTGCGGGAACTAAACAATGACAATCCTGGAGATCCAACCTATGGTTCCTTTTACACTGTAAGGCCTGAACCCGATCTGGGCTTCCATATTGGCATTATTTCCAATCTTAAAATTACTTCGATGCTTGATTTGCGGTTTGTCCCTACCTTGGCCTTTGGCGACCGCAGCATCGTTTACGAATATCAAAAAGCCACAAGTAATCAAGTTGACGCAGGTGTAATCAAACAAAAATTTGAGGTTACTACCATTGAGTTCCCCCTGCACCTGAAATTCAAATCTGTCAGGATAAACAATGCAAGGGCTTATGTATTGGGAGGTTTCAAATTTTCCACAGACCTCTCCTCCAATGAATATAAGGATGAGGGCAATGAAGGCACCATTTATTCCCGGAGCGCAAAAAATGACTTTCATTATGAGTTAGGGCTAGGCTTCGACTATTATTTTCCCTATTTTAAATTTTCAACGGAAATAAAAGCTGCTTTTGGTCTACAAAACCTTATTAGAAAAGGAGCAATAACCTACCCCATGTTTCATACCTCAATTGACCGCCTGAACTCCAAATCCATCATGATCTCCTTTCTGTTTGAATAACTGATTTTTTTGGTTTAATTGGGAAAAAGCCTTCGGCTTGTATTGACATTTTCTTACTTTTGGAACCTATATAACCCATTACAAGCTTTATTCAATGGAAAACAACAATGGAACCATTTATACCAAACTGGTAAACAAATCAGTGCTCAAAAGGAAAGTATACCACAACACGTTCGAAGTATTCAAGGAATTTAAAATGGTTGCAGACCTGATCCGCTTTGAGGCAGAGCAGAAACTGACCCATGACGAGCTTCCTTTTAAGGTGGAGTTTCGTGACAAGGGAGAATTTGAGTGCGAGCTTCGATTTTCAGGCGATTCACTGATCTTTACCATGCACACCAACGTATTTGAGTTCTCTAGGGTGCACGAGGTCATGAAAACGCCTTATGTCATCGAAGATCCTGAACGTTCATATTGCGGGGTGATACACATTTACAACTTCCTGGCCGACAGCTTCAGATACAACCGCATGAACGACATCGGCTACCTGGTGGCAAGGGTTTTCATCAACAAGGAAAGATTCTTCCTGGTGGAAGGGAAACACCAGACAAAGTTCTATTACAACCAGTTCATGGGTGAGCCCATCAGCCAGCAGGCCATGCGAGACATCATCGAATCAGCCATGCGCTACAGCCTCGACTTCGACCTTTTGGTGCCGCCCTATGATCTGATCAAGGAAACCAGCGTATCCGACATGATGGAAAACTCCTTCAACATGAAGGTCCGCACGGCAAAACGCCTTGGATTTAAATTCCAGGCCGACCACGACCAGCAGCAGAAAGAAGGCGCTTAGCTCATTTTCGAGAAGAAATCCCAAACAACCATCCCTGCAGTTACGGAAACATTAAGCGAATGCTTGGTACCAAACTGGGGTATCTCCAGGCAGCCATCGCATAATGCCAGCACCTGTTCATCCACCCCTTTGACCTCATTTCCGAACACCAGCGCATAGTGCTCACGGGCCTCAGGTCTGAAATCCTTCAGATTCATGCTGCCTGACGCCTGTTCAAGCGCAAAGATCTTAAATCCTTGTTTTTTCAGGTCTAGAATGGCCTCGGTGGTTTCCTCATAATACTTCCAGTAAACCGTCTCGGTGGCACCAAGGGCGGTTTTCTGAATCTCTCTGTGGGGTGGGGTCGCCGTAATCCCGCACAATACGATGCCCTGCAACAGAAAGGCATCGGCAGTGCGGAACAGCGAACCTGTGTTCATCATACTCCTGACATTATCCAGCACCAGCACCAGGGGAAACTTAGCAGATTGCCGAAATTCTTCAGCGGTTTTCCGGGCCAGTTCATCCATTGATAATTTGCGCATCAAACTATTCTCCCTTAATGTGTTTTTCCAGAAGAATCTTCTTCATTTTTTCCATTCCAATGGTGGCCTTTTCCTTCAGGAAGGTAAGATTAGGGATATGTGCAACCTCCACATCAGAGGGATCGATAAGGTAGATGGGGGTCCCTTTCCTGATATAACCCACAAGGCCTGCCGCGGGATATACGTTGAGCGAAGTCCCCACGATCAGGAAAATATCAGCCGAAGACGTCAGATCAGCCGCAGCAGGAATCATTGGTACGGCTTCCCCAAACCAAACGATGTGGGGCCTTAATTGAGAACCCAGTTCACAAAGGTCGCCTTTTTTCAGCTCCCACCCATCCAGGGTATAAATCAGCTCAGGGTCAAGCGTGCTTCTGACCTTCTTCAGCTCACCGTGCAAATGCATTACATGGCTCGAACCAGCCCTTTCGTGGAGGTCATCCACGTTCTGGGTGATGATGTGGACATCAAAATAAGCTTCCAGTGCTGCAAGAGCATAATGAGCTGCATTGGGCCTGACCCCAAGCAGTTGCTTGCGCCGCTCATTGTAAAACCTCAGCACCAGATCCATGTTGCGCTCCCACGCATCAGGGGTGGCAACCTCCGAGATATCGTATTCTTCCCAAAGCCCACCGCTGTCGCGAAAGGTTCGGATACCACTCTCAGCACTGATTCCCGATCCACTCAAAATCACGAGCCGTTTCCTTCTCATGGCCTGAAATTATTTTTTGCCAAGTTATAAAATACTCCCCAAAGAAAAGATAAAAATTCTCAACATGATTGCTAAAAACTAATTCTAAAAACAAAAAGGAACGGAAAGGCATTCGAAAATAAGGCGCGCAAAAAACCAAAAAAGACGGTTGAAAAGCCATCCACCCGTCTTTCCTTATAGATCTATTAAAAACGTGAAAGGGAAGCTATTCGCTTTTATAAACGCCGAGCCCATATCGACACGGCCCACTCGAACAATTGGCCATAACCACTTTAATCCTGTACACTGTTTGCTCAGAAGGAGTCACTGAAACCAGGGGATAATCGTCAGTCTCCACATCCTGGCTGAGCATGGAGTTATCGATGGTATACAATTCCAGGTCAAGATCAAAGCAATCATTGTCACACACCCCGAGGATGTAATAGGTTTTGCCTGCCGGAATTTCAATATTGATCCATTCCGTTCCATCATCGTTAAGCTGGCCCGTTACAATTTCATGCGACTGATTACTTAGGTCAAGTCGGTCTTCATAAGTCCTTAATTGATTGAGCACCTGGACAGTCCAGTCGTCAAAGGGCTGCAGGGCTTTCTGTGAAAAGGCGGTCCCGGCTAACAGGATCAAGATGAAAGAAAAGGCCATTTTCGAAAAAATGGCAGAATGAATAAATCTTTTCATTTTATTCGTTTTAAAAATTAATAAAAATAAATTTGAACGAATAAAATTAATAAAATAAACACATACATTATACAGGGAGTGTATTTTTTTATATAAAAAACCAATAAAGCCCGATTTCAATATTGTTTTAATAGCAAAATGCCTGCCAAACCAACGATAAGCAAAAAAATAAAGACAAGGATCAATCTTCTGCTCCTCCGAAGGACTCTATTTTCCTCCTGAATTTGATTTTCGAAGACAATGCGGCGCAGCAAGTTTTTCACCCGTTCCAAGGCGCTTTCGCTTTTCACCACATAGTCATAGGCACCCATGGCCATGGTCTGCTGGGCGATTTTAAGGTTATCCATAGCCGTAAGAAAGATCACTTTAGTCTTGGGCGACTTACGGCGAATGACTTCCATCACCTCCATCCCATTCTTTTTGCCATCGCCAAGCCAGTAATCAAGAAGGATCACATCAGGGTCCAGGTGTAGATGCTCCAGGCATTCCTCCCCATGCGAAAACAATCGCACATTCAAGAAATTACGCGACTCGAGCAAATGCAGAATCGTTCTGGAATACATCAGGTCGTCTTCTACTACAAAAATGCAGGTATGATCGGGCTTCGACATAGGTTGAGCAGGTTAACAAACAAAATTCCATCCGAATTTACGATATTTTTCTGTTCCCTCCCGAAAAACTCCCTTGGGGCTCGGGAATTTCTTTTAATGAAAAGCTTCTTTATAGCAAGGTATTCCTTTACTTGCTCAATCCTAATCAATATTTTTTATTTATGGGAAAATTTTTATTTATTCTTATTAAAAATTATGTATCATTGTATTGAATTTCAGCGAAAAGCATACTCAAATGCCATGTCAAAAAAACAGCCGGATACCTTTTAGTTTTCCATTTACATGTATATATTTGTATGTTTTATTAATAATCCTTCAAAAAAGAAAAACTTCCTTTTTCCCTGCAATAAGTCCCAAATCCTTTTGAGATGAAAAACATAATTACATTTATCCTTGCAGTGATCGTGCCTCTGCTGATTATTACAGTGGTGTTGCGCCAAGCTTCAACGGAAAACAAGCTCCTGGAGGAATTGCGCGAAGATTATTCCATTCCGCATGTTCCCTCAGTGGATCACAGCAAACATGAGGTTTTGCAGCAAGAATTCACAAACCCCCACGAAATCACTGCGGCATGTCTTTCCTGCCATACCGAGCGCGGTGAAGAACTTCTAATGAGTTCTCACTTCACCTGGGAACGCGAAGAGTACACTCCCGGGCGAGGAGTTACATACCTGGGTAAGAAGACCCTGCTGAATAACTTCTGCACCGGGATATTTTCCAACGAAGGAAGCTGCAACAAATGCCATGCAGGCTACGGTTATGCTGACAAAAGTTTTGATTTTGAGAACCCCTATAATATTGATTGCCTCGTTTGCCACGACAATACCGGCACCTACGAGAAGCTGAGCGGAGGAGCAGGGTATCCTACCCCTGGGCAGGATTTTTCGGCCATTGCCCAAAACGTTGGCAGGCCAACAAAAAAAACCTGTGGCTACTGCCACTTTTATGGGGGCGGCGGAAATAACGTAAAGCATGGCGATCTGGAAATGGCCTTGCTGACAGCTCCCCGGGAGGTGGATGTGCATATGGGAGTTGACGGGGGAAACATGAATTGCGTTGACTGCCATACAGCAGAAAACCACAGAATGAAGGGCAAATATTATGCCGTATCTTCTGAAAACAGAAACCGGGTGCTCTGTGAAGATTGCCATACCCCTACCCCCCACATCAACCAAACCCTGAATACCCATGGGGCTAAGGTGGCATGCCAAACCTGTCATATCCCCATTTATGCAAAGGTGAATGCCACTAAAATGAACTGGGACTGGTCGACCGCAGGCCAAAGGCTGGAAGGAAAAGCTTTTGAATTGCTCGACAGCCTGGGAAACGCAACCTATACATCTATTAAGGGCGATTTCGCCTGGGAAACCAACGTGGTCCCCGAATATTTTTGGTTTAACGGCACGGCCGATCATCACTTGCTTTCCGATAAAATCGACACCACAAAAACCGCGGTTAAGATCAATACACTTTTGGGTTCGTACGATGATCCTGAATCAAAAATCATTCCCGCTAAAGTGCACCGCGGACGCCAACCCTTCGACAAAGTCTACCTTTCAATCCTTCAGGCCAAACTCTGGGCCCCAAAGGAAGGCGAAGGCGCCCTCTGGGTCGATCTTGACTGGGAAAGGGCAATTATTGAAGGCATGAAGTACCTCAACCGTCCTTACAGTGGGACATATGACTTTATCACGACCGAGATGTTCCTCCCGGTCAACCATATGATATCTCCCAAGGAGCAGGCACTGCAATGCCAGGACTGCCACACGCGCAACGATGGGAGGATGCAGATGGTAGAAGATGCCTATATCCCCTCGCAAACCTACAATGCGACCCTCGACTTATTCGGCAAACTGATGATCATTCTATCCTTACTGGGCGTGATTACCCACGCCACAATAAGGTTTATCTCGAACAAGAAACAGAAACAATCCCATTAAGAACTGACACGATGGCAACTGAAAAAGTATACATTTACAAGGCATACGAAAGATTCTGGCACTGGACCCAGGCTTTCCTGGTGTTGTTTCTGGCCCTGACAGGCTTTGAGATCCACGGATCATTGAATCTTTTTGGCTTTGAAACGGCAGTAACCCTCCACAACAATGCTGCCTGGGCTTTTATCATCCTCACCATTTTCACAATCTTCTGGCATTTCACCACGGGTGAATGGCGTCAATACTTGCCAACCACCAAAAACCTTAAGGCCCAGGCCGAATATTATATCTTTGGCATCTTCCGCAATGCCCCCCACCCTACCCGCAAAACCACCCTCAGCAAACTCAATCCCTTGCAGCGACTGGTATACCTATCACTCAAAATCCTCATCTTCCCCGTAATGATTATCAGCGGCCTGGCCTATATGTACTTCCGCTACGTTAAAGATGGCGAGGTGGTCAGCCTGGGTATCAGGAGTCTTGAACGGGTTGCCCTGGCACATACCCTGGGAGCTTTTATCCTGGTAGCCTTTGTCATCGTTCACCTCTACCTGATCACCACCGGACACACCATCTCTTCCAACCTCAAGGCAATGCTTACGGGATGGGAAGAACTGGAAACCGATGAAACCGAGACCCACGATATAAATACAGCAAAAGATACCCTCGGGCAAAAACACAATCATCCTGAAAAGCCTGAAACCCTTTAATTCGAAATTTTTGAAAACCTACATCAGTACCTATTCCAAAACATACTCCTTATGGCACATTTAGCATTCATAAAAAAGGCCGGTCTTAGTCTGTTTCTGGCTGCGGCAATGTTAGCCTGTTCAAGCCCCTCTAATCAGGAAAACCTAAACGGAAGCAGTGAAGACGCTGCCCTATTACTGCAATACCTTGAGGAAAACGGTGATATTGTAAATCACCCCTCCGCCCCATTCTTTATTGACGCCCCTGAAATCTATGAAAAGCTGAAGGGTTCCAATTACCTGGTCATTGATGTGCGTTCCATCAGCGATTTCAACCGCGGGCATATTGAGCATGCTGTCAATGTCCTTCCGGAAGACATCCTTGATTATTTTGAGAACCAGATCGACCCCGGCAGTTTTGAAAAAATCGCCATTGTCTGCAATAACGCTCATTTATCGGGTTACGTTACAGCCATCCTGCGAATGCTTGGTTATGACAATACGTTTAACCTTAGGTTTGGGATGAGCGCCTGGAACGAAAGCATCGCACGCCGTCACTGGTTGGCCAATATTTCCGATGATATGATCGGCAACCTCGAGGTGGCGTCCCACCCGAAAAGGGAACCAGGGCAGCTCCCCGCCCTCAATACCGGCAAAACTTCAGGATATGAAATACTCAGGGTTCAGGCTCAGAAAGCACTCGAGATGAACTGGGAAGACCTGGTGGTCAACTATATGGATTTGCTGTTGCAAACCGAGGATTATTACGTGATCAACTACTGGCCAAAAGAATTATATGATCAGGGTCACCTGCCGGGCGCTATCCAGTACGATCCGAAAAAAGCATTCCACAGCCAGGCCGACATCCTGACCCTTCACACCGACAGGCCCATTGTGGTGTATTGCTTCACAGGCCAGAATGCTGCCTATGCCAATGCCTTCCTTGCAGTGATGGGCTATGATATTCGCAGCCTTGAATACGGGGCCAATAGTTTCATGCACCAAACCCTGAACCTGACCCAGCCTGCGGGCCGTTCTTTTTCTGAAATTCATCTCCAAAACTTTCCCCTGGCAACCGATGTCCTGCAGCAAATAAGCACCGATATGGCCACCCCCGCCCTGGAGGTAGAAACCACAACAGTTCAGGGCGGTTGCTGACCCGGAAAGAAAGGATTTGAAAGCTTGAAAAAAATGTAAATGCCTGATGATATGGAAAATAAACCCAAGAACTATTTGAACTCCTACCTGGCAGGATTCCTGTTGGGGCTGGTGTTACTTGCCGCATACGTCATCACGGGACGGGGGCTTGGGGCCAGCGGAACCATGAAAAGCGTTGTAATTGCCAGCGTAGTAACTGCCGCACCCGAGTATGCGGCCAAATCGCCCTTTTATGCCGATTTTTTTACCTCAGGTGAAAACCCCTTGCTCTCGTGGCTGGTCTTCCTTTCCCTGGGTGTGATCATCGGGGGGCTTGTCAGCGGTGCTGCAGGCCAACGTATGGGCCTGAAAATGGAAAGGGGGCCGCGTATTAAACCTGCCACCCGCGCTGTTTTTGCCATTATCGGGGGCGCCCTATTCGGTCTGGGAGCCCAGTTTGGGCGCGGTTGCACCAGCGGTGCCGCCCTCAGCGGAATGGCCGTCCTGTCCAGCGGCGGCATCCTGACCATGATGGCCATCTTCGCCACTGGATATATGGTGGCCTGGTTTTTCAGAAAGTTATGGATCTAACCTAAACAACCTTCACTATGGCACCATTTATCCCGGAAGGACTGGTAAACCCGCAGCTGAACCTGTTCTTTGCCCTGATTCTCGGTATCGGCTTTGGCTATGTCCTTGAATCGGCGGGGTTCTCTTCCTCGCGAAAGCTGGCAGGCGTTTTTTACGGTTATGACTTCGTAGTCCTGCGCGTATTCTTTACTGCAGGCATTACTGCCATGATTGGCATGCTTTTCCTCAGCTACCTGGGCTTTATCGACATGAGCCTGGTATACATCAATCCACTCTACCTCTGGTCAGCATTGGTGGGCGGGGCCATCATGGGGGTAGGATTTATCCTGGGCGGCTATTGCCCGGGAACCAGTATTGTGGCTGCTGTCATCGGTAAAATCGATGCCATGCTCTTTATCCTGGGAGCCCTCATTGGCATCTTCTTCTTCGGCCACTTCTACGACACCTTCGAGCCCATTTATTCAGGCAAGTTTCTCGGCAACCTCCTGGCCTACGATTCCCTGGGAATCTCCAGAAACCTCTTTGCATTTATCTTTACCCTGGTGGCCCTTCTGGCCTTTGTGTTTACCCAGATCATCGAAGACCGCGTCAATAAGGTCGAACCCGATATCAAGAAGCAAAGACCTTCATATGTTCTGCCCGCTCTCCTGTTGTTCCTGTTGGCTGCCATTTACCTCTTTCTCCCCGGCGAACGCCACAGCAGCCCGGGTGAACTTTCCTCCAGGCAGCTCCTGGCCGAAATGCAGAACCCTGAACGTTTCTTAAGCCCGCAGGAGGTCTCCTTCCGCATTATGACCCGTGACAAATCGATGATCCTGATTGACGTACGCGAACCAGAGGACTTTCAGCAGTATTCCCTCCCCGGGGCCCTCAACATCCCGCTCAACAGCCTGTTTGAAAGAACCTGGAGGAATTTCTTAAAGGAAAATCAGGCTCAGCTGGTGTTCTACGGATTCGGAAACAGCGCTGCTGAACTGGCCTGGTCGGCTGCAAAGCGGGCTGGTACCAAAAACATTTACATCCTTGACGGTGGGTTGAACAACCTCTTCGAATATGTGTTCAACACCCCGATCAAAGATGAACGATCGCTCAATTGCGAAGAGAACTTTTACCAGCGCTTTGTGCTGGAAGCCAGGGATTACTTCAAGGAAGGCAATGCCATTGAAAAAGCTCCTGAAAGACCACAGCCTGTCATTCAGACAGTGGAGATCGTTGGCGGCGCTGGCGGTTGTTAAACCAAAAAAAAATCAAGTATGAGCAACAAAACCTTAAATAACGGTGCATTCCTGTTTTTTGCCATCCTGCTGGGCGGGCTCGCTGCAAACTTTATTTTTTCCAGCAACTACAAGCTCAGCAACCGACAGGTAATGACCGAATTCGATGGGCAGGGATATTTTATGAATTACGCCCAGCTTCACGAAGCCATCGCGGGAGATAAGGCCCCAGACTATTTGTTCATTGACCTGCGCGACGAACAGGCTTTTGCTCAGGGTCAAATTCCAGGGGCGGTTAATATTCCCTTTGAAAAGCTCCTGGACAAACAAAGTCTAAAAAAAATAAGAAAAGCAGGAAAAAAGACCCCTGTGCTCTATGCCGGGGAAGAGGCCACGGCTCAAAAGGCCAGGATGCTCTTGCTATCCCGTGGAATAAAGGAAGTGAAGGTATTGGGCGGAACATTTGATATGGCCCGCCGGTTTGCCATCGACAACTTTGATCCTGCCCACGCTTTCTTTAAGGATGAAAAAGCCCGCTTTGTTTACCTGCGTTTTATGCAAACCAGCCCGAGGGAAGAAGAAATTTCCAGACCGGCCTGGATGAGGGCAGGTTGTTAATCTCCTTTCTTAAAGAAAAAAATTCCTTACCAATACCCTTTTTTTAAAGGGATTATTTGACTATTCCCCGCCAAAGATGTTCATAACTTTTTCGAATTAATTGTTAATAACGCTCGATTTTTCCTTAACAACCTCCCGCAAACAAGCACCAGGAGCAGGCAGTATAGTTATAAACAATTGTTAATAAAACTGGTTGATAACAAGTGCATTAAAAGAGGCAAAAAAACTTGCTTTACGTTGATTTAGGGTTGTATATTTGTTGAACCAGGCGAGCGATAAAAGGCCGCTCCAAAAAACCGGGAGAAGGATGGCGTTCTTAGGTGAGCGTCAGACCGGATCGAACAAACCGAAAGGATTGCCAGTTTGAGGAGCCGAAGTTCCTGCCCTGATACCACGCTGCGAGGCGTGCAACGAAAGGCAAGGTCAATCACGCAAAGATCGCCCAGCGCTCTTTAAAAGGTTGAGTCGGAGGCAGCAAATCAATCCCAAGCTTCGGCAAAGGATGAGATGCTGAAATTCAGGAAGCCCCCGGGCCAAACGGATTTGCCCTGAGACAGGATGCTGTTAATGATTTCTACAGCTGGCAGCCGGACCGAAAGGAAAGGACAAAAGCAGAAGAAACACATGACAGGAAGCCCCTCAAAGGTCCTTAGAAAAACGACACTTCATCCGGGAAGGGGTGCCTTCGGGTACTTCCAGCGGAAAGTTTGAAGGTTATGCCTTAGCTGGTGTAGCCGGAAAACCAGGGGCCGTAACAGAAAAAGTCTTTGGACTGCTCTT
>JAAYLH010000064.1 GCA_012521995.1 Bacteroidales bacterium | reverse complement strand
CTTTCTTCTTTTTCACCCTATTTACAGGCAAAAATATCCTGCAAAAAGAAAATCTAGACATCCTTTCAAAAATAGAAAAAGAAAAAGAGGCCGTCTCAGCGTATTGATTTGAGACGGCCTCTTTTTTATTTTATGAAGTGTTGTTATTTTACTTCTTCAAAGTCTACGTCGGTCACTTCTCCGTCGTTCTTTCCCTGGTCGCCGGGGTCTGACTGCTGCTGGTCGGCGCCAGGCTGTCCCTGCTGCTGGGTGGCCTGGTACATTTCTGCACTGGCAGCTTGCCAGGCATTGTTCAGGGCGGCCATGGTTGTGTCAACGGCTGCAAGGTCCTTATTCTTATGGGCTTCCTTAAGGTCGGCCAGGGCCTGTTCAATGGGGGCCTTTTTTTCCGCTGGAACCTTGTCGCCAAATTCCTTCAACTGCTTTTCTGTCTGGAAAATCAGTCCGTCGGCAGCATTCAACTTGTCGATTTCTTCCTTCAGCTTGCGGTCGGCTTCTGCGTTGGCTTCCGCTTCCTTCTTCATGCGGTCGATCTCGCTGTCGCTGAGACCGCTGGAGGCTTCAATGCGGATTTGCTGTGATTTGCCTGTTGCCTTGTCCTTTGCCGAGACGTTCAGGATTCCATTGGCGTCAATGTCGAAGGTGACCTCGATTTGCGGGAGCCCTCGGGGTGCCGGCGGGATGCCATCCAGGTGGAAGCGTCCAATGGTACGGTTGTCGCGGGCCATCGGGCGTTCTCCTTGCAAGATGTGAATCTCTACCGAAGTCTGGTTGTCAGAGGCCGTAGAAAATACTTCCGTCTTCTTGGTGGGGATGGTGGTGTTGGCTTCAATCAGTTTGGTCATGACCCCACCCAAGGTCTCAATGCCCAGCGAAAGCGGAGTCACGTCGAGCAACAGCACATCCTTGATCTCGCCTGTAAGCACAGCGCCCTGGATGGCAGCACCAACAGCTACCACTTCGTCGGGGTTCACTCCTTTGGAGGGCTTCTTGCCAAAGAACTTCTCTACCACTTCCTGAATCTTGGGGATACGCGTTGAACCGCCTACCAGGATTACTTCATCAATATCGTTGGCCGTATATCCTGCATCCCTCAGGGCAAGCTTGCAGGGCTCAAGAGTGGCCTGTACATACTTATCGATCAGTTGTTCAAACATACTGCGCGAAAGACTGCGCACCAGGTGTTTTGGAATCCCGTCAACAGGCATGATATAGGGCAGGTTGATCTCGGTGGTGGTTGAACTCGAAAGCTCAATCTTGGCCTTCTCAGCAGCTTCCTTCAGGCGCTGCTTGGCCATGGCATCCATGCGCAGGTCTATGCCTTCATCTTTCTTGAATTCATCTGCCAGCCAGTCGATGATTGCATTGTCGAAATCGTCGCCTCCCAGGTGGGTGTCCCCATGGGTGGATTTAACCTCAAATACGCCATCGCCCAGTTCCAGTATAGAAATATCGAATGTACCGCCGCCCAGGTCAAAGACGGCAATCTTCATGTCCTTGTTTTTCTTGTCGAGGCCATAGGCCAAAGAGGCTGCCGTGGGTTCGTTTATGATGCGGCGAACCGTCAGCCCGGCGATCTCACCGGCTTCCTTGGTGGCCTGACGCTGGGAGTCGTTAAAATATGCGGGAACCGTAATGACGGCTTCGCTTACTTCCTGCCCCAAATAATCCTCAGCGGTCTTCTTCATTTTTTGAAGCACCATGGCCGAGATCTCCTGCGGGGTGTAGAGGCGGTCATCGATTTTTACCCGAGGGGTGTTGTTGTCGCCCTTAACCACAGTATAGGTGGCACGATTTCTTTCTTTTTCAGAAGAATCAAAGGTTTCCCCCATCAAGCGCTTGATCGAGCTGATGGTTTTGGTGGGGTTTATGATGGCCTGCCGTTTCGCAGGGTCACCTACTTTTCTTTCTCCATTTTCCGTGAATGCCACAATGGAAGGCGTGGTGCGGCGGCCCTCACTGTTGGGGATCACCACAGGCTCGTTCCCCTCCATTACAGCTACGCATGAGTTGGTCGTTCCTAAGTCAATACCAATAATTTTTCCCATTTTTTTATGATGTTTTGAGTGTTCTCGGATGTAATTTTTGGTCAATGACTTTCAATCATTGTGCCAACTGTCTTTTTAGGGTCTTATTGGAAAATATGTCCGCTTATTTCAGCCGCTGAACTGACAGGGGGGTGACAAAAAGGCAGGGATTCTCAAAAACGGGCTACCAACTTCACATTGATGAGCCGGCTCGTCAGGTAACTGGGCACCGCAAAAAGACGGTTTTCCACATCCCTGATCCAAAGGTAGGAAATGGTGTTATTCATCTCAAGCAGGTTGAATACCTCTGCCGAAATCCACATATTGTTGAAATGCCGCAAGGGGTTACGTTCGGAGAAGCTGGTGTTTTCGCCGATGAGTTGTTTGGAGAAGCCTATGTCGACCCTTCTGTAGGCGGGCATGCGCAGGGTGTCGCGCTGACGCTCATAAGTAGGCGGGCCAAAGGGAAGGCCCGTCCCGAAAATGAAGCCCACCTGTACTTTGTATGTGGGGTTGCGTGGCAGGAAATCCTGGAAAAACAGGCTGAAGTTCACCCGCTGGTCGGTGGGGCGGGGGATATAGCCCGCGGGCGTTTTGTTGCCTAAGCTGTCGGTATAGAAGGCACCTTCTATCTCCTCGGCGGCCTTCATCAGCGACAGGCTCGCCCATGACTCCACCCCCGGCACAAACTCCCCGTTCACCTTCATGTCAATGCCGGTGGCATAGCCCGAAGCAAGGTTCTCGGCGTAATACCTGATCCTGACATTGTCAAGCTCATATGGAATCAGGTTGTTGAGCTGTTTGTAGTAAACCTCGGTGGTATATTTAAAGGGACGGTTCCAGGCTGTGAAGTTGTATTCCGAGCCCAGCACAAAATGGATCGACTCCTGGGCTTCGATGTCGTGATTCAGCTCGCCCTTAAAGTTGCGCAGTTCCCTGTAGAACGGGGGCTGATGATAATATCCTGCTGATGCCCTGAAGGCCCAGCGGGGTATGGCCAAAGGTTTATAAAGCACGGTGGCGCGCGGGCTGAGCAGAAACTGATGATTGAAGTCCCAGTAATTCATGCGTAACCCCGCCGTAACCGCAAAACGGCCGTGGCTGGCGTCAATATCCCAGGTGTCTTGTATGAAGCCCGACAGGCGGTTCGTCTTCAGGCCTATGCGGGCCGATATGGTGTCCTGTAGCAGGATCTGGTCATCGGGAGGGCGTGGCAGCGAATAACCTGAGGAGTCGATCAGGGTCCATTCCTGCAGACGGTCGAAGATGTCCTCGTGCTGAAACTTCGTTCCCCAGCGCAGCAGGTGATTTTCCAGCCTCCATTCCCCCTGGTGCTCTGCGTTCCAGACAATGGCATTCAGATAGTTGCGGGCGTGGTTCAGGAAAGACCCCACGCCCAGGGCTTCCCCGCTTGGCTGTCCGAAGCCGTCCTGGCTCATATCTGTTTCCACCCTGTACAGCCAGTACTGCCCCAGGATGTCGAAGTTTTCCGTCTCGTCGGTCTGGAAAATACTGGTAGTCCACCGCAGGTTCATGTTTTCCAGGGGGGTGTACTTGACGGAAAAGGCCCCCATGGCCGTGACGAACTTATCCACTTCCTGCCCGTCGAAATATACCGTGAGCTGCCTGACTTCTGTTGCCGTGCCAAACCGGGTGTTTTGCACTACGGGCTGAAAAAGATATCGGTTGTTGCTGAAGTTGCCCAGGAAGCTGAGTTCAAACTTCTCGTTCAGCTGGTGGGTCACCAGGGTTTGCACGTCAGAAAACGCAGGTTTGTAATCGCCCTTGGTGTCCAGGGTGCCCAGCAGGTATTGGTTCGATTTATGCCTGAGTCCGAAAAGAAATGTGGTCTTCTTGTCCCTGCTCAGCCCTTCCAGGTGGAGCGAACCTTCCAGTAAACTCATCGAGAACGAGCCTGCAAAAGTTTCAGGTTTACGATATTCAATGTCGAGCACCGAGGCCATCTTATCGCCAAAACGGGCATCGAAGCCTCCTGCCGAGAAGTTTATCGCGTTGATCAGGTCGCTGTTCAGAAAGCTCAGCCCCTCCTGTTGGCCTGAGCGCACCAGGAATGGGCGATAAATTTCAATGCCGTTTACATACACAAGGTTTTCATCAAAATTGCCTCCTCTCACCGAATACTGTGACGACAGTTCGGTGGTAGAGGAGACCCCCGGCAAGGTCTTTACAAGGCCCTCCACCCCGCTTGAGGGCCCTGGCAGCACCGCCACCAGCTTGGGGTCGAGACGGGTGATGTCGGTCGAAAGGATCTGGCGTTCGCGCACCTCCACATCGGGGAGGTTCGTCAGGGTGGGTTCCAGGGTGATGTTGACCCGGCGGCTCTCAGCCTCAGCTACGTTCAGGGTGATCCGCCTGGCGATGTATCCAAGGTGCGATACCAACAAGACCACAGGCCCCGGCTGCACCCGCAGCCGGAAATAACCCGCTTCGTTCGAGGTAGTGCCCGTGGTGGTGTGCTCCAGGGCCACATTCACAAACTCAAGCGGGACGCCCTCATCGCTCAGGATAAATCCCTCTACCCACGACTGTTGCGCAGCCGAAGAGAAACTGAATAATCCAAGGAAAAGGACCAGGAAGATGTAACGGATTTGCTTCACCCCGCAAAAATAATAAAAAGCTATTTGTGGTCTGTTGCGCGATCCTCACAAAGACCCTATTATGACTGAAATAATAACATCAGGAGAAAGAAAATATTGCTTTCGCAGAAATATTAATCCTGCCGCTTGAATTTCCCTTCACGCCAGGCCTTGAAAAACTCGCCCCAGGCGAAGGGATCGAAGATCCGCATGGGTGGCGCTTGCCCCGCATAATACAGGCGCTGGGTCTGCTGCTGCATGGCGTGGCGGTAGTTCATTCCCCCGTCCATGGGCAGGTTCTGCATGCGTTCCTTCATTTCGGCCCGGGCCAGGTTACGCATCGCCCGGTCGTAATCGTCATCGGGGATATCAGCATAAATAAAAGCATGGCGAAACTGCTCGCGGGTAGGCCAGGGATATATGACCGTTTCGGGCAAGTACACCGTATCACGGCTCATGATCTGGATGGCTGAATACCTTGGCTGGCTTAATGTGTCGGGCACCACATACAGTACTTCCTTAAACCCCACCGACGAGAAGCGAAGCGTGTCGCGCTCGTAGACGGCAATGGAAAAGAAACCGTAAAAGTCGGTGATGGTCCCCCTGCGGGTGTTCTTCACCCATACTGTCGTATAAGGCACAGGCGCCAAACTGTCGCCTGTCACCACCAAGCCCGAAAACTGGACTACCCTGCGCGGGCGGCGCTGACCCTGTGCCGTCAGCACCGACAGGAAAAACACAAGGCCGATGAACAGGATCAGCAAGGGGAATAACTTTCGAAATTGCATCGTGGCAGCTAAAAACAAAACGTAAAATTAACGATAAACTCTTTAACCTACAATAACAGTCATCAGGCACAAAGCGTTTTATGTATTATTAACACGGAAACACCTTCATTTGTTGATAAAAAAAAAGCTGTCGTTTCGCACCGACAGCCTTGTTTTTTCCCTTCAGAAAGAGAAAACTATTTCATGAAGCCTTTTTTGCGTGCTTCCTGGATGCAGGCATAAATCCCTTTTTTATTGATAATCCTGATTCCTTTCGCAGATACCTTCAGGGTAACCCAGCGATTCTCTTCCGGAACGAAAAACTTCTTCTCCTGAATGTTGGGATAAAACCAACGCTTGGATTTAATATTCGAGTGCGAAACGTTATTACCAACAATGGGCTTTTTCCCGGTTATCTGACAAATTCGTGACATCTCTGAAAATATTTTTTGTTCTGACTGTATTATCCGCTTTTTTAAGGGAGTGCAAAGTACGGCATTTTTTTTATGATAGACAAATGTTTTTATTTTTTTGTTTTCTAAAATACATGTTTGCAAAAAACGCCCGTACACTGCCGGTTCTCTGTTGGTTTGTGCAGCCTCCCCGGGTTCTCCCAACCCAGCTCCCGGCCAAAATGAAAAGCCTGCGGCAATGATCACAGCGCCCCAACTGCCTGCTGCAACCGGGCTGCAAAGATAATTTTTTTATCGAAGCACGGATGAATTATCGTCCCAGTTGAAGACAGGGTTTTCCCCTGCCTCTAATCCCCTTCAGCTTCATTAGAAATGCGAATAATTTTCGAATATAAACCGTAGTTTAACCGTAGTTTAACCAATTACAAACGGTTAAAGTACGGTTAAACTACGGTTTATCTCCAAATTTGCTTACTTCCTAAAACGACTTTCTTTTAGTGGTGATAACTGGGAAAACCATTTATCCATAAGGGTTTTAGCCGGATTTTATATAGAAAATTCCGATTAAACACCTTTCTGCTTTGTTTGCTTTTCCCCGGCTGGGAAATCCGGATTCGGATGCCGGGTTTTATTTCTCTTGAAAAATAGTGATATTTGTAATTCATTAGCAAATTCGATTTTCTTATGCAACTATTGATGGTTGAATTTATGGAACGTTTTGCCGAAAACTTGTTTTCAGGCATGGGTCTGGCCGCTGAGACAAGCTATCAGGTCAAGGCTGTTTTTTTTGTGTTGCTGCTGATTCTGTTCAGCTGGCTGGCCAACTGGATCGCCAAGCAGGTCATCCTGGTAGTCCTTACCAAGGTGATTCGCCGGAGTTCCAACCGCTGGGATGATGTCTTTCTTGAAAAAAAGGTGTTCTCGCGGCTGTCGCACCTGGCGCCCGTACTCATTATTTTCTGGTTTGGCAGGGATCTGCTTTCGGAATACCCGGGCCTGGTAGAACGAATTTCCCTTTTCACCAATATATATATTATCATCGTGGTAATGATGGTGACCTTCGCGGTGTTGAATTCCCTGGAGGCCATTTACGAGGATTACGACATCGCGAAAACGCGGCCAATAAAGGGATACATGCAGGTGCTGAAGATCCTCGGCATATTTGTGGTGGTCATCCTGGTGTTCTCTATGGTGCTTGACCGCTCGCCCAGGATATTGCTAACGGGGTTGGGCGCCGCCTCGGCCGTGCTGATGCTGATCTTCCGCGATACCATCCTGAATTTTGTGGGCGGAGTGCAGGTGACGGCCAACAACCTGGTGCAGATTGGCGACTGGATAGAGATGCCCAAATTCGGGGCTGATGGCGATGTGATCGAAATCAACCTCAATACCGTTAAGGTGCAAAACTTCGACCGCACCCTTACCACCATCCCCACTTATGCCCTGGTGTCGGATTCGTTCAAGAACTGGCGGGGGATGGTGCAGTCGGGCGGCAGGCGCATCAAGCGCTCCATCAACATTGACGCCAAAACCATCAAGGTGTGTGATGAGGAAATGCTGAAAAAGTTTGAGAAGGTTTACCTGCTGAAGGATTATATTTCGTCCAAGAAGGCTGAGATTGACCGGTACAACCTTGAGAATGACATCGACGGAAGCGTCCCCATCAATGGGCGCAGGCTTACCAACATCGGGACCTTCAGGGCTTATATAAGGAATTACCTGGCCAACCACCCCAACATCCACAAGGATATGATCTTTATGGTGCGCCAACTGGCTCCCAGCGAAAAAGGGGTCCCCCTCGAAATCTATGCCTTTACAAACGATATTGCCTGGGTGAATTACGAAAGCATACAGAGCGACATTTTCGACCATATCCTTTCGCGCGTTTCGTTTTTCGACCTGAAGGTGTTCCAGGACCCCACGGAGATCACCCTTAACGTTGGGCTTCCTTCGGGAGGAAAAAAGGCAGAAAACGAGCCGTCGTGACCGGGAGTCTTGATTTTTTCTTGGGGAAACCGTAACTTTAATGAAAGAAAACCGGGACTTTGGCCAATTATTACAAGATATTGGGTGTTTCACAGGATGCTTCACAGGAAAGCATCAAAAAGGCATTTCGCCGAAAGGCAAAAATCCTGCATCCCGATGTGAACCAGGGCCGGTCGAATCCGCAATACCTGGAGGTGACCGAAGCCTACCAGGTCCTTTCCGATATAGAGAAGCGCCGGCTGTACGACCTGCGGCTGGCCTACGGTGCGCCATTGGCAAGGGTGTTTTATCAGCAGAGTGCCGCTCGTGATTATTACCGTGCTTATTATGTGGCGAGGCAAAGTGAGGCCATGGAGGAACCTCCCAGCCGGTTTGAGCGCATCCTTGACCGCCTGATGTTCCTGTCTTTGCTGGTAGTGGGCATGTTTGCCCTGGTGTTTGGCATTTCTCGCCTTTGGGAAGAACCCATAGAGGGTGTCAACCCGCTCAATGGCATTGTGCTGGGCTTGGTGCTGACCAGCCTGCTGGTGGCAGGTTGGATCAAATGGAATAAGCTTTCGGAATAAACTTCCATTTTTACCGGTTCCAGATCTCCCAGGCCCTGAGGGCCTGGCCGGTAAGCATGGCTTCGCCATTGAGGGTTTTGCAGCCCTGTGCTTTTCCCCTTTTCAGGAACAGGGTTTCGGGTGGATTGTAAACCAGGTCGAAGAGGAGGTGGCGACTGTTGAGCCACTGATAAGGGATGGGGGGACAGGTCTCAATATTGGGCATCATGCCCAGGGGAGTGGTGTTGATGATCAGGCTATGACCAAGGATGGCTTCCCTGTCGAGTTCATCGTAGGACAGGATCTGTATGTCTGACGGCTTGCGTGAGACCAGGCGATATTCGCACCCCAGTTCTTTCAACACCCAGCAAACGGCTTTTGAGGCGCCCCCTGTGCCCAATACCAGGGCTTTTTGCGGAAGCGGGGTTACACTGGCGGCCAGGCTTTCCCGGAAGCCATCCACATCGGTATTGTAGCCAATAAGTTCCGGTTTATTTCCTTTCCTGATAATGCGGATGGTATTGACGGCCCTTATTTTTGATGCAGCGCCACCAAGGGCATCAAGGTAATGGATTACCTGTTGCTTGTAGGGAATGGTCACGTTGAGGCCTGCAAGTTCAGGCTCCGATTGCAGCAGGGCTGGCAGCTCTTCAATGCTTTCGATCGGGAAGGTCTTATACACCGCATCGGAGATGTTTTCCCTGCGGAACTTTTCGTTAAAGAAGCGGGCCGACCAGGAGTGCCCCAGGGGATATCCGATAAGGCCAAAGATACGCATCAGGTTCAGGCTTTTTCGCCTACCCCGTGGGTAAGCTTTTCAAAGACAAAGATCAACAGCAGTCCAGCCAGGGCACACACCAGGATGGGGAGCATCAGGGTGCTTTGCCCCGTGAGCTCAACAAAGCGCGCCGGTGAGATGCTTTGCTCGAGGAAAGGGACCAGCTCGCCATGGCTGTTGAGGCGCTCTTCAACCACCTGTTTCCAGGGCCAGAGCTTGTTGAGCGAACCGATCATAAAACCCGTGAGCAGGGCCAGAGTGGCGTTATGGAATTTGCGGAACAGCCAGGCGATGATGTTGGAAAAGGCAATGATGCCTGTAACACATCCCAGGCCAAATACCAACAGCACCATGGCATTGAACTCTTTTACGGCGGTGAGGATGTATTCGTATTTTCCCATCAGCAGCAGGATGAAGCTGCCCGAGATGCCGGGGAGGATCATGGCACAGATGGCCACGCCGCCCGAAATAAAGATGAACCACAGGGCTTCGGGGGTGGTGGCTGGTGTGGCAATGGTGATGTAATAAGCCAGGGTCGTTCCTGCCAGGAGCATAAGGACGGTCAGGGTGTTCCACTTTTTGATTTTCTTACCTACAAAAATGGCTGAGCCGATGATGAGGCCAAAGAAGAAGGCCCAAACAAGCATCTGATGGTTGGTGAGCAGCCAGGAGATGAGCCTTGCCAGGGAGAAGATACTGATGAGGATGCCTGAAAAAACAGCTACCAGGAAATTGCCGTTGAGCTGCTTCCAGGCGGCAGCGATGCCTTCCCTGAACAGGGTGCGAAACAGGGAGGCGTTGACTGATTTGATGCTGTTGATCAGCTCTTCGTAAATGCCTGTAATAAAGGCAATGGTGCCCCCTGAAACCCCGGGGATCACATCGGCTGCACCCATGGCCATGCCCTTGGCGCCTAAAACAAGGTAGTCGGGCAGTTTTCGGTTCATAGAATTCGTGTTATCGGAAATGAGGGAATGGAATAATGCCTGGTTTTGGCCACCGTCAGGGCAGGGATTATTTTGGTGAGAGTTTAAATTGGTTGAATGCCCCGGGCAGGAATTCGAAGAAGGTATCGCCGCGCAGGCCCATGCGTAGGGTCTCCAGGGGGATAATGTCGGCAGGGGCGATGTTACCCAGGTTGACGTTGTGTCCGAGCAGTTTCAGGAACCACACCTGCTGGGGCTTGAGGGGGGCTTCCCAGATGACTTTTTCGGGGGGGATGGCTGCTTTGATGTCGTCGATGAGGCCCGTATCGGCTTTGCCGTTTTTGTTGTAGATGCCCACGGTGCCGCTTTCGCGGGCTTCAGCAATTACGAAACTGCTGCCTGCGGCCAGTTCGGCTTTCATTTCAGTGACCCAGGTGGTGGGGTCGTACACCACATCGGCTTCCTTGGCGCCTACTTCCGACAATACGGTTCGGTCCCTGGCCAGCAGACTAATGTATTTGCATTTTTCGTTGTGGGGCATCAGCATGGAGCCGTCGGAGACCTCTGCGGCATCAACGCCCAGATGGTCGATCCAGCGCAGGTAGTCGTCCACCTGCCCGCGCACTGCATAGGCTTCAAAAAGGGTGCCACCCACAAATACTTTCGTTCCTGCGGCCCGATAAACCTTAACTTTCTCTTTCACATTCCGGGTGAATACCGAGGTCCCGAAGCCCAGTTTCAGGAAGTCGATAAGATGTCCTGCTGTGTCCATAAGGTCTTCTGCCTGTCGCAGGCTCAGCCCTTTGTCCATAACCATTGTCACGCCTGTGTTGCGCGGTTTGTTTTCCCGGAAGGGCAGGGGGTTCAATTTCATGTCGTAGGTATTAAGGATGAAAATCAGGATCGGTAAAGGTCTACTAGGTCCATATAGGCAGGGATAGTTGCCAGGGTGGGGTATGCTTCCAGCAGGGCG
>JAAYLH010000063.1 GCA_012521995.1 Bacteroidales bacterium | reverse complement strand
GCTGGTACGATTATTTCCAGGGCAGCATGGGCGGGATGAACACCAGCATCGTCCTGCGCGAATCTTTTCTTCAGCCTGATTATGACGGTGTGTGGATTGATGCCGTGGCTTTTTATTACCAGGGTGATCCCATCGGGGCTTGGGATCATCTACTGCTCGAAGGCTTGCTGGCTTCAGGAAAATAAACTATTAAACTGGTTCAAAAGGTATTTTTTAGACCAATTCCTTTTTTGTCAAGTTCATGCTTATCTTCCTTCCAGGCTTTTAACCATCCTGCCCCACAATTCTTTCATTTTTTTCATTTTTATCAAATAAAGAATTGACTCAACCGACAATAAGGGGCTTTTATTGACAAAACCGCTTTTGTGAAGAAGTCTTTCAGCCTTCTTAATGGCCCCTTCTCTTCATTACCCATGCATAAAAATTTTACAGCACAATACTGGCTGGGGCCTTTCGGGGTTTAATCAGACTTGGAATTCAGACGTACTTGAGACGAATTTTAGACGTAGTTCAGACGTACGTGCACGTCTGAACTACGTCTGAACTACGTGTTAACTACGTTTGAACTACGTCTAAACTCTGAACCAAACCCTATCATGATTAAGTTCCTTTTTAATTCATTTGTGAAACCAATTTCATGGGGAAAGGACTGAAGGGGAGGGGGAATGCCTACTCTTAGGGGTGCTGGTCAGGGCATAAAAAAAAGAGGCTGCCTCGCGCAATGGAGACAGCCTCTTTATAAATCTTGATATCTGTGGCTTACGAGATGGCTCCGGAGATCAGGAAGGTTGCAGCAAAGGCAATAATGGCATAAAGTTCGGGGAATACGGCAAGGATCATGGTGTTGCCGAATACGTTATATCCCGAACCGATGGCATCGATACCGTTGGCACATACCTGTCCCTGGCGGAGTGCAGAGAGCAGGCCAACAAATCCCAGTGCAAGGCCTGCGCCGAAAATAGCCGCGGCAGTAGCCCATGTAATATCGGGGACGAGGTATCCCGAAAGGATAAAGTAGCCCATGAAGCCATAGAGGCCCTGTGTGCCAGGTAATGCGCTCAGGATAAGGTAGTTGCCGAATGCCTCATCGTTCTTTTTCATGGCGCCGATGGCTGCGTTACCGCCAATGGTTACACCGAAAGCACTTCCAATACCGGCCAGACCGATCATCAATCCAACACCAATGTAAGCGAGAATAATTGGTTCCATAATTTCAAGGTTAGGTTTAGTGTGACGTTAAATTAATTTTTTAAAAGGTTCGTATTTCTTTCCACCACCGGTAAAGCCGGCATTTTTGTAAAACTCAACAAAGGTCAGACGTAAGGGGTGAACGAAGGCACCCAGTCCTGACATGAAAATATTAATGCTGTGCCCGATCACCAGGATCACGACCATGATCACGATGTTGAGCACAGGAATGTCTCCGCTCATTTGGATCGCAAGGCTGTTAAACACCAGCCCGAGAATGGCGCTGGAAAGGCCGAGGGCAAACAAACGGATATAAGAAAGCAGATCACCCAGCAAACCAGTGACCATATTGTAGGTGTTCCAGAGGCCGCTTCCAATGTTCATGAAAATGTTGCGGCTTAGGTTGTTGAATGGAAGGATCAGCAGTCCGCTAATGCCCAGCAGGACGTATTGGGCGATCTTCATGTTTCCCAATGGGATATTGGAGATCATGCTTATCAAATAAATGGTGATGCCACCTACCAGTAAGAGAATCCAGCCGATGGTCCCCAGTGCATAACCCCATCCAAACTGTTTAATCTCATTGATGACTTTGATAAACATGCCAAAAATGATTTGCACGGCTCCGAAAAGCAATGCAAGGTAAAACAGCAATTGGTTGATGTCCGTTCCTTCGGCCCTAAATCTTTCAGCCAGTGTTCGGTAAACCGGCAGGTTCGTCTCATACAATGGAATACCGAAAGCAGTACCGCCGATCAGGCCAAATAATATGGTAGACAAGCCAAGGTAAAATACCAGACCCAGGACAGGTTTGAGGGGTTTGGAAACTTTTTTCTTGAATACCAGGGCAAGGATGGCCATCAATACACCATAACCAGCATCTCCCAGGCAGAATCCAAAGAAGAGCATGTAAAAGGGAGCAAAGAAAGGGGTAAGGTCAAGCTCACCATATTTTGGCAGGGAGTAAAGCTCACCAATCATCTCAAATTTCTTTGAGAACTCTTTGTTTTTAAGCAAGATGGGTGGTTTCTCTTCTGGTGTGGCTT
>JAAYLH010000062.1 GCA_012521995.1 Bacteroidales bacterium | reverse complement strand
GCGCCCCTGCGCAATGTGGAAACCGGTGGGCTTGTGCCATCGCCCTTTCTCAGGGGGCTGGTGCCCATCCTGTTTTTTATGTTTGCCATTCCGGGTTATTTCTATGGGAGAGCCACGGGCTCCATCCGCAAATCGAACGATGTGCTCAAGCTTATGGAACAGGGGATGAAGGATCTCTCGGGCTATATTGTCCTGATGCTGGTGGTGGCCCAGTTTATCAACCTGTTCTATTGGTCAAACCTCGATACCATCCTTGCCATCAAGGGAGCAGAGGTGCTGAAGGCCTCGGGCCTGACCGGGCCGGTAATGTTTACCCTGTTTATGATCATCGTGGCCGTCCTGAATATTTTTCTGGGCAGCGGATCGGCGAAATGGGCCATCTTCGCCCCGGTATTCATCCCCATGCTTTACCAGCTTGATTACAGCCCTGCCTTTGTGCAGTTGATGTACCGTGTAGGGGATTCCATCACCAATTGCGTGACCCCGCTTTATGTATATTTCCCGCTCCTGCTGGGCTGGATTCATAAGTACAACAAGAACATAGGCATCGGGACTATTGTTTCGCTGCTGATACCCTATGCCATAGTGCTGTTTGTTATGTGGCTGATATTGCTGTTTGTTTGGTTTGGGCTGAACCTGCCCATAGGGGTGGGTGAGTGGATCTACCTGCAGTAGGATTTTGAGGCCACCAAAGTGCTTTCAGGCATGCTGAAGGGGATGATATTTTCAGATTTCCGCTTCTTTTGCAAAAATATTTAAACACTCTCTTTATGGACCAACAGGCTGACATTCTTTTCACCCGCCGCAGCATCCGCTTGTATAAGCCGGGTTCGCCCCTAACCAAGGGGCAATTGCATTTTCTGCTGGATGCGGCCATGAGTGCGCCTTCGGCGCGCAACCGCCAGCCGTGGCAGTTTGTGGTGGTCAGCCGGAAGGACTTGCTGGACGAACTATCGTGCCGGCATCCCTATGCCCAAATGCTCAGGGGCGCTGTTTTGGCGGTGGTAGTTTGCGGCGACACCCGATTGGAAAGCGAGGAGAGCTACCTGGTGCAGGCTTGCTCGGCGGCTACCCAGAACCTGCTGCTAGGAGTGGAAGCCCTGGGGCTGGGCGGGGTGTGGCTGGGCGTTCATCCCCGCAAGGAACGGACGGAAGCCATCAGTGAACTGTTTGGGATTCCACCTGAGATTGTGCCTGTCACACTGGTTTCTATAGGTTATCCGGCCGAAAAAAAACCCCGTAATGCCCATTACAAGCACGACAGGGTTCATCTGAATGGTTGGACCAATACGATGGCTTAACCGCACTTGCTCTCGCCGCATGTGGTGCAGATGAGGCAGCCTTCCTGGTAGATTACGCTTTCCTGGTTGCATTTGGTGCAGACGCGTCCGTGGGCTTTGGTGCCATCGGCGATGAACTTTTTAAGGGCACGTACCACGCCGTTTTTCCAGGTATGGAGGTGATCACTGTCGAGACTCAGGTCTTCGATGACATCGACCACGGAAGGCAGGGGCATGCCGTGGCGCAGGATGCCTGAGATCAGCTTGGCATAATTCCAGAATTCCTTGTGGAAGGAACGAGAGAGGCCTTCAATGGTGACCCTGTATCCATCGCGGTCGAGGAACTGGAAATCGTAGCGGCTTTCGCCGTTTTCGTTTCGGTTTTTGATCACCCAGCCCTTGTCAACATAAGCGGGGAGGTAAAATCCTTCGGCTTTACCCGTAAAGATCTCGTAGGGGCGTTCGTTGAGGATGCCCACCACGGCCAGCCATTTCTCGGAGTCGTTGTGGAAACGCACCACTTCACACTCAAGTATTTTGGGGCGTTTTGGGGCGTTGGTTTCCCTGAACTCCTGCTTGTCCTCTTTCTTGGTATCTTTAACCAGGACGCCCGAACGCGAGCCGTCGCGGTACACGGTGATGCCCTTGCAGCCACTCTGCCAGCCGGTGAGGTAAATCTTGCCCACCAGGTCTTCTGTGACGTTGTTGGGCACGTTGACGGTGACGCTGATGGAGTGATCGACCCATTTCTGGACGGCACCCTGCATCGTTACCTTAGCCACCCAGTCGACATCATTGGCGGTGGCCTTGTAGAAAGGCGACTGTCGGATGACATCGTTGAGTTCGTTTTCCTTCATATGGGCCAGCTTCTCCTGGTCGTGGCCATTGGCCTTCATCCATTCAATGAATTTGTGGTGGAATACATTGTATTCTTCCCAATGGTCGCCTACTTCGTCCACGAAGTCAACATGGACGTTTTTGTCGTTTGGGTTCACCTTGCGGCGGCGTTTGTAGGCCACCATAAAAACGGGCTCGATGCCTGAGGTAGTTTGGGTGAGGATGGAAACGCTGCCTGTGGGGGCGATTGTCAGCAGGGCGATGTTACGGCGGCCATGCACCAGCATGTCTTCATACAATTTGGGGTCGGCTTCGCGCAGGCGCTGGATGAAGGGGTTGTTTTCCTCGCGTTTGTTGTCGAAAATCGGGAAGGCCCCCCTGTCGGCTGCCAGGTCAACAGAAGAGCGGTAAGCGGCCAGGGCAAGGGTTTTGTGAACATTGACAGAGAAGGCGGTGGCTTCCTCTGTGCCGTAGCGGTAACCCAGGGCAGCCAGCATATCGCCTTCGGCAGTGATGCCGATCCCAGTGCGGCGTCCTTCAATACATTTCTGGCGGATCTTCATCCACAGGTCTTTTTCCACGCGCTTGACCTCTTCAAGTTCCGGATCGGCATCAATCTTTTCGATGATGCGGTCAATTTTCTCCAGCTCCAGGTCGATGATGTCGTCCATGATGCGCTGTGCCAGGGCCACGTGGTTTTTAAACAAGCCATAGTCGAAACCGGCCTTGCTGGTGAAGGGCTGGTTCACATAGCTGTAAAGGTTGATGGCCAGCAAGCGGCAGCTGTCGTATGGGCAGAGGGGTATTTCGCCGCAGGGGTTGGTGGAGACGGTGCGGAAGCCCAGGTCGGCATAGCTGTCGGGCACCGATTCGCGCAATATGGTATCCCAGAAGAGGATGCCCGGTTCGGCAGAACGCCAGGCATTGTGGACGATTTTCTTCCACAATTCCCCTGCATTGATGCGTTTGATGTATTTGGGTTCGTTGCCCAGGATGGGATACTGCTGAACAAAGTCTTCCTGGTTGACGACGGCATTCATAAACTCGTCGGTGATCTTAACCGAGACGTTGGCACCTGTCACTTTTCCCTGCTCGAGTTTGGCATCGATAAAACTTTCGGCATCGGGGTGTTTGACGGAGACGGTGAGCATGAGGGCTCCGCGGCGGCCGTCTTGAGCCACTTCACGGGTAGAGTTGGAATAGCGTTCCATAAAGGGCACCAGGCCTGTGGAAGTCAGGGCACTGTTTTTAACGGGGCTGCCTTTGGGGCGGATGTGGGAGAGGTCATGACCCACGCCACCACGGCGTTTCATCAACTGAACCTGCTCTTCATCCACTTTCATGATGCCGCCGTAGGAGTCGGCATCGCCCTTATTGCCAATGACAAAACAGTTGGAGAGGGATCCGATCTGAAAGGGGTTTCCAATGCCGGCCATGGGGCTGCCCTGGGGAACGATGTACTTAAATCGGTCGAGGGCCTTAAAGATGGTTTCAGCATCCAGGGGCTTGGGATACTTTTTCTCAATGCGTGCCAGTTCACGGGCGAGGCGCCAATGCATATCTTCAGGGGTTAGCTCGTAAAGGTTTCCGTCGGAATCCTTCAGGGCGTATTTGTTTACCCATACTCCCGCCGCCAGGCTGTCGCCCCTGAAATAATCAGTGGTTTTTTTTAAAGCCTCTTCAAAAGCGTACTTCTGAAAGGCTGGCTCTTCCGCTCCTGACCTTGGCTTGGGTTCTTCCGTCAAGTCAGGTCGGCTTCGCTGATCTAGCACCTGGTTGTACAGATTTTGATTCTCTATTTCCTGTCCAATCTCGCTCTGTGCATCCGAAAATGCAGATTTGTTCTCCATTGCACGTATTGATTTTTATCGTTTTATTATGGGGAATTCCTCCCTTTGGCAAAAAAATGTTATGCAGCCGAAGTGCATTTCAAGGGGGATTCACAAGCGAAGTTAAAAAACAAAATTATTATCCCGCAGGGTAGGTTATTAACAAAGGCCGAAAGTTATTAACCAATAGGCCTCAACTTATTGACAGGAAAAAGGATGCGGTCGAATGCAGTTTTTAACATATGAAAAAAATAGATAAACAGCTGAAAAACAACATGTTAGACAATTAAATTTTGCATAAGTCTCACATGCTGACATACTTACGGGCAGATAATAATTCAGTCAACATCTATGCGTTCAGGGGTATTTGGGCGGGTAATCGGGGTATTTTGTTACACTTCCCCGAATTCAATCAGGTAAGCTTTGATGAAATCATCAATTTCACCGTCCATGACAAGCTGGACGTTTGAGGTTTCGATCCCTGTGCGCAGATCCTTCACCAATTTGTAGGGGTGGAAGACATAGTTGCGGATCTGTGAGCCCCATTCAATTTTTTTCTTTGTGCTTTCAAGGGCATCCAGTTTTTCGCGTTTTTTGCGGAGTTCAATTTCGTAAAGCTGTGATTTGAGCATGGTCAGGGCTTTCTCGCGGTTCTGTCCCTGGGAGCGGGTCTCCTGGCATTCAACGACGATTCCGCTTGGGGCGTGATAAAGGCGCACGGCGGTTTCCACCTTGTTGACGTTTTGCCCTCCCGGGCCGCTTGAGCGGAAAGTATCCCAGGTGATGTCGGCGGGGTTGATCTCGATGGTAATATTGTCGTCGATCATGGGGTATGAATACACGGAGGCAAAGGAGGTGTGCCTGCGGTTTGCCGAGTCGAAGGGCGAAAGGCGCACCATGCGGTGCACGCCGCTCTCGCCTTTAAGGTATCCGAAGGCAAAATCTCCTTCGAATTCGATGGAAGCGCTTTTGATGCCGGCCCCATCGCCTTCCTGCAGGTCCAGCACTTTAGTCTTGTAGTCGTTGCGTTCACCCCAGCGCAGGTACATGCGCATCAGCATCTCGGCCCAGTCCTGGCTTTCGGTGCCCCCTGCGCCAGAATTGATGTTCAGGATTGCGCTGAGGCGATCTTCCTCCTTGCTGAGCATTTTCCTGAATTCGAGATCTTCGATGGTTCTGAGGGCTTTTTGGTGCTGTTTGTCGACTTCGGCCTCGGTGGCTTCTTCAGCCTCAAAAAAGTCGAACAGGACCTTCAGGTCGTCGAGTTCGCGGAGTGCATGATCGTAGGCTTCCGTCCATTTCTTGAGTAGGCTGGTTTGCTTCAGTATGGATTCGGCTTCCTTGGGGTCATTCCAGAAGTCGGGGTTTTCGCTGGTTTTTTGTTGTTGTTCTACCTGGTTTCTTTTGGCATCAATGTCAAAGGAACCTCCTCAGGGCTTCAAGCCGCTTATCCAGTTCCTTGATGTTTTCGGAATAAATCATGGATTATGTTTTATGGTTTACAGTTCATTAACGATTTTCCATACCAGGTCAGGTTCAAAGCCTTTCCCGATGCAATGCTGTGCCGTCTTTCCCTTGGCAATGAAATCATTCTGTTCCTTGATGCCGGCCATCTTTTTCCCGGCAAGTTCTTTCAGGGCACTCAAGTACTCGTTTTCGTCGATCTCGCTCAGGGCATTCCGGATGATTTCAGGCCTGACCTGGTGGTGATTCAGTTCCTGCAAGATGCGAACGCGCCCCCAGTGGTTGTTTCGAAACTTGCCTCTGACCAGCGCTTTGGCAAAGCGATCGTCGTTGAGGAAGCCTTCACTTTCGAGGACCCTGAGGATTCTGTCGGAGTGTTCCGGGCTGGCGCCATACTGATGCAGGCGAATGGCTGTTTCCTTCGTGCTGCGGTCGCGATAGGCACAAAACCGCCGTCCCTTTTCAAGGAATTCCTCAAAGAGCAATGCGGAGGCAGAAGGTTTTGGATCCATTCCCTGGGCTGAAAGCTGAATGCAAAGGTACATCAATAAGCCCAATAATAAAAGCAGTGTGCAAGCCCGCTGTTTTTGTTTAGAGGAATCATGCACACTGCCATTCTGAACAAGCCTTACAACTTGATCTCGTCGTCCAGTTTATTGAAAAACCGGTATTCCAGGAATTGATACGAAAAGGTTGGGATGATCTTTATCCATTTCCTGTATTTAAAGAACCATTTCATTTGAATTGAAAAGAGACCTTTGGTGAGGAATGCAGCGATGTAGGGATGAATTCGCAGACTCAGGTACTTTTCATTTTGCTCCTGTACCAGGTAGCGGAGGTTGTTTTCGATTTCGTCTACGAGGATGATGCTGGGTTTTATTTTCCCAGAACCTTCGCAGGTAGGACATTTTTCGAGGATCTCCACATTGGTTTCGGATCGAACTCTTTGACGGGTAATCTGAACAAGGCCGAATTTGCTGGGAGGAAGGATGTTGTGCTTGGCACGGTCCTTGCTCATTTCTTCCTTCATTTTTTCATAGAGCTTACGTCGATTTCCTGCTTGCATCATATCGATGAAGTCGATGACGATGATCCCGCCCATATCGCGCAGCCTGAGCTGGCGGGCGATTTCGGCAGCGGCCTCCAGATTCACATCCAGGGCGTTTTCTTCCTGGCTGTTTTCGCTGTTCATGCGGTGACCGCTGTTGACATCAATGACGTGCAGGGCTTCGGTGTGCTCAATGATCAGATAAGATCCGCTTTTGATGGAAACGATCTTTCCAAAGGAGCCTTTGATCTGTTTTTCAATGCCAAAATGTTCGAAAATGGGGAGTTTGCCTTTGTACAACTTGAGGATGTCAAGTTTTCCGGGGGCGATTGTTTTGATGTAATCCCTGAGTTCTTCGAACATCGTAGGGTCGTTCACGTGGATGTTGTTGAACGACTCGTTGAGGAGGTCGCGCAGCATGGCTGATGAGCGGTTAAGCTCGCCCAGGATAATACGCGGAGCTTTGGCATTGGCAAGTTTTTCAGCGATGCTGTACCATTTTGACACCAGGTTGTTGAGGTCGGCGTCGAGGTCAGCTACCATCTTGCCTTCAGAATTGGTGCGGATAATGACTCCGAAATTCTTTGGTTTGATGCTTTGCACGAGCCTTTTCAGGCGGTTCTTCTCTTCGTTGCTCTGGATCTTCTGCGACACGGAAATACGGTCGGAGAAGGGTACCAGCACGAGGTAGCGGCCGGCCAGCGAGATCTCGCTGGTGATGCGCGGCCCCTTTGTTGAAATGGGTTCTTTTGCAATCTGAACAAGCACAGGCTGGTTGGCAGTCAACACGCTGGTGATCTTCCCGGTCTTCTCTATCTCTTTCTCGAGAATGAAGTTTTCCATGGGAAGCACCCGGGTTTTTCCCGCCATGGCCAGTTTGGTGTATTTGTTCAGAGAGTTGACCTGGCTGCCCAGGTCGAGGTAATGTAAAAAGGCATCCTTTTCGTATCCCACATCTACAAAGGCGGCATTCAGCCCCGAGATGATCTTCTTGACCTTTCCCAGGTAAATGTCGCCCACCGAAAAGTTGTTATTCTTGCTCTCTTTGTGGAGTTCCACCAGGAGTTTCTCCTCCTGGAGCGCCATAACAACTTCGGAAGCGTTGGAATCAATAATTAAATCTTTGTTCACTTTAGGGATACTTTATTAGGTTAAATCACTCACCCATAGGGGGCGAATGCAGGAAGGGTGGCAAGCACACTGAAACCGGTGCTTTTAAATAAAATTACATAATACCTGAGGGAAGGTATTATGTAATTTTATTAACAGGTGAAAAGAAATGCAACCCGTGACTACAAGCGTATTATTTCTTCTTATGCCTGTTTTTTCTCAGGCGCTTCTTACGCTTGTGGGTTGACATCTTATGTCTTTTTCTCTTTTTTCCGCTAGGCATATGCGTTCTCCTTAATTTTTAATTTAACCGACCGGCCTTTCCGGCGGGAAAAGGTTTTTTGGTTTTATTTAACAACCACTACCGATTCTTTAACTTCGCTGACGAATTCCTTGGCAGGTTTGAAAGCGGGGATGCTGTGTGCTGGGATGATGATGGTGGTGTTCCTGGAAATGTTACGACCGGTTTTCTCAGCTCTTTCTTTTATGATAAAGCTACCAAAGCCTCTTAAATAAACATTTTCTCCTTTTACGAGTGAATTTTTCACTGTGGCCATGAAAGCCTCGATGGTTGCTTGAACGGCAACTTTTTCAATACCGGTTTTATTTGCAATTTCGGTAACAATTTCAGCTTTTGTCATTGCTATTACTTTTTGGTTATTAGAATTTTACGAAGTTTTTGTTTCAATCGGGTTGCAAAGATAAGTTTTTTATCATTATCAGAAAACAATTTATTTATTTTTACCATCACCAAAATGGTGATTTTTAACAAATAACAATCAGAAAGGGGGTTCTTTTATGTCTTTTTCCACCCGACTTCTGGAATGGTATTCCGGGCACGGGCGTTCTTTGCCCTGGCGTGAGACGCGTGACCCCTATGTAGTATGGGTGACAGAGATCATCTTTCAGCAAACGCGTATAGACCAGGGGATGGAGTATTTTCACCGTTTTCTGGAAGCTTTTCCTGATGTGGTACGGTTGGCATCAGCACCCGAAGACCAGGTACTCCGCTTGTGGCAGGGCCTGGGCTATTATTCCCGGGCCCGAAACTTGCACCGCGCTGCCCGCGAGATTGTGGATCATCGCGGCGGGAAGCTGCCTGACAGCTTTTCCGAATGGATGAAGGTGCCCGGAGTGGGGCCTTACACCGCTGCCGCCATTGCCTCCATTGCCTTTAACGAAGTGGTTCCTGCCGTCGACGGGAATGTTTACAGGGTATTGGCGCGGATGTTTGCCCTGGAAGAATCAACTGAGACGGGAAAAGGAAAAAAAGTCTTTCATGAGATTGCCTCCCAACTGATCAGCCACGACGACCCGGGCTCGTTCAACCAGGCCATGATGGATTTCGGGGCCACCATCTGCAAACCCGCAGCCCCGCTTTGCCGGGAGTGTATCTTCAACTATGAGTGCCTTGCCCTGGCAAGGGATGATGTTGCACATTTTCCCGTTAAGAAAACTCCCAAGCCGGTTCGCAACAGGTATTTCAACTATTTCTTCTTCTTTTTTGAGGATGGGGAGGGTCAAAGGAAATTCCCTGTCAGGCAGCGCGACGGCAAGGACATTTGGAAGAACTTATATGAGCTGCCCCTGATAGAAACCCCTCGTGAAACAAGCCTGGAGGAGATTGTGAACCATCCTGAATGGAAAGCCCGGTTTCCTGCCAAAGCCGATTGGGTCCTGAACGGGCCGCCCTATTCACACAGCCATCGCCTGACCCATCAATTGATCCATGCGAAATTTTTTTCCCTGAGGGTAAGCCGCGAAAAAGCCTTTACCTTTACGGAAGATTTTTTTCTGGTGGATGGAAAAGCCTTTGAACTGATGCCAAAATCGCGGCTTACCTTATTATTCCTTCAAAGAAACATTTAAGAATAAATATATGTACAAATGAAAAAGAATGCATCTAATCCTTTTATTCAATTTATTTGTGGAGATAATTTGGATAATTGTTGAAAACTTTTTAATTTGGCAGACACTACTTGGTTAAATTCTAATCAAATCCAATCATAAACTTAAAAAGCATTACAATGGCAGGAGTTAATAAAGTGATTTTGTTGGGCAACCTGGGGAAAGACCCGGTGGTCAGAACCATTGAATCCGGAAATAAAGTAGCAAACTTTTCTTTAGCTACCAATCGTATTTTCAAGGGCCAGGACGGAAATCCGGTAGAAGAAACCGAATGGCACAATATCGTGTTGTGGGGCAGGCTTGCTGAAATTGCAGAAAAGTACCTGAACAAAGGCAGTAAGGTTTATATTGAAGGCCGGATTCGATCCAGGCAATATGATGATAAGGAGGGGATTAAGCGTTACATTACAGAGATCGTAGGCGAAACGATGAATATGCTCGGATCACGTACTGATACCAATGAACATGGCCAAAAATCAGAACCCGAATCTACGTCAATGGGTGAAACCCCTATTGTTGAGGACGATCTCCCCTTTTAGGACATCCAGCTGAAGCATATTTTTAAGTTGCCCTGCCGAAAGAAAGGGTCACTTTATTTTTTTGGGGGAGTGCTGAAAAACTGGTGAGCAGAAAGATAAGCCCTGACCAGTTTTGCAAATTCCTCCTGGTCGTGGTTCTGGAAACGTACTTTTATAGGGATATAATATATGGGAAGGCCCTTTAGTTCTTTCAGCAGCCCTGCACAGTTCAGCCTCATGGCATCTTTTTCGGTGACTACAATGGCCTTCGACCTGCTGAAGGTGTCGTTAAAGGTTTTCCTGAGTTCCTGCAAGTCGCGAACCGTGAATTGGTGATGATCGGGGAAGCGCTTCACGATGAGTTCCTCGCAGTTTCGCTTGAGGTATTCTTCCAGGGCCGAGGTGTTGGCAATGCCTGAATACAGGAGAATGGTCTTAGCAGAACCGCATTCCTTTGGTGTATCGGGGGTTAGGGGCTCCCAGTCTTCATAATGGATGCGGGAAAAGAACACCTTTTCGGTCTTAAACTTTTCAAGTTTCTTCATAAAATAGCCGCGGTCGAGGGGGGAGTATACCTGGGGGGTTTTGGTTACGATCAGAGCGTGGGCCCTGTTGATGCTTTTCTTGTGCTCGCGCAGGCTGCCACAGGGCAGGAGGAAGTTTTTGAAGAAGGGTTTGTAATATTCGGTCAGCACCAGGTTCAGGCCCGGTTTAACAAAGCGGTGCTGAAACCCATCATCGAGGATGATCAGGTTGACCTCAGGGTGAAGTTTCAGGATTTGCCTGATGCCCTTCCTTCGGCGCTCATGAACCGCTACAATGATGTCAGGGAATTTCCTGCTGATCTGCAGGGGTTCATCACCGATGTCGATGGCCAGGTTATCGGGCCGCGCAAGGACAAAGCCTCTGGTTTTTCTTTTATAACCCCGGCTCAGGACAGCCACGCGGAAATCCTTTTGGAGGTGCTCCACAAGGTATTCCACGTGGGGGGTCTTGCCGGTGCCCCCGGTGCTGATGTTCCCCACGCTGATCAGGGGTACGGGATAGCTTACCGAGCGAATCAGCCCCCAGTCAAATAACTTATTGCGGATCCAGACAATGAATCCGTAAGCTAAACAAAAAGGAAGCAACAGCAGCCGGAAAGGAGACATGTTCAAAGATACTGTTTTATCGGCGGTCTGCAAGCCTAACCACCTTGTTTTTAATAATATACGCAGAACAAATATCAAGGTTACATTAATTTTTTCTTTGTTGTTGATAAAGGTTTGCAGTAAACATATGGCAGAAAGTCGAAGAATTGACTTTCCCTGTTTTTAGCCTGCCCTTCACGGCTCGAAATACGGATAGTATTTTTACCTTTGAAAAAACAAAAAAATCAGCGTATGAAGCTTAGGGAATTACTGGAAGTTTTTGAGCAATATGCGCCTGCTTCCCTTCAGGAGACCTATGACAATAGTGGCTTACAGATTGGGTCGCCTGATCAGGAAATGAACAGGGGGCTGATTTGCCTGGATGTTACTCCGGCCATAGTGGAAGAAGCCATCAGCAAAGGCTGCGACCTGATCCTGTCACATCATCCCTTGATCTTCAAGGGCTTGAAGAAAATTACAGGCGGGCACTTCACCGAGCGGGTCATCATTGAAGCCATCAGGAATAACATTGCAATTGTTTCGATGCATACCAATCTCGACAATATTGATCGGGGGGTGAATTTTATGCTGGGAAAGAAACTTGGCCTGAAAAACCTCAGTATACTGCAAGGCAGGAAAGGCCTCCTGAGAAAGCTGGTCACCTTTTGCCCCCACGCTCATGCCGAAGAGGTTCGTGCTGCCATATTCAGGGCGGGGGCAGGGCATATAGGCGAGTACGACTGCTGCAGCTATAATGTCGAAGGACAAGGCACCTTCCGCGCCGGGGCAGGCACCAGGCCTTTTGTCGGGAAACAGGATGAGCTGCATACAGAACCTGAAGTCAGGATTGAGACCATCCTTCCCGCTTACCTGGAGGGCAGGGTAGTGGAGGCCATGAAAAAAAGCCATCCCTATGAGGAAGTGGCCTACGATATTTACCCCCTCGAGAATGTTTTCGAGCGTACAGGTTCTGGAATGGTGGGTGAGCTTGAGATTCCCCTTTCGGAAAACGACTTCCTTGAAAAACTGAAAAAAGACCTGAAGATCCCCTGCCTGCGGCATACCGACTTTAGCGGCAAGGCCATCAAACGGGTTGCTTTTTGCGGAGGATCTGGCAGTTTCCTGATGGACCAGGCCCGAAGAGCCGGCGCCGACGTATTCGTGACCGGTGACCTGAAATATCACCAGTTTTTTGAAGCCGATGAACGATTGTTGCTGGTCGATGCGGGGCATTATGAGACTGAGCAATTTACCAAAGAATTATTGTATGACATTGTTAATAAAAATTTTAGTAACTTTGCACTCCAAATTTCCGGTCTCAATACCAACCCGGTTCAATATTTTTAACTAAGCGTTTTTACAAAAACAGACCCAATAAATCCATGGCTAAAAGTTCAAAAACCGAAAAGGAAGCTCCCAGGCAAATCAACCCCAGTACCGGTACAGAAGGATCGGCCGTAGCGGTTCCCGAGTCGGCCAGTGAGGAAAGTGTTGAGCTTACGGTAAAGAAAAAGCTCACCGCCTTGTTTACCCTCCAAGCCATTGACACTCAGGTTGATAAGATCCGTGCCATCCGCGGTGAATTGCCCCTGGAAGTGGAAGACCTTGAGGACGATATAGAAGGCCTTGAAACACGTATCGAAAAATTCAGGCAGGAACTCAAGGATCTGGAGGCAGAAATTGCCGGCAAGAAAGTGGCCATCAGCGACAGCCAGGAGCTGATCAAAAAATACGAAGCTCAGCAAATGAACGTGCGCAACAATCGCGAGTACGACTCCCTTTCAAAGGAGATTGAGTTCCAGACCCTGGAAGTACAGCTTGCCGAGAAGAAAATCCGCGAATTTACAGCAGGCATGGAGCTGAAGAATGAGACTGTGAAACAGGTGGAAGAAGAACTTGAAGAGCGCCGCAAAGACTTGGAGGCCAAAAAGAACGAGCTGGAAGATATCGTTGCCGAAACCAAGAAGGAGGAAGAATTGCTCCAGGAAAGCTCAGAAAAGCAGAAAGTGGCTATTGAAGGCCGTCTGCTGACCGCCTACCAGCGCATTCGTGAGAATGCACGAAACGGGCTTGCTGTCGTTCCCGTAGAACGTGATGCCTGCGGTGGTTGCTTCAATAAGATTCCCCCACAGCGCCAGCTCGATATCCGTTTGCACAAAAAGATCATTGTTTGTGAATATTGCGGACGCATCCTGGTGGATAGCGATATTGTGAGCTCAGTAGAACTGAATTTCTAATCACAGAATATTTTCTCAAAAGAGGCTGTCTCAATAGGTTGAGATGGCCTTTTTTTTGAATTCTCTTGCATGCGTGCTAACCCTTCCTGATTCAGCCCGCAAGCCCGGCGCAAAAGAATCCTGTTATACTCCGGGAGCCCAAAAGCCGGTTTCAGCCTTGTTTCATCAGGAAAGATCAGACGTATATGAGACGTATTTTAGACGTAGATCAGACGTTTTAAAACGGTTAAACTACGTCTGATCTACGTCTGATCTACGTCTGATCTACGTCTGAACTAGGACTTTGATATAATCCTGAAGGGGTTTGGCAGGTTTTTTTCGCTAAGGCAGGTTCGGGCGAAATGGCCTTAAGCATTCAAGGGCTGGATGAAGGCCTGGAAAGCGGCTGTAAGGATGCCAAAATTATTCTTTCATAAGGGTGATGGGTTCCCAGAAAAAAACAGGCCGTCTGCTAATCAGCAGACGGCCTGTAAATAATTTGAAAACCGGATTATTCTAAAACCTGAACCCAAAGGTGAGCATAAACCTGCTCATGGAGTAATCGTTTTGAACAGGGCTTACAAACTGGGCGCTGTAGAGGTAGTAGTCCTCAGAAAAGAATGTGAGGGCATAGCCAAAGTCGAGCGAGAAGTTCTTTTCACGGAAGCCAAGCCCTGCGGAGGCGATGGATTGTTGCCCGTCGTTAATACCTGTATTGTAAGGGCTGGAGTAAAAGGCATATCCGCCCCTGAGCACCAGGGGGTCGAGCCTTACTTCTCCGCCAATGCGAAAGTTATGCTGGGCAGTGAAGTTGTCGCTGATCACCCTGTTCTCATCTGAGAAGAGGTAATCGTCGCTGCGCAGACGCATACGTGAAAAGTCAGCATATTCATAATCAAGGCTTAGCAGGCCTACGTTTCCAAAAACAAGTCCGAGGCTTGCGATGGCCTTCATGGGGGTATTCAGCTCATACTTGAACCATCCGTCGGGTGAGCGTGCAAAATCAGTATAATCGTCGAGGTTAAGGGAAGACTGCATGGAAGCATAATACTCATCTTCAAGTTTATAGAAGGTTGGTGTATGGAAGGCTACTCCAAGGCGGATCAGGTCGGTGGGCCTCAGAATAGCGCCCACTTTAAGGTTGAAGCCTGTTCCTGAAGTGTTGAATTTGTTGGTATAGGTCAATGAATTGAAGACGCTGCTTTCATTATCCCTGTCAGTTTCCTGGAATATGGATGACTCCTCATACCTTACCGAGGGCAGTCCTACGGTGGCTCCCAGGAAAAGCAGGTCATTGTAGTTGGCAGCCACCGAGAGGACGAACTCCCTGATAGAGCCCGAGCTGTTGGTTTCCTGGCGTTGAAGCACTCGCCCGTAGGGCAAATCGGACATATACTGTCCATCTTCTTCAAACAAGAGCCAAGTGTCCCAGGCAAGGCCTGTAGAGAAATCATCGAGGTTGGCAAGGCCTCCCTCCTGGTTGGCCTGGTTAATGAAGTCGGTCAGAATAGAGCTTTGGGTGTTAAATCCTTCAGCGGTCCATCGTTGGTTAAAGTTGTTGTGCCTGTTAAGGCCAAATCCGAAGTTAACGGCTTTCCAGCCCGGTTGGTCCACAGGCGAGCTCAGGGGCAGGGCGAAGACCACGCCCAGGTTGTTGAGGTTGAAATTATACTTCATGTCGTCGCTCGAGGATCCATAATAGGAGGATTCCACCAGGCTGTAATCGAGGGTAGGGGAGAAGGTTATTTCCGAGCTGCGGAATATGGCCAGGCCAGCAGGGTTAATGCTAAGGCTGGAAAAGTCACCCCCAAGGGCTCCGAAGGCTCCACCCATACTGGTAAAGCGGGCGGTGCCCCCCGGTTTCAGGAAGGAATAACGCAAGGCATCATTTTCGTTCTGCGAGAATGCCTGGGCGGAAAATATCAGGAGGGCTGTTAGGGCAAAGACGATCCTTTTCATGGTATCAGCGATTTAGTGAAACAAACTTGTAATACCTCCCGGCTTTGCCGGCGGTGTCGGTCAGCCGGGAGGGTATGTTATTCAAGGAGAAATTATTATTCGTTAAGAGATCAGCGTCGGCCTCCACTGCTGCCCCGGCTGGATGAAGAGCTGTTGCCCGAGCCTCTTGAGGGTGAGCTGCTGCTTCCCCCTGAACTTCTGGAAGGGGATACCGAAGGTGAGCTGCTCCTGCTGGGTGAGGACGACACTCCACTACTGCGTGAAGGTGACCTTTGCGGGCTGGGTGCTGTTCTGGCGGGTGCCTGTTGGCGGGCAGGGGGCGTATATGAGGGTTGCCCGCTGGGCTGCCTTGAAGGCTGGGTGCGCTGCTGGGTAGGTGCGGGCTGGCTTTGCGGCCTGGTTTGCGGACGTACCATTTGGGGTGCTGGCCTTACCGGCTGCCTGTTTTCCTGGGCAGGCCTTGCCGATGAAGGCGTATTTCCTGATTGCGGACGGCTATACTCCTGGTTGGTTTTGGGTTGCTGATAACTGGGAGAAGTATAGGTCCGAGGGCGGGTATAATTTGGGTCATTGGCTTCCCGCTGACTGTTTATGGGTGCCTGCTGAGGTCTCTGGTAACGCTCGCTTTGGCTTCGCTGGTAATCAGAGCGGTTCGGGCTTTGATTGTTTGAGGCGGGCCGCTGGGGCTCGGTAGGCCTGGTGGGCTGAGTCGTTGCAGGCCGCGATTGGGGCTGGGCCTGGGGTCTAACGGCAGGGGTTCTGGCAGGTTGCTGAGGTTGGGTTGGACGGGTTTGCTGGGGCTCTTGCCTTTGCGGGCTGGTCTGAGGCCTGGTTTCAGCAGGCTGTGCAGGTCTGGCTTCTCTTTGCGGGCTTGCCTGGGTCGGGCGGGAGCCTGGTTGAGTTGTTCCGGTGGCATTTCTGGCTGGCTGAGCCTGGGCAGGCCGGGTTTCATCGCGACTTACTCCGGGCGTTGCAGCAGGACGGGCTGTCTCGCGCGAAACGTTATCACGGCCTGAACGTGTATCAGGAGCGGTTTCCGAATTGCGGCTCCGGGTTACGTCGCGGGTGTTCTCATACATTTCTGCCAGGGTTGAAGGACGCCCTGCTCCTCTCCCCGTTCCATCGGCTACACCACCACCGCTGGAATCGCGGTGACCATAGTAATAGTTGCTGCGGTCGTAGCTGTTGTAATAGTAGTGGTAGTTGTAGGGGTTGCTGTAATAGCCGTGGTAATAGCCCGAATAGAATCCGGCATTGTAACCTGACCAGTAGCTGTAACCCCAAGGGCTGTAATAGCCAGGGTAATAACTCCATGAATTCCAGCCATACCAACTCCAGGGGCTGCTGTAGTAATAGAAGGGTGAGCTCCAGGAATACCAGTAAAAACTGGGGTTATACATCATGTATCCCGGATAGTGGAAGCCCAGGGAGCCATATCCCAGGTAAATGCTTACGCCGTAGTAGAATGGGTCGTAGGTATACCAGTACATATTTGTATACCATGGGTCGTAATAGGCCCAGTTAGAATAGCTTGGGCTGTGGAAACGGCGAATCCTTGCGGAATACGAATAATCGTAATAGTCGTCGTAATAATAGTTGTTGACGTAGGTGTTGCCATCCGCGTCGTAATAGGTTTCGGAAGCAGTGGGCTGAGCTTCGTATTGTTCATACTCATCCTGGTAATAGTATTCTCCGGTGGGTTGTTCATAACCCTGGCCCTGGTTGCTATTGTCGTAATAGGTTTGCTGGTCATTTTGGGAGACCTCGGTAACATCCACCGGGGTAGCCTGCTGGTGGGCTGTAGCAGTTTGGTGATCCCTGGGGACGTAATAAATGTCATCATATACATTGGCTGCCTGGTAAGTAGAAGAACAACCTGCCAGGGCGACCGAGATGACGATCAGAAGTTTAAAAATTGGTTTCATAATGAATTCCTCCTTGCTTGTGGTTATGGACAAAGTTAATAAGTAAAGTCAATGTTCGTGGTTTTTTCTTAAATTTGCCGCGTTTATCACCTGATAATTAATGCAAATATTATACCAAAGACGTCAATGGCAAAAGATTTTTCAACACGCGAAGAGAATTATTCTAAATGGTACAACGATATTGTTCAGCGGGCTGGCCTGGCAGAGAATTCTGCCGTCAGGGGCTGCATGGTAATCAAGCCCTATGGCTATGCCATCTGGGAGAAAATGCAGGCCGCATTGGACAAGATGTTTAAAGACACAGGCCATTCCAATGCTTATTTTCCAATTTTCATACCAAAGTCATTTTTCAGCAAAGAAGCTGCCCACGTTGAAGGTTTTGCAAAGGAATGTGCTGTGGTTACCCATTATCGCCTGAAAAATGACCCTGACGGAAAAGGGATCGTCGTTGATGAGGATGCTAAGCTGGAGGAAGAGCTGATCGTCAGGCCTACTTCGGAGACCATCATCTGGGACACCTATCGGAACTGGGTGCAGTCGTACCGTGACTTGCCCATTTTGATCAACCAGTGGGCAAACGTAGTTCGCTGGGAAATGCGGACCCGCATGTTTTTGCGTACGGCTGAATTTCTGTGGCAGGAGGGACATACAGCGCATGCCACGCGCGAGGAAGCCGTGGAGGAGACCGAACGCATGCTGGATGTATATGCTGATTTTGCTGAGAACTTCATGGCCATTCCCGTTTTGAAGGGCACCAAATCGGCCAATGAGCGTTTTGCAGGCGCTGTTGAGACATACTGCATTGAAGCCCTGATGCAGGACGGGAAAGCCTTGCAGGCAGGCACATCCCATTTCCTGGGGCAGAACTTCGCGAAAGCTTTTGATGTGAAGTTTGCCAGCCAGGAAGGCACCCTCGAACACGTCTGGGCCACCTCCTGGGGGGTATCAACCCGCCTGGTGGGCGCATTGATCATGGCCCACTCTGATGACCACGGCCTGGTGCTGCCTCCTAAGCTTGCACCCAACCAGGTGGTGATCGTGCCCATTTACAAAAGCGCTGATCAACAGAACCTGGTTGTTGAAAAGGCACGCGAGATCCAACGGCAGTTGCAGAAAGCGGGGATCTCTGTCAAGCTCGATGACCGCGACACCTATAAGCCTGGCTGGAAATTCAACGAATACGAATTTAAAGGCGTTCCTGTGCGCATTGCCATTGGACCGCGCGATGTGGAGAACGGCACCCTTGAATTGGCACGCCGCGATACCCTGCAAAAGGAAATTATCCAAATGAAAGGTATTGAACAGACCATTGAGAAAATGCTGAACGATATTCAGGAAAATCTATACCGTAAAGCCCTGGAATTCCGCGAGCGCAGCACCTATAAAGCCGACACCTGGGATGAGTTTATCGATATCCTTGACAACAAGGGTGGATTTATCCTCGCCCACTGGGATGGGACGGCTGAAACGGAACAAAAGATCAAGGAGGAAACCAAAGCAACGATTCGCCTGATTCCCCTAAACAACATCCCCGAAGAAGGCAAGTGTATTTTTACAGGGAAGCCTTCTTCACAACGGGTGGTTTTTGCCCGGGCTTATTAAGGCTTTTAGCTTTAATAATTTTGGTATTGATTTTGATAGGATAAAAATGATCGTTTTGAAAAGAAAAGGATTTCCCATGAGGATTTTTTTGTGTCTTTTTTTCTTTATCCTGGCAATAAATGGCTGGTCTCAGCCAGCCACTGAGCCTGTTGAAGAGCCACGCCAGCTTCAGTTGGATATCCGTCAGGATGCCCGCATCAGTCTTTTGCTGGATGCACACAAGGAAGTTGTTACGCGCGAACGAGGAATCAATGGTTACCGCGTACAGATTTATTCTGATTCAGGGAACCAGTCGAAACTTAGGACGCAAAGGCGAAAGGCAGATTTCGACTCCAAATTTCCCGGAGTGGAATCCTACATCATTTACGATGCTCCCGATTTTAAGCTGAGGGTGGGGAATTTCAGGACCCGCCTTGATGCCCGTCGTTTTCTTGAAAAAATAGCCAGGGAATACAGATCGGCCTACATTGTTGTAGACCGGATCGAATACCCTGGCTTTGAGTAATCTGTTTTAAGGTTCTTTCAAGCCGTTGCCTTTAATTGCGGTCGAGCGAGTTAAGGTCTTCAAAGGCGATTTTCAGGCGGTCGCGCATGCTCTCTTCTCCTTTGCGTAACCACGCCCTTGGATCGTAGAATTTTTTGTTGGGCTTGTCTTCACCTTCGGGATTGCCAATCTGGCCCTGGAGGTAACCTTCATTTTTCTTGTAGTAATTCTTGATGCCTTCCCAGAATGCCCATTGGGTGTCGGTGTCAATGTTCATCTTCACCACACCGTAGCTGATGGCTTCCCTGATTTCTTCCCTGGAAGAACCGCTTCCACCATGGAAGACAAAGCTTACAGGTTTCTCACCAGTCTGGAAATGCTTTCTGATATACTCCTGTGAGTTTTTCAGGATGACGGGCTCAAGTTTTACGTTGCCGGGCTTATATACCCCGTGTACGTTGCCAAAGGAAGCAGCTATAGTAAACTGGTCTGATACTTCCATCAGGGCCTGATACATCCGGGCCACTTCTTCAGGCTGGGTGTAAAGCCTTGAGCTTTCTACGCCGGTGTTATCCACGCCGTCTTCTTCGCCTCCTGTAACCCCAAGTTCTACTTCGAGGGTCATCCCCAATTTTTTCATTCTTTGCAGGTAACGCTTGCTGATTTCGATGTTGTCTTCCAGGCTTTCTTCTGAGAGGTCAAGCATATGAGAGCTGTACAGCGGTTTGCCCAATGTCTTGAAGTTTTGTTCGCTGGCATCCAGCAGGCCGTCGATCCAGGGAAGGAGTTTCTTGGCGGCATGGTCGGTATGCAGGATTACCCGCACCCCATATGCTTTGGCCATCAGCTCAATGTGCCTGGCCCCTGAAATGGCGCCTGAAATGGCTGCCTTCTGGTTGTCGTTGGGAAGGGTTTTCCCTGCATAGAAATGAGCGCCTCCATTGGAGAACTGGATGATGACAGGTGAGTTAACATCCCTAGCCACCTCAAGCACTGCGTTCACTGAGTTGGTTCCAATTACGTTTACTGCCGGAAGGGCAAAGTTGTGCTCTTTGGCAATGCGGAAAAGCTCCTGTACGTCGCGGCCGGTGATTACCCCCGGCTCGATATGGCTCAATAATTTTGCTGACATCATTCTTGTATCTGTTTTTGATAAATGTTCAAGTGAATTCTCTTTCAAAATTAACAAATAAACGGGTATTTGCTAAATTCCGGCACCTCATCTTCTGTTTTTCAGCGCATCAAAAGTTTATTTTGAAACATTCAAAGTTAAAGCTATTTTTGGGGTCCCGTTTCTTCCATGGCCTTTTGACAGGGCTTGATTGAATGTTTAGGATCAAATATTTTGGTTGTGAGTCTTAAGGTCGCCATAAATACCCGCTTACTCCTCCCGGGAAGGCTGGAAGGCATTGGATGGTTTACCTATCAAACCTTCAAGCGCATTGCCCTGAACCATCCTGAAGTGGAATTCCATTTTATTTTCGATCGGCCCTACCATCAGGAGTTTGTCTTTTCCGATAACATCAAGCCTGTGGTTTTGTTTCCCCAGGCCAGGCATCCGATCCTCTATTATCTCTTCTTCGAGAAAGCCCTGCCTGCCTATTTCAACAAGATAAAGCCCGACTTGTTTATCTCGCCCGACGGCATGCTGTCGCTAAGCTGGGATGGGCCGCAGATACCCGTCTTTCACGATCTGAATTTTATCCATAATCCCGATTACCTGCCCTGGCTGAGCAGCAAATACTACCGGGCACGCTTTCCGCGCTTTGCCGGGAAGGCCTGCCGGATTGCCACCGTATCCGAATATTCCAGGGCAGATATAGCCAAAACATTTGCCTATCCCTCCGACAAGATTGAAGTGGTCTACAATGGCGTCAATGAAGCCTTTAAGCCCGTCAGCGCCGCTGTTGCCGAAGAAACCCGCAGGGAGTTTACGGGCGGTTGTCCTTATTTTGTTTACGTGGGATCGCTCCATAAAAGGAAGAACATCGACAATATGCTCCTGGCTTTTGAAGCCTTTAAAAAGACAGATAAAGAAAAGCACAAGCTTGTCATCATCGGCGAGCATATGTTTGGATCCAATGGCCTCCAGAAATTGCTTAATTCAATGGCTTTTATGGACGATGTTTTATTTGTGGGCAGGTTGTATAACCATCAGCTGAGCCGGGTGGTGGGCTCATCACAGGCCCTGCTGCTGGTCTCTTTTTTCGAAGGCTTTGGAATTCCAATCATCGAGGCCATGCATTCGGAGGTGCCTGTAATCTCTTCCAATGTCACCAGTATGCCTGAAGTAGCCGGCAATGCAGCCCTGCTTGTTGACCCCCACCAGGTGGGGCAAATTACCCGTGCCATGCAGGATATCGTCGGTGACCAGAAGCTTAGAAACCAGCTTGTTGAAAATGGCAAGGTGGTGCGTGAGCGCTTCTCCTGGGATAAGACTGCATTACGCATGTGGGATTGCATGTCACATTGTTTATAGTCTTCCCCTTATCCTGTTACTAATCAGGATCTTTCCTGTTTACAAATCGCTTTTCCCGGCAATTTAATTTTTGTTTTTTCGTTATGTAAAAAACATGGTTAATGATAGTACTTTTGCACATTCAATTGCCTTAACAACCTAAAACCAGATTATTATGAAAAGGATCATATTGCTTGCCATTGTTGCATTCCTGTTTTCCTCTTGTACCCAGAATGTGCAGGAAGAAGTGGAACGCCTGCAGCAGGAAAACCTGGAGTTGAAGGATCAGCTGACTACCAAGGACGATACCTTTAACGACTTTTTTGCATCATTGAATGAAATTGAAGAAAACCTTGCCCTGATCAAGGAAAAGGAAAACATCATTTCAGAGGGGACCCAAGACAACCTCGAGGGGAACAGCGATATGATGGATAATATCAACAATGATATTCGCATGATCGGTGAACTGATGGAGAAAAACCGTCAGCTCATCAATCGCCTGAATCGTGACATCCGCAACTCCAATGTGAAGGTGGCTGAGTTTGAAAAAATGGTTACCCGCCTCAATGAGCAAATCGAGGAAAAGGAAGTGGAGATCTCAACTCTGCGTGAAGAGTTGGGCCGTACGAATCTGCAGGTCGATTATCTAACCGCCACCCTGGACACCCTGCAGGAGGTCGCAAGGCAGCGTGAACAAATCATTGAAGAGAAAGTCTCCGAAATGAACACCGCCTTTTATACAATGGGCTCACGCCGTGAACTGCGTGATTGGGGGATCATCACCCGCGAAGGGGGATTCCTGGGCATAGGACGCACCAACAGGCTGAACTCAGATTTTGACCACTCCAATTTCACCAGGGTCGACATTACCCAGACGCGTGAAATTACCGTAGCCGGGCTCAACCCCATTTTCATCACCCCGCATCCCGAAGGAACCTGGGAGTATCGCACTGAGGATGAGGTGACCTATCTCGTTATCCTGGATCCTGAAAAATTCTGGAGTGCCTCTAAGTATCTGGTAATCGAAATTGAATAAAGGTCTTAAAAGCCGCTGAGCTTCATCGTAACGGTGGGAATCAGCAGTAAGAAGCCAAGAATCACCACGGTGACAATCAGGGGCCAGATCCACCGTACCCATTTGTCATAGGGAATCTTGGCCACGCCCAGCACGGCGATCAACACCCCGGAGGTAGGGGTGATCATATTGGTAAATCCGTCACCAAACTGGAATGCCATCACGGTGGCCTGGCGCGAAATGCCGATCAGATCGCTGAAAGGTGCCATGATGGGCATGGTAATGGCTGCTTTGGCTGAACCCGAGGGGATCACAATGTTGATCAGGGTTTGGATCACATACATCACGCCAATAGAAGCGATGTCCCCAAAATTCACCATGGCTTTCGACATGCCGTAAAGCAGCGAGTCCACGATGCCCCCGTCCTCCAGAATGACAATGATGCCCCTGGCCAGGCCTACAATTATTGCCGCAGTCAGAATATCCTTAACGCCTTCCAGGAATTGTTTGGCAATGGTGTCGGCTGTAAAGTTGTAGGCCATACCTGAGGCAATTCCCATGACAAAAAACAGGGTGGCAATTTCCATGATGTACCAGCCGTATCCCATTACCCCTACCATCAGGAAGAGAATTGTATAGGCCAGCAGCAGTAGGATAAAGAAGTGAACCGATTTGCGCAGGGAAACAACGCCGAGGATTGCAAACAGAACTGTCAATACCGGGATAATGACAATGGAAACCAGTGAATTCCCGATCCTGAGTTCCGTAACGGGGTACAGAACCGAAAAGGCGGCCAGGACTGCCAGGATCATGGCAAATACTACCCACGCCATCCTGGGGGTGAAATATGTAATTTGCGCATTGTGGGCCCCGTCACGGTTCCTCCAGTAAAGATCGTCCTCATACATGATCGATTTGGCGGGGTTCTTTCTGATCTTGCCAACATAGCGCAGGACAAAATAGATCCCCACCAGGTTGATCACCACCCAGCAGAAGATCCTGTAGCCCAAGCCTGAAAACAGGGGGATTTCGGCAATGCCCTGGGCAATGCCTATGGTGAAGGGATTGAGGATTGCTCCCGCAAACCCCAGGTGGGCTGCCAGGTATACCATGCTTACCCCCGTTAAGGAGTCATACCCCATGGAGATGGCCAAGGGTATCAGGATAATGACGAAGGCAATGGTCTCTTCACTCATTCCGAAGATAGCCCCAAACAGGCTGAACATAACCATGATCAGCACAATGATGATGTTGTCGACCACGTTGCGGTGCATGATGTTTCGGCTTTCCAGCATCCGCGTAAAGCGCAGAAAGGCAAATATCCCCACATCAATGGCCTTGGTCTTGTTCATGATCCAGAACGCTCCGCCGATCATCAAGATGAAAATGATGATGCCCGACTGTTTCACAAAGCCATTGAACAGGGCCGAGAACACCTGCCAGGTCTGCGGTTGGCTGGGCTTCTCAGGCTGGAATTCATCGGGCAGGTTGTGTTCGTAGAAAAATACCATTTCCGTTTTCTCTGTCCCGTCCCGAACCACCTTCTGCTGCACGTATTTTCCCGGAGGGATAAACCAGGTGAGCAACGAGGCAAACAGGATAATGCCAAATACAATGACGTAGGTGTGGGGAACTTTCTTCAGCATTGAATTGCAGCCTTATTTAAGTGAGAATTTCTCCCCGGGCAGGTAAACATCCAATCGCAGGCCGTTCGCGCCAAGTTTACCATTAACGTTTTTTATGCTCCCTGTGGGGTTGGAATATACCATCACCTGCGAAAGGCCGATGACTTCTGCTGAGTCTCCTTTAAGCAGTAGCGCCGTAGCCTCATCAATGCCGATACCCAGGATGTCGGGATACTCGAGGATGGCAGTCAGCAAACGGTTGTGTCGGCTGCGCCAAACAAAATGCTGGTCCACGATGGCATTGCTGATCAACCCCAGCCCCTCCTTCAGTTCTAAGTTATCTGCCTCTAGGCTGCGAAAGGTAGGTTTGTAATCGGGGTATTTCAGTTCGGTCCCTGTGATCATTTATCCAGTCATCAGGGCAGCCCCTGCACTGGTTCCTGCAATTACCGCCCCCGAGCGATAAGCCTCGAGGATGGCGTTAAAGATAGGCGTTCCCCTTACAATGTCCATAAAACGGTTTTGATCACCCCCGCTGATATAGATCAACGAGGCTTTTTGAAGCGAATCCAGCCTCGCCGCATCAGGAATGATCCCCGGAAGAAAGTTAAATCCAACGATCCGCCTGACGCCGTTATCCACAAATTGTTGCGACGACCAGATGATTGCCGAGTCGGGCTCACTGCTGGCCATGGGCAGGATAACAATATAGCCTGACTGCCCCACTCCCGATTCGGAAATCATTCGCTGTACCATAGCATCCGGACGACTACCCCCCCCTATGATAAACAGGCTGCCATTCGCGGACCCGGCCTGCATTTGACCTCCTGTTTCTGATGACTGACAAGAGCTGAACAGGACTAGAATCGTTGAAAGAATTACCAATAATCTCATGACAATGCGGTTTTTGTTTTACGAAAATATAAAAAAGACAGCGCATTACAGGCTTTTTCTGTCTCAAAAAGAAATAATCAACCTTTTAGTTATCAATCTTTTTAAAAAGAACGGGTTAATTCACATGAATCCCATGCCGTCGGAAGGCTATATCCTTCGGATCAGGCTTCGATGATTTTTTTGTCATCAATAAGCCTGAAATGCTTCTTTGCCCTGATGATTAAAAACCTCAGGTCGTTTTTTTAATATTCCTGCAGGGGATAAGAACTCATACAGCGGATTGGGCTGCGTAATGGTTCCTTACCTGGTTTAAAAATTAATTCCAGACTGCTGTATTTCAATTCATTTGCTTCTGAAGAATATGGCTGAGAACACCGATGCCCCGATACCAAAATTGTGTTAATTTTGTATTCCTAATAGACCCTTTTAAAAGGGGAAAATTTAAAATTGAAAATGGAAGGACTGAAAAGACAAAGGGTTTTTGACCTGCTGAAAGGAAATGCGAATCATATGATTGAGCAGGAAGTGAATGTCAAGGGCTGGGTAAGGACCCGCCGCGGCAACAAAAATGTCCACTTCATTGCGCTCAACGATGGTTCCATCATTCATAATATCCAGGTGGTTGTTGAGGTTGCTGACTTCAAAAATGAGGAGCTATTAAAGCATATCACTACGGGTGCTTGTATCTCGGTCAATGGAAAGTTGGTGGAATCCAAGGGGCAAGGTCAATCGCTTGAGATCATCGCCCGCGAAATCGAATTGTATGGGGGCGCTGACCCTGAGAAATACCCCTTGCAGAAGAAGGGGCATACCCTCGAATTTTTGCGTGAAATAGCCCACCTGAGGCCACGCACCAATACCTTTGGCGCCATTTTCCGCCTCCGCCACGCCCTGGCCTTTGCCATCCACAAATATTTCAACGACCACGGCTTTTTTTATCTGCACACCCCTATCATAACCGGGTCGGATGCCGAAGGGGCCGGGGCTATGTTCAGAGTGACTACCCTCGACCTGGATAACATCCCCCGTACCGAAGAGGGCAAGGTGGACTTCAGCGAGGATTTCTTTGGCAAGGAAACCAATTTGACTGTCTCGGGACAACTGGAAGGCGAACTCGGCGCTCTTGCCCTGTCGAATATCTATACCTTCGGACCTACCTTCAGGGCCGAAAACTCCAATACCACCCGGCACCTGGCCGAATTCTGGATGATTGAGCCTGAAATGGCCTTTTACGACATCAAAGATAATATGGACCTGGCTGAGGACTTCCTCAAATACCTCATCCGTTACCTGCTCGAAAACTGTCCCGACGACCTGGAGTTTCTGCAGAAAATGTATGACAGCGAGCTGATCGAAAGACTCCGCTTCGTGACCAGCAACACCTTTGAGCGCCTCTCCTATACCGAAGCCATAGAGATCCTGATGGCCTCAAAACAGAGCTTTGAGTTTCCCGTTAGCTGGGGCGTTGACCTGCAGGCCGAGCACGAACGCTACCTCGTTGAGAAGCACTTCAGGAAGCCTGTGATTCTCACCGACTATCCCAAAGAGATCAAGGCCTTTTATATGAAACTTAACGAGGATGGCAAGACTGTCCGCGCTATGGACGTGCTTTTCCCAAAAATCGGTGAGATCATCGGCGGCTCTCAGCGTGAGGAAAGCTATGATAAATTGTTTGGGAAAATCAAGGAGATGGGCATCCACGAAAAAGATGTGTGGTGGTACCTCGAAACCCGTAAGTTTGGCAGCGCCCCACACAGCGGTTTCGGACTGGGCTTCGAAAGACTCATGCTGTTTGTTACAGGTATGGGCAACATACGCGACGTGATTCCCTTCCCAAGGACACCCCAAAATGCAGAATTTTAATGCCGGGTAAGGGCAGTAATGGAAAATTTTTATAATTTGGTTTACGTTATTGCATAGTTCCTGATAATACTCCTGCCCACGTTTTGGCAGTAATACCAATGATGCTGTTCCATGCTTAAACAAAGACTTCAACAAAAGCTACTGCAAAAGCTGTCTCCCCAACAGATTCAGCTTATGAAGCTTTTGCAGGTGCCTACCATTATGCTCGAGCAGCGTATCAAGCAGGAATTAGAAGAGAATCCTGCCCTTGAAGAAGGCCGTGATGATGCTGAGGAGGTGGAAGATCAATACGACGATTTCGAGGAGACCTACGATGAGGCAGGCAATGAAGTGGAGCCCGAGGAACCCGAACGCAACCAGGATGATGAATTTGACCTGAGCGACTATATCGACGACGACGAGATCCCTGCCTATCGCCTGAATGCCCAAAATACAAGCGCCGACGATGAACGCAAGGAGGTCCCCTTTGTGTCAGGGTTTAGCTTCCAGGAATTTCTCCAATCACAATTGGGCCTGCGTAAACTCAACGAAAGGGAGCTGCTCATTGCCACCCACATCCTTGGCAATATTGACGATTCAGGTTACCTCCAGCGAGACATCCATTCCCTGATTGACGACCTGGCCTTTAACCAGAATATCCAGAGCAGCTTTAAGGAAGTCTTGGGCCTGCTCAGGGTTATCCAGGAATTCGACCCCCCTGGAGTGGGCGCCCGCGACTTGCAGGAATGCCTCTTGTTGCAAATCCGCCGTAAAACGCCCAAAACACCTGCAATTGCCAATGCCACCCTGCTGCTCGAGAAAAACTTCAATGATTTTACAAAAAAACATTTCGATAAGATTCAGAAGAAACATAACTTCAGCGATGATGAGCTCAGGGAAGCCATTGATGAGATCCTCAAGCTCAACCCCAAGCCGGGAAACTCCCTGAGCGATTCAGGAAAAACATCCCAGTACATTGTGCCCGATTTCTTTGTGATGGTCAGTGACGGGGAAATTGAGCTTTCGCTGAATTCACGCAACGCCCCCGACCTGCGCATCAGCCGCACCTATTCTGAAATGATCGAAACCATGGCTGAAGCCAAGGGAAAGGTCGATGCCAGGCAGAAGGAAGCCCTGATGTTTGTCAAGCAAAAGCTCGACAGCGCCAAATGGTTCATCGATGCCATCCGGCAACGTCAGAATACCCTGCTGGTAACCATGGAAGCCATCCTCAAATACCAGAAGGAATATTTCCTTACTGGCGATGAGACCGCTCTGCGCCCCATGATCCTCAAGGACATTGCCGATATTGTAAAACTCGACATCTCTACAATTTCAAGAGTCGCCAACAGCAAATATGTACAGACCCCCTATGGCACTTTCCTGCTGAAAACATTTTTCTCCGAATCCCTCCAAACCGAATCGGGTGAGGAGGTATCCACCCGCGAGGTCAAGAAAATCCTTCAGGATTGTGTGGATGACGAGGACAAAACCAAGCCTGTGACCGATGAAGAGCTGGCTGCCATCTTAAAGGACAGGGGATACAACATCGCCCGCCGTACCGTTGCAAAATATCGCGAGCAGCTCGACATCCCCGTGGCAAGATTGCGAAAGGAATTGAACTGATGAACCTCGAGACCCGTTTTGCCCGTTTCCTTTCCGTTGTTCTTCACCCCCTGCTTATCCCCACCCTGGGCGTAATCATCCTCTTTCAGCTCAACACCTATTTGTCCTACAGCCTGGGGCCTCAAGCAAAGCGTGTGATCCTGCTGATTGTTTTCATTAATTCGGCCATTGCTCCCACGCTGTCCATACTCCTGCTGAAAAGGACTGGAATGATCAGGGATGTTTTGCTCGATGAACGCAGCGAACGCATGATTCCGCTCATGCTCTCGGCGGTTTATTTCTTTATAACCTATTACCTTCTGCGCAGGATCGCCCTGCCTTCGCTGTTGTATTTTTATCTGATCGGAGCCACGATCCTCATTTTGCTCACCCTCATCATCACTTACCGCTGGAAGATAAGCATCCACATGGTCTCCATGGGGGGGCTCACCGGTTTTCTGATCAGCCTGGCCCTGCTGCTTCAGCTTAACCTCGACGGGCTTATCATCGCTGCCTTCTTCGCTTCGGGATTGCTGGGCACGGCAAGGGTAAAGCTAAATGCCCATAACCTGTCCCAGGTGTTTGCAGGATATATTATGGGCATTGGCGTAATGCTGCTCTTGTTTCTCTACCTCAGGTCCTAGTATATGATGAAGCTGAGGCCTGCCGAAACAGGCTTCATTCCCAGCTCGGCAGGATAATTGTCCTTGAAAATTTGCGTCAGGGGAAAGAATCCAAACAAACTCAGGCGCCCGTAACCGATCCTTCCTGTAATTCCTACCTGGATCTTCTCCAGGTTGCCCAGTTTGTGTTCCTTGAATTTCATATGGGTATACGTATCTGAGCCCATAAACCCATCTTCATTTTTAAGGTGGGTCTTTGTATGGGCATTGATCAAATAGCCTAGCCGTAAACCTGCGTGGATACGTAAGGTTTTTGGCAGGTTGTGGTTGCGGTAACGGAATTCAAGGGGGATATTCAAATAATTCAGGCTAAGCTTATTTTTCTTTATTTCGCCATAATCCTCATGAATTTTCTTGAAATCAAAACTCCCTGGCTGGGGCCAGGCCGATGACCATGATTCAACGATATACTCATAGAAATGGTCACTGTAAAGGTTATGGCTGCTGATGCCCAAACCCGCAGCTACACTGAATGGCGATTGCCCCAGCTTGAAATCCTGCATCATGCTTATGTTTATTCCGCGGTTGATGGAATGGATGTCCATCCCATCAGGGGTGTTGGTCCAGATGTCGGTGAACAGGTCGATCATCAGGCGCCCTGTGCTCCCCGGAATAAACACTTCAGGGATATCATCAAGGTCGTCCTGCGCAAACAAGAGTCCTGATGACAAAACCAGGGCGGAAAAAAAGACTAAAATACGTTTCATGTGATATGGGTTTTTAATGGTTCAACAGGTCAATGTAAAGATGGTTTTTTAGCGGGTGTAGTATCCAGTGTAATTAAAATATAAAGTTAGGGAAAATTTGTCAAATTTCCTTCATGCTATAATTCCCACAAATACAATGCCTTTTTTGTCTTTTTGAAGGCAAAATTATTTCTCTTCTTTGGAAAAATATTTCTCAAAGGAGGCCAGGTGAAGCATTTTTTCGTTGGTTTTCCTTCCCATTTCAAGCAGGTTCAGGTATTGGCCCCTGATCTCGGGGAGGCTGTATTTCAGGCATGCTTCCAGGGCCGCCTGCATGGTGGGGTTGAACGATTTCTTTAATAAGGGCACTACCATGAACAGGGGCAGGTGAAGTACCCGGAACGGGAACATGCCGTTGACTTTAATGCCCGAGCGGCGCGCTATCGCCATGGCCTCACGCGTGGCCTGCACCGACTGCCCCAGCAGGCGCTTGTCGTCGGCAAACAAGCGGAAACTGCCTGCCTTGAGCACAGGCCCCAGGGTGGCAGCCTGCCAAACAAAATCACCCCTGATCCAGGGCTCCACAGGATGCATGATCCTCGGCTGTAAACCCGACTTCTCCATAAGATTTCGGGCCGCTATCAGTCGCTGGCTTACCTTACCGTCTGGCTCGCCAAGAAAGGTATTGCTGTTGCCAAAGAAATAACAGTTGATACCTTCCAAAGCCTGCGCCCCCAATACCATCCCGGGGAACCCGAAAAAATACCTTCCCTTTGGCAGCGTCTTTTCAATCCATTCGTTCTCCTGCCAGAAATGCCCCAGGAACAGGATGTCGGACTGGCCGCTGTATTTGGCAATATAGGGCACGGCATCCTTTAGCTGGTAATTCCTTACAGCCACTATGATCAGGTCATAGTGTTCAGAGGGATCCAGCCTGTCAACAACCCTGGGACGGAATACTGTTTTCTTGTATTCCTTTTCCTTGCCCCTTTCATCGGTACTGCTGATGTTGATGCCCGAATTGCTGTATCTTACCAGCTTCTGTTTCCTTACAAGCAGGATTACCTCGTGGCCTGCTTCCCACATTTGCCAGGCGTAGGTGGTCCCTATCACGCCTGCTCCAAAAACCAGGATCTTCATACAGGATTGCATTGTAAATTCCTTCAAAATTACAAACACTTATTTATGTGGCGTGATTTTTTTTGGCGAATGATGGCCCCTCCGCCTCGTTTTATTAATTTTACGTGCTAGACCTTCTGCCCATGAGTGTCGATATCTTAAAAACCTCTATTGAATATCTTAAAGGCGTTGGCCCCAGGCGCGGTGAACTGCTTCGTCAGGAGGCAGGGATCTTTTCCTTTGGCGACCTGCTCGAGTTTTATCCCTTTAGGTATGTTGATCGCTCCCGTTTTTACAAGGTCAGCGAGGTGCTCGAGGATTATCCCTACGTGCAGCTCAGGGGCTTTATCTCAGACGTTGAGCTGCACGGTCAAAAGCGCGCCACCCGCATGACTGCCACCTTTACTGACGATTCAGGAAGCCTCGAGCTGGTCTGGTTTAACGGCATCAAATGGTTGAAAAATGCCTATAAACCCAATGTTGAATATATTGTGTTTGGCAAGCCCAGCCTCTTCAACCGCCGCTTCAACATTGTCCACCCCGAGGTGGAGCCCGTTAGCCCGGGGGCCATCAACCAGGAGTCGGCCATGCAGCCCGTGTATAACTCCTCAGAAAAACTGCGCGCCCAAGGCCTCGATTCAAGGGGTATCGGCAAACTGATGCGTACCCTGCTGCCCCTGGTGATCGACCACGTGAACGAAACCCTGCCTCCCCACCTCCTCGAGGCCATCAGGCTTCCCGACCGCAAGACCACCTTGTCCGACATTCACTTCCCATCCGGCCCCAATGCCTTGAAAAAGGCCATCGCCCGTCTTAAGTTCGAGGAGCTGTTTTACATTCAGCTCAACCTGCTCAGGCATAAATTACTTAGGGATGAAAAAAGCGGCGGACATATCTTTAAACAGATCGGCGATTATTTCAATGGCTTTTTCTATCAGTGCCTGTCCTTTGAGCTCACGGGCGCCCAGAAACGCGTTATAAAGGAGATTCGGGGCGATACCCTTTCGGGGAAACAAATGAACCGCCTGCTCCAGGGTGATGTCGGCAGCGGCAAGACCGTGGTGGCAGTGATGAGCATGCTGATGGCCCTCGACAATGGATTCCAGGCTTGCCTGATGGCCCCCACTGAGATCCTGGCATTCCAGCACTATGAGTCGGTATCCAATATGCTGGCCCCCCTGGGTATTAAGGTGGGCTTGCTTACGGGCTCAACCCGCTCGACACAGCGCCGCGAATTGCTCACTGCTTTAAAGCAAGGCGAACTGCAGATCATCATTGGCACCCACGCCTTGATTGAGGATGTGGTGGAGTTTGACAAGCTTGGGCTGGTAGTGATTGACGAGCAGCACCGTTTTGGCGTGGCCCAGCGTGCCAAACTCTGGTCAAAGGGTCACGTACCACCCCATATCCTGGTGATGACCGCTACGCCCATCCCACGCACCCTGGCCATGACACTCTATGGCGACCTTGATGTGTCGGTGATCGATGAGTTGCCTCCCGGCCGCAAGCCCATCAAGACCATCCACCAATACGACTCCCACCGCCTGAAGGTGTTTGGCTTCATGCGCGAACAGATCAAACAGGGACGCCAGATTTATGTCGTCTACCCCCTTATCAAGGAGTCGGAAACCCTTGACCTGAAAGACCTTACGGACGGCTATGAAAGCATTACACGCGAGTTTCCACTCCCCAAATATGCCGTGAGCATTGTTCACGGGCAAATGAAGCCCGCCGACAAGGATTTTGAGATGCAGCGCTTTGTCAAGGGCCAGACCCATATCATGGTGGCCACCACTGTGATAGAAGTGGGTATCGATGTGCCCAACGCCTCGGTGATGATCATAGAAAGCGCTGAGCGATTTGGTTTGTCGCAGCTTCATCAGCTCAGGGGAAGGGTAGGCCGCGGCGCCGAACAGAGCTATTGCATCCTGATGAGCGGGCATAAGCTCAGCAACGAGGCCCGCAAGCGCATCGAGGTGATGGTGCGCTCTAACGACGGTTTTGAGATTGCCGAAATGGATCTGAAGCTTAGGGGCCCCGGCGACATCCAGGGCACCCAGCAAAGCGGCATCCTTGAACTGAAAATGGCCGACCTGGCCCGCGACGAAGCCATCCTGAAGTTTGCCCGCGACAAAGCCCGTGATCTGCTGTCCAACGACCCCCACCTCGATAAACCCGCCCACCAGATGGTGGCCAGGCGCCTCAGGGCCCTCTATCACGACAAGTTATTCTGGAGCCGCATTAGTTAAAAGCCAGCCTTGTTTTCTGCTGGGTTGAGTAATTGACCATGGTCATGGTTAGTACGTAGTTTATACGGTTTAAACCGTATAAACTACGAGCATGGTATGGGCCTGGTAGGACGATGGTAATAAAAAAGAAAGACCTTAAAGCAAGACTTCAAGGCCGGGATGCTAGGGATAAAAAAAAGAGACAGCCACCTGCAGCAGGGGCTGTCTCCCAAAAGATCTTGCTTCGTTCGCTTAGTTCAATACGAAACGAATGGGCATGTTAAACTGTACCCTAACCGGTTGGCCTCTCTGGCGACCGGGGTTCCAACGGGGCATGTTTTGTACTACCCGGACAGCTTCTTCGTCGCAGCCACCACCGATTCCACGCAGAACGCGCACGTCAGTAACCGAGCCATCGCGTTCAACCACGAAGGTTACGAATACGGTTCCCTGAATTCCTGCCTCACGGGCCATCTGGGGATAACGCAGGTTCTCCTGGAGATAACGGATACGGGCTTCTTCACCCCCGGGATAGCTGGGCTGGTCTTCTACAACGGTAAAGATCACTTCTTCTGAGATCTCTTCTTCTTCCTGAACCACCACTACAGGGGTAAATTCCTTCACTTCAGTCATAACGGTGGCTTCAACGTCCACCATGAATTCGTCTTCGATCTCCACGTCGTCATCAACGATGACCAGCTCGGTGGAGGCTTCCGGCGGGGGAGGCGGGGGAGGGGTCTCCTGACGGGTGATCGGAATATCCTCCTCCTCAATAAAGTCCATTTCAAGTGTACCTAAGTCGTACACTTGCCTTTCGTAGGTTTTCCATTCGAAAGCGGCCAGAACTCCCAAAAGCGCTATTGCCAGACCAATCTGGAGAAAAATACGCTTTTTGTTTTCGAGGTCTGCTTTCGGTGATTTTTTTGCTTCCATATGTGCTCCTTGGTTTTTGGCAGGCGCCTGTGAAGGTGTTTTTTTCTTTTTCAAAAGCGACTGCTAATATACAAATAATTTGAAAATACTTTCGGCGCTTTCAAAATTCCCTATTCAAATAAAAAATTTTGAAGGCTTCCTCATAATCCACTGCAATACAAAAGCACCAAAAACTGTTCCAAACAGGTCGGCAAGCACATCAAAAAAGCTTCCCTGGCGTCCGCTAAGGAAGAAATGCTGGAATAGTTCGGTCAGGATTGCATAGATAATGCCTGCTGTAATGGCCATCATAGCCGGGTGTTGCTTAAACAGGCTACCCTTTTTTTGTTTGCTGAAGCCTGCTGAAAGCAACAAACCCCATACGGCAAAAAGGGCGAAATGCACCAGTTTGTCAAAATGGGGTATGTTGAACAGCCCTGTTTTGGGAATATTGTTAGGAGGCAGACTGATGGCCAGCAGGATCATCAGCGCCCATCCCAGGGCCGGTAACAGATATTTCAAAGCCATGGTGTGGTGGCTTTGGAAAAGCCGTTTGAAAAAATTATTCGCCGATCAGTTCCTTGTATTGCGATACGGTGAGCAGTTCCTTGGTTTGCTCGGGCTTGCTGATCTTGACCTTGATGATCCAGCCTTCCCCGTAAGGGTCCTGGTTTACTTTATCGGGGTTGGATTCCAGGGCCTCGTTAAACTCAAGGATCTCGCCTGATACGGGCATGAAAAGGTCAGAAACAGTTTTTACTGCTTCAATGGTGCCGAAGGTCTCTTCGTGATCCATGGCCTCGCCAACGGTATCAACTTCTACATAAACGATATCGCCAAGTTCTTTTTGTGCAAAGTCGGTGATGCCGATCAGGGCAGTATCGCCTTCAACCTTAATCCATTCGTGATCCTTGGTGTACAGTAAATTTTCCGGGAAATTCATATCCATGATATTTAAAAGTGAATGATTGGGTACTCTTTGTTCAAGGGCCAAAAATACAATCTTTTTTTGTACAAAAAAAGTATTTTGACAGGGGTGTTGAACGGGCTTTTTCTGCAGGGGATTCCTTAAATCAAACCCAGTTCAAGCATGGCGGCTTCGGTCATCATGTCCTTGTTCCATTCGGGTTCAAAGACCAGGTCTACCCGAACATGGCTGACGCCTTCCACACGCTGGACGGCATCCCTTACATCCCTGGGGATTTCATCGGCGACGGGGCAGTTGGGATTGGTGAGGGTCATCCTGATGTATACAGTATCGGCGCTTTCCATACGGATTTCGTAAATGAGTCCAAGGTCGTAAATATTCACCGGGATCTCGGGGTCGAAAACGGTTTTTAGGGCGTCGACGACCTGGGTTTCTTTTTCAAGAAAATTCATGTGCATACCTGATTTTATGGGTGTTACTGGGCTTCGGTCTGGGCTTTGAAGGCAATGGCATATAATTTCATTTGCTTGACCATGCTTGCCAGCCCATTGGAGCGGGTAGGCGAGAGGTGCTGGTGCAGCCCGGTTTTTTCAATGAATTCAAGTTTGGCATCAATGATGTCCTGGGGGGGCTGATTCGACAGCACCCGTATCAGCAGGGCGATGATGCCGCGGGTGATAAGGGCGTCGCTGTCGGCGGTAAAAATTACCTTGCCGTCCTCAAGGTCTGCACGAAGCCATACCTGTGACTGGCAGCCCTGGATCAGGAATTTCTCCTCCTTGTACTTAGGTTCAATGCGAGGAATATTCCTGGCCGACTCGATGATGTGGTTGTATTTGTCAAGCCAGTCTTCAAAACTTGCAAATTCCAAAATGATCTCCCCTTCTATCTCCTGGATGTTCATAATCTGTAAGTGTTTGGTTTAAGCTATTAAAAAATGCGGGTAAATTATTCTGTGAAAATTTCTTTTTTTTCAAGTTCGGAAAGCCCCAGGTCATTGGCCACCTTGAAATGGCTCGGGCGGCTGATGATAAAATACAGTAAAATGACGGCAACCACCAGCATCAGGTCGGTATCGCCTGTGATAAAGAAAAAGAGGCAAGCCATAAAGGCCGTACCTTCGGTGAGGGCAAAGCGCACGGTGAGGGCTGCCTGGTATTTAGCCATTTTTTCTGCCAGGCTCAGATCCTTGCTTATCTTGCTGATTATCCGCTGCGGGAACCCGTGGGCAATGGGGATGAGCACCAAGGTAAACACGATCACGATCATCTTGAGGATCTGTTCCATCAGGGGGTCCTCACTGATCAGGGGCCCAATGCGGCTCACAAACAGGGAAGCGGCCAGCAAGATTATGACCATAGAGAAAAACAACACCCCATATACCAGGTTGATGTTCTTGAAAGTTTTTCTGGGATCACCGTGCTCCATTGCTTTGTTGTTTCAAATTATGTGTTGCTGGCCTTATGAGGCAAGTCTTATGTGCCTGTTGAATTTTCATGAAAACAGGGTTCTCACCTTTTTCAGTGCATCCATCAGCAAGTCGATTTCCTTCAGGGAATTATACATGGCAAAGGAGACCCTGATTGTGCCCGGGATATTAAAGAAATCCATGACCGGCTGGGCGCAGTGGTGGCCTGTGCGGACTGCAATTCCCAGTTTGTCGAGGATCACCCCCGAATCGTAGGGGTGAATGTCGTCGAAAAGGAAGGAAATGACACTGGTTTTGTGTTCGGCGGTGCCAATGAAACGGATGCCCGGCAGGGTGGCCAGTTGTTTCATTGCATACTGCATCAGGCTGTCTTCATAAACAGAAATGACGTCGTGTCTGAGATAGGAAACGAATCGCAGCGCGGCTTCCAGGCCCAGGACGTCGCCCACATTGGGGGTGCCTGCTTCAAACTTAAAAGGCAATTCGTTATAGGTAGTGCCAGTGAAGCGCACTTCTTTGATCATCTCGCCACCGCCCTGGTAGGGAGGCATTTGTTCGAGCCATTCTTCCTTGCCATACAGAACGCCTACGCCCATGGGACCGTACAATTTATGTCCCGAGAAGCAATAAAAGTCGCAGTCGAGTTTTTGTACGTCCACCTTCATATGGGGGACGGCCTGTGCCCCATCGATCAGCACGGGGATGCCTTTCTGATGGGCCTTGCCGATGATGTCCTCAACGGGGTTAATGGTGCCCAGGGCATTGCTGACGTGAGAAACGGCTACCAGCCGGGTCTTTTCGGTCAGCAGTTCGTCAAGGGTATCCATGCGCAGCACCCCCTGTTCATCCATAGGGATCACCTTCAGGGTGGCGCCTTTTTGCTGGCAGGCCATCTGCCAGGGCACGATGTTGGAGTGGTGCTCCATGGCCGAGATCAGGATCTCATCGCCTTCTTTCAGGAACTTTTGGCTGAAGGAGCTGGCTACCAGGTTGATGGATTCAGTTGTGCCGCGGGTGAAAATAATCTCGCGGGAGAATGCGGCATTGAGGTACATCCTGGTAGTTTCCCGGGCCTCTTCATAAGCCTCAGTGGCCTGCATGCTTAAATAATGAGCGCCCCGGTGAATGTTGCTGTTTTCCTTGTAGTAATAGTCCATCAGACGCTCGACAACAGCTTTGGGTTTTTGGGTGGTGGCCGCATTGTCAAGGTACACCAGTGGCTTACCGTTGACAGTCTGGCTTAAGACGGGAAACTCCCTTCGCAGTTGTTCTACATTGATGCTCATAAAAGTTTTATATTTTGCTCATGTCGATATTGAAGGTGGCAGGGCCCTTGTCGCTACAGTGCAATACGCACTGGTCGCAGATGGAAAGCTCGCCCCTGAGGCGCTTTTCGACCATATTTCCAATTCTTTGGCTGAGGGCTTCAATGCTGATCTTCTGGACGACTTCGTCGGCGAAGGCCAGCATCAGCAATTGTCGTGCAGCATGTTCGCCGATTCCTCTTGAACGCAGGTAGAACATGGCGTCGGGGTCGAGTTGTCCTACGGTGGCCCCGTGGCTGCACTTCACGTCGTCGGCATAGATCTCCAGGTGGGGCTGGGTATTTACCTTGGCCTCATCGGTAAGCAGGAGGTTCTTGTTGTTCTGGTAGGCGAGGGTTTGCTGGGCGTCGCGTTCTACCAGGATGCGGCCGCTGAACACCCCACGGGCCTGGTCATCAAGGATGCCCTTGTATAATTGGTTGCTGAAGCAATTGGGGGCGGCATGGTCAATGAAAACCTGGTTGTCGACGTGCTGGTTATGGTCGACCAGGTACAAGCCCTTGAGGTCGGCATGGCCTAGCTCATCGTTCAGGCGCACATCCACATTGTTGCGGGTGAAGCCTCCGTTCAGGGTAATGATGTTGCTGTGGATCTTGCTCTCTTTCTCCAGGTGGAGATAGCTCGAAGTAAACAGGGCGGAGTTCTTGCCCTTGTTCTGAATCTTATAGTGATCAACTTCAGCGCCCGGCTCGGCAAAGATTTCCACTACTGTATTTGTCATGCTGATGTTGTGGGTCAGCGAGTGGTCACAATGTACCAAAGTAAGCTTGGCCCCTCTTTCGGCAATTGTAAGGTGGCGGGGTTGCAGAAACACAGGGGTGGGCGAATCAACGATGTTGATCAGTTGAATTGGCTTTTCCACCACCACCCCCTCGGGGACATAAATAAAAAGCCCGTCCTGGATGAAGGCGGTATTCAGCGCCGTCAGGGCTGAGTTTTTTGGTTTTGCGGCTTTGCCCAGGTATTTGTCGATGAGCTCGGGGTATAATTCCATGGCCTTGGCCAGGCTGCCTATGACCGTGCCATTTTCGAGGCGGGTCAGGGGGGCATGCTTGTATACAAACCAGCCATTGAGCAGGGTTACACTAAAGGTGTCGAGGTCGTAGACATCGCAAGTAAAAATCTTATCGATGTCGAAAGCGCGGCTTTGGTTGCTGAAGTTGAAAGCAAAGTCGGTTTCCAGCAGGGGAGCAATATCGGAGAAGCGCCAGTTTTCCAGTTTTGAATGTGGAAAACCCTGGCGTTCAAATTCAGCCAGCCCTTCCTCGCGCAAGCGGTTCACTCCCGCAGTGGCTTGGCCCTTGATGGAAGGCAGGTGCTCGAAAAAGAGCGATAACAGCCGTTCCTTTAAAGGCAGGGTATTGATGCTGGTAGTCATGGTTTCCTGAGTAATTTAGTGAAAAAAACAAGGGGGGCTACAGGGTACAAATTAATTGGCAGCGACCCCGTTGGCCTCTTTTTTGATCCATTCATACCCTTTGCTTTCCAGCTCCAGGGCAAGTTCTTTTCCGCCGCTTTTCACAATGCGCCCATCAAAGAGCACGTGCACAAAATCAGGAACAATGTAATCAAGCAGCCTTTGGTAGTGGGTGATGACGATGGTTGCGTTTTCGCTACTGCGTAATTTATTAACGCCATTGGCCACCACCTTCAGGGCATCGATGTCGAGTCCTGAGTCGGTTTCATCAAGGATAGCCAGTTTGGGTTCGAGCATCGCCATCTGGAAGATCTCGTTTTTTTTCTTTTCCCCGCCGGAGAAACCTTCATTAACAGAGCGGTTTGTGAGTTTGGAATGGATCTCCACCAGGTTCTTCTTTTCTTCCATCAGTTTAAGGAACTCAGCACCGCTCAGGGGTTCCAGGCCGAGGTATTTGCGTTTCTCATTGAGGGCTGTGCGCATAAAGTTGGCCATGCTCACCCCGGGAATCTCCACGGGATACTGGAAGCCCAGGAAGATGCCTTCGCGTGCACGGATCTCGGGAGCCATTTCCAGGAGGTCCTGTCCCCGGTAGCTAATTTCGCCGTGATCGACATCAAACATTTCACGGCCTGCGATGACCGCTGCCAGCGTACTTTTTCCCGTGCCGTTGGGGCCCATGATGGCGTGCACTTCTCCAGGTTTAACATCCAGGTTAAACCCCTTAAGGATTGTTTTTCCGTTAATGGATACGGATAAATCTTTAATATGTAACATAATGGGTTGTTTTCAAAATAATTTCCAGAACAATTAACCAACGCTTCCTTCCAAGCTGATAGAAAGCAATTTTTGGGCTTCCACGGCAAATTCCATGGGCAGCTTGCTGAGCACCTCCTTGGCATAGCCGTTGACGATCAGTCCGATGGCGCTTTCCATGTCGATGCCGCGTTGCAGGCAATAGAACAACTGGTCTTCCGATATTTTGCTTGTTGTGGCTTCGTGCTCGACGATAGAAGAGCGGTTTCCTACCTCGATGTATGGGAAGGTGTGGGCACCGCATTTATCGCCCAGCAGCAATGAGTCGCACTGCGAGAAGTTGCGTGCATTCTCGGCTTTGCGGGTGGTCTTCACCAGCCCCCGGTAGCTGTTATTGCTGTGGCCTGCCGAGATTCCCTTGCTGATGATGGTGCTGCGGGTGTTTTTCCCCAGGTGGATCATCTTGGTGCCGGTGTCGGCCTGCTGATGATTATTGGTAACAGCCACCGAGTAGAACTCACCGGTGGAGTTGTTGCCGCGCAGGATCAGGCTGGGATATTTCCAGGTGATGGCTGAACCGGTTTCTACCTGGGTCCAGCTGATCTTTGAGTTCTCGCCTTCGCAAATGCCTCTTTTGGTGACGAAGTTGTAAATGCCGCCCTTGCCGTCCTTGTCGCCGGGCCACCAGTTCTGCACCGTAGAGTATTTCACTTCGGCGTCCTTGTGGGCAATGATCTCGACGATGGCGGCGTGCAATTGGTTCTCATCGCGTATTGGGGCTGTGCAGCCTTCCATATAGCTGACATAGCTACCCTCTTCGGCCACGATGAGGGTACGCTCGAACTGCCCCGTATTGGCCGCATTGATGCGGAAATAGGTGGACAACTCCATGGGACTGCGAACCCCCTTGGGGATATATACAAATGAACCATCGCTGAATACTGCCGTGTTCAGGGCCGCAAAGAAGTTGTCGGTATAGGGAACCACAGTGCCCATATATTTCTGCACTAGCTCGGGATGCTCGCGGATGGCTTCGCTGAACGAGCAAAAGATTATGCCTTTCTCGGCCAGGCTGGAACGGAATGTGGTAGCCACCGATTCACTATCCATAACCGCATCTACTGCAACTCCGGCAAGCATCTTCTGCTCTTCGAGGGGGATGCCTAGTTTCTCAAAGGTCTTCAGTAGTTCGGGATCTACTTCTTCGAGGCTTTGGAGTTGCTCTTTTTTGCGCGGAGCCGAGTAGTAAATGATATCCTGGTAATCAATGGGCGGATATTCCACCTGGGCCCAGCGAGGTTCTTTCAGCGTCTTCCAATGGCGAAACGCTTTCAGCCTGATGTCGAGCATGAATTCGGGTTCATTCTTCCTGGCCGAAATGAAACGGATGGTATCTTCGGTGAGCCCTTTGGGCGCCTGGTCCATTTCAATGTCGGTGTAGAATCCGTACTTATACTCACCACCGGTTACCTCTTCCAATAAATCGTTGCTTTTATCTTCCATTCAAAAAGCTGTTTTTCGTTTTCGGGTTTTAAATCCCCCAAAGCATGATAAACAGGAAGGGGGAAGTCCTTAGGTTTATTTAGATTTAATTTAAATTAGTTTGCAAAGATAGCAAAGCTCAGGGGGATTTTCAACTGTTTATTTCGATTTATTTAGGCAGGCTGAAGCGGCCTTAATCAGCTGAGCATGCTGAGGTTTCCCACGGTTTCAAGGCCTGCATGGATGCCCTGTTCCGCAAATAACACCCTGTTTTTTTTGTCGATAAGGGTGACTCGAATGCTTGCATCAATGCTTTCGTGGATGATGCGTTCCATGTTTCCTGAAACGGGCGCTTTGAGCGATCCTTTCTCACCCCGTAAAGCCTCAATTTCGATTCGGAATTTCGCATGTTTTATTTCAAGATGGAGCAACTTCCCTTTATCAGAAATGTGCTGAATCTTTGCACCCGTATAGGTGGCAAAGGAATGGAGCTTTCCCCGGTGATGGAAAAACCCCAGAAAGCCAGTAAAGGATTTCCCGATCCAGGGGATTTTTGCCACGCTGAGCATAAAGGAAGTGCCAGCCTGCTCAAAGTGGTTGGTTTGCATCCATATCCAGGCTTCAGGCATGGAGGTTCCCCAGTCCTTTTCGATGTAGCCCCTGCCGTGGTCGAGGTGGATGAGTCCTTCCGAATGAAGGATTTCGCCATCCACACTGTGGTCGAGACTCACTACTCCGTGGTAACATTCCATAAAGGGCACATAGCGATACCAGCCCATGATGCCGGGCCGCCTGAATGATACCGGGTAGCGGGTAAAATCCCCAAATTCAAGCCTGCCCCTGAAAAAACCTGCATGGTTTTCCAAGTCGACCACCATGCCCTTTTGTGAGAAGAGGTTTGGCCCTACAGCTATGGAGAAATCCCCGGGAGAAAAACGGAAATCCTCTTTGGGATAGCGGAAATACCAGGTCTTGCCTGTTTTGCCATCAATGGCCTGCACAAATGAGTGGTTGTCGTCCCTGTTCAGGGAAAGGCCGGGGATGAAAGCCCACGAATGCCTGCCATCGGCACTGACTGCTTTCAGGTACCAGCCTTCAAAGTAATCCTTCTTTTCCACCCTTCCCTGGAACCAGGATGGGTTCCAGACTTTCCTGATGCGATGGGAGAGAGGGCCTTGATACCCGTATTTCAAGAGGAAGCCTGAAATGTTTTCCTGCATAAAACCTTGAATTTTATGATAAAGTTACTTGATTTTTTCCCCTTCTCTACTTCCAGTTGTAACCCTTCATTTTTTACGGGTTTTCATTCAGGGGTTTGTCCACAAACGGACAGAAAGTGTACTTTTATGGACATTGTAATGGAAGGTAAGATTTTTGCCTGGTTTATATTAGGTTGATTGCCAACGTATAACGAATAATGGCATGTTTTTATAGGTAGAAGAGGGGCAAAGCGTATTGTTATGGATCAATTTAAAACCGGAATACGTGCGTTGTTAAAGCAACGGTTTTACAGTTTCCTGAATATCGTTGGGTTTGGCCTCGGAATCACGGTGTTTAGTTTCGTTTGTATTTATGTCATCGATCAATATCTTTACGATCGCTGGAATCCTGAACGGGATACTATTTACCGCCTTGAAATGGAAACCTGGGCCCTGTCCGGTTCCCTGATGGGGCCATTCCTGGAGGAAAGGGTGCCTGAGTTGGAACAATCTCTCAGGGTAGATATCCGGATTGGGCGGAATGCCGATTTGCTGGTGGGCGACCAGATTTTTATCATTCCTCATCTGATTATGGCCGACAGCACTTTCTTTGATTTCTTTCCCCTGGAGTTCCTTGCAGGTCTTCCCGGTCAGGCCCTCACGAGCGACCGCTCCATTGTGCTCACCAGAAGTCAGGCGATGAATATTTTCGGCAGGATTGACGTGGTGGGGGAAACCCTTCGTTTTCGCAACAAGTACAACCTAATGGTTACTGGCGTGGTGGAAGATGTCAGGTACAGTCATTTACCCGTTTCTGCCATCATTCCCTTTCATTTTCTTGCCGAACTTACAGGGGATCCAAATATACTAAATGAATTCGGGGGGTGGAATTTCTTTACTTTTTTCAAAATTAATCCCAAAGCGGATGTTAAACTTGCGGAAGCAAAAGCTAACAAGGCGCTGAAGGATTATTATTTTGAAATGACAGGGGAGACCAGTGAGCGGGATTTCTCCCTTTTTCCTTATTCCGGGATATATTTTTCCGACCACTTCGTTCATGAGTTTACCATTTTGCATGGCAGCCGCCGGATGATCAACGCTTTTGCGATGCTTGCAGTATTTGTTTTGTTTATTGCCATCATTAATTTTGTGAATATGGCCACGGCACGTGCTGCCAGCCGTTCGAAGGAAGTGGGGGTGCGCAAACTCCTCGGAAGCACCCGCAGGGAGCTTATCATGCAGTTCCTGACCGAGTCTGTCATCACTACCGCCATTGCCCTGGTCTTTGCAATGGTCCTTGTCGAGACGCTTCTGCCAAGCTTCAACGTCTTGGCAAACACCAGCTTCCGTACTTCCGACCTGAATTTCTTTGGGGTTCTAATGCTATTGCTCTTTGGCACCCTGGCCATCGGGTTTTTGTCGGGGATTTATCCTGCCTTTTACCTGACCGCCTTTCAGCCTGTTGCTGCCCTAAAAGGCGAACGCTCGCGCGGGCGAAAGGGCCTCTTTCTGCGTAAAGCCCTCATCGTTTTTCAGTTCCTGGTGTCGATTGCCCTGATTGCTTCCACCATCATCGTCTTTCGCCAGATCAACTATATGAAAGACAAGTCCCTGGGGTTTGACTCCGAAAACGTGGTCTTCTTTAGTATCGACCGGGAAGTTGTTGACCGCAAAGGTGCCTTGGAGTCCGCCATAAGGCAACACCCGGAGGTGGTGGATGTGAGTTTTGCAAGCGCTGCCTTTGGGGGCATTACCTGGCAGGAAAGCACTCAGGTTAATGGGATGATTAAGCAATATACATATTTCCCCATTCACACAGGATTCCTTGAGATGATGGGTGTTGAGCCAGTGGCCGGAAGACTTTTTGACCCTGACCTGAAATCTGAGGAAATGATTGCCATTGTCATCAATGAAGCATCGGTCAATTTTTTCGAGCTGGGGGATCGTCCGCAGGATGCCATCGGAAAAGAAATTGATGGAAGGCCGATTATTGGTGTGGTGCGCGATTTTCACTTTAATTCCCTGCAGCAGTCCATCGGACCTCTGGTGATTACGTGGTGGGAAGACCGCTGTTTTCAGGCTATGGTAAAAACCACCGGAAACCAGATGTCCGCCCTGATGACACACCTTGAAGGGGTAAGAAATGAATTTATGCCCGGACGGAGTTTTAACGCCAATACCATTCAGCAGTATTTCAACCGCAGCTATCAGCAGGAGGAAAGGTTTGGAAAAATCATCCTTCTGTTTGCCGGATTTGCCATCATCATTGCCTGCCTGGGCTTGTTCGGACTGGCATCGTTTACGGCTGAGCAGCGTACCCGCGAGATTGCCCTCCGGAAAGTGCTGGGGGCAGGCATCGGAAACATCTCGAAGATGATGCTCAGGGAATTCCTGATGCTGGTACTGATTGCCCTGGTGATTGCTGGGCCCCTGGTATGGTACTTTATGGAGAAATGGCTGGCCGGCTTTGCCTACTGCGTCCAAGCTGGCGTTATACCCCTGTTGCTTGCAGGGGGAATGGCTGTATTGATCATGGTCATTACCGTGGAATATCATGCCCTGAGGGCTTTCAAGGCAAATCCGGCAGAGGCCCTGAAATACGAGTAGTCAGCCCAAGGCTCAGGACTTTTCCTGGCTCAGCTCTTCCAGGATCCGTTTCACTTCCTCCTCGGTGGTTTGCAGGGCTTCCTTGCAAACCTGTATCAGTTTTGAAGCCCGCTTTACCTTTTCCGAAAGCTCATCCACCGAGATGTCCTCATTCTCAATATCACTTACAATGACCTCCAGTTCCTCAATGGCCTGGGAATAAGTCAGCTTTTCCGTCATTTTCTTTTTTCTTTGGTTGTACCTTGCTTTCGATGCTTCCGTCAAAGAGGCGCGTGGTAATCAGCTCACCGGGTTTGACCTCCTGTTCGCTTTTGATGCTTTTACCGTTTAGCAGGGTTATTGAAAATCCCCGCTTCAGGATGTGTTCAGGTTTCAGGAGATGGATGCGTTGCTGCTGATGATCCAGTTCGCGGTTTTCCTTTTCCAGAAATCGTTTGGCTCCCGACTGGAGGCGTCCGAGTAGGACAGAAAGCATATACTGGTCTTTCTGCAAAATCTTGGCTGAAAAGGAGCGCAGGGTTCCCGCCAGCCTTGTCAGATGCTGGTTCTCTGCGCTCAATATCTGCTGAGAGTGTGTGCTGAGACTTGCCTGGGCCGCCTTCACACGCTCTTCAAAAGCTGTAAAGCGGCCAACAACGAAATACGCCACATCGGTGGGGGTTACTTTGTTTTCCCAGGCTACCATTTCCGATATGGTCTCATTGGTGGCATGTCCTATCCCCGTAATGACGGGAATGGGGAAGTTGGCGATTTCGCGCGTCAGGGTATAATGGTCATAGCAACTCAGCCCGATGTCGCCTCCGCCTCCGCGGATAATGGCCACCAGGTCAAAAAATTCGTACTTCTTGCGGATCTGCCTCAGTTGTGCAGTCAGGCTCTCTACGGCCTTGTCGCCTTGCAGCAGGGCGGGAAACAAATGGTGCCACACCGTGAAGCGATTCTGGTATCCCGAAAGGATCTTCAGGAAATCGTGATAACCCTTGCTCGTCTCCACTGATACCACGGCCAGCCTTCGCGGCAGCAGCGGCATTTCGAGGCTCTTGTTCAGGTCGAAGATCCCTTCTGTTTTCAACCGTTCAATGGTTTTTTGCTTTTCGAAAGCCATTTGCCCCAGGGTGAAGGCGGGCTCAACCTGGTGGATCTGCAGTGAGAGCCCGTAAACGGGGTGGAAGGTCACACTCGACTGAAACAGGATCGACATGCCCTCGCTAAGCGGCTCACCCGTAACGCGGATAAAGTTCTCGTTGATGAATTTATAGTCGCCTGCCCAGATTGTAGCACGCATCTGAGCCATGATCTGGTCGCCCGATTTCTCTACCAGGTCGGGATAGCAATGGCCGCTGCGGGGGTAATGATTCAGTTTGGCAACCTCAGCCTTGATCCAGTAGGTGGATGAGTAATGCCGCTCAATGATTGAGCGGATACTTCGGGCCAGATCGCTCAGCGTGTAAATCTTCCTATCGGCTTCCATGAGCTCGTTTCAGTCAATGGTATGACAGTCAGGCAATGGGCCTGATTTCCATGAGCGAATTTAGGAAAAAAGTGATTGACCCGAAAGGCTTTCGCAAAAAACCTGCAGGTTTAACGACCGATGTTTATGCTTCCTCGTTTACCACAAGCTTAAAGCCTTTGCCGTGCACATTGATAAGTTCCACTTCGGGGTCGTCCTTCAGGTATTTCCTCAGCTTGGCAATATATACGTCCATGCTCCGGGCATTGAAATAGTTGTCGTCTAGCCAGATCTTGTTCAGTGCATCCGAACGGTCGAGCACATCATTGGTGCGGTCACAAAGCATCTTCAGCAACTGGGCTTCCTTGGAGGTCAGCTTCTGCTCACGCTCTTCTATTTTCAGCGTCTGACGCGAGAAATCAAATACATATTTCCCTAGCTGGAAAAGCGTCTTGTCTGTATCACCGCTTTGTTCTGGGCTTGTACGCCGATAGATGGCGTTGATCCTCAGCAACAACTCTTCCATGCTGAAGGGCTTGGTAATGTAATCATCCGCGCCAATCTTCAGCCCTTCTATGATGTCTTCCTGCATGGCCTTAGCCGTAAGAAACAGGATCGGGATCTTTTTATCGACCTTTCGGATGTCGCGTGCAAGGGTAAAACCATCCTTGATGGGCATCATCACATCCAGTATGCAAAACTGAAACATCTCTTTCAGAAAAGCATCATAGGCTTCCTGACCATTGATACACAGACGGGTAGGAAACCCCTTGGCTTCCAGGTAAGCTTTCAGGATGGTTCCCAGGTTGGGATCATCCTCGGCGAGCAAGATCTTTATGTTTGATTGTTCCATGATGACTTTTTCTGATTATTGCTGATTATCGTTTTGGTACCCGTTGAAACCAAAGGGTAAGAATATGGTGAATCGCGAGCCTTTTTTCAATTCGCTTTCCAGGGAAATGTGTCCACCGTGCTTTTCCACAACGGCTTTAACGTAACTCAGACCCAGCCCGAACCCCTTCACATCATGAATGTTTCCGGTCGAAACTCTGTAAAGGTTCTCAAAAATTTTCTTCTGGTTCGCACGGCTGATGCCAATTCCTTTGTCTTCAATGTGAACCATTATGCCCGAACTGCTGTTCTCCGTGCTCACCGTAATATGGGGTGAAGCAGGAGAGTATTTGTTGGCATTGTCCAGCAAATTTACAAATACATTGGTTAAATGTACTTTATCTGCTTCAATAAAACTGTATTCGGCATCCAATTTAGATTCGATATGCCCGTGTTTGCTCTCCACCTGCAGGCTGATCTTCCTTACAGCCTGGTCAATCAGCTCGTGGATATCCAGTCCGCTGCGGTTTAGCTTTAGCATGCCCTTTTCAATGATTGCGGTTTGCAGCACCTTTTCGGTCATGAGTCCCAGGCGATGGTTTTCCTCGTCTATCATGCGGATGTAACTCTGGTAAAGGTCTTCCGACTTGCTTATGTCCTGGTCCTTCAGGGCCTGGCATGCCAGCGATATGGTCGAAATCGGCGTTTTCAGCTCATGGGTCATGTTGTTGATAAAGTCGTTCTTCATCACCGACAGCTTTTTCTGCCTGATTACCGTCACCATGGTGAAGGCAAAGGAAGAGATGATCAGCAGGATAAAAATGGAAGAGGTGGCTAGCATGGTATTGATCTGGGAGACCAGGTAACGTTTCTGCTCTGGAAAATACAAGAGCAGGTACTCGGGGTTCATGAAAATCTCGTTGGGGTAGAGGCTGAAGGCATAGGGGCTCTCCAGCAGCCTTTGGGTATTATCCCCTGTTTTCTGGGCTACCAGGGTGTTGAAGGCAGGGTTGTAAATGGCAAAGTCGTATTCTGTTTTGATCCCGTGGCTCTTTAGCTCGGCTTTCAACAGCGAGTCAATGACCTGTACGTTTTCCTCGGAAGTGGGCTGGAATGACGAGCGGCCCGAGAACAGGTCCTCAAACAGGTCGTTGATGAAACGGCTGCGGTCGAAAAACATTTGCAGGGGGTCTTCAGGTGTCAGGTCTACTGGGTTGGAGGCATATCCCATGGCGGGGTGCCCGCCTTGGCTCTCCCTTACATAGGATGTATCGAATGAATGGATCTGTCGCCCGTTTTCATGGCCCGTGATGCTGAGTTGGAACGACTCGCGCATATATGGGCTGCTGCCGCTCGTATCCTGGCCCTGCTGACGCATCGACTCTGTGACTGCATTGTAATATTCCCTGTTGAGCGAGTCGATCATTTGCGAATAACGGTTGTCACGCTCCTGCTGGTACAGCAAACGCCGGGTCACCTCTATCTTGTTGTACCTGGTGATCGCCTTGGTCACTGCATCCCCCACCCCCCGGTCGAAATTCATCTCCTTCACCGAAAGGGCACTCCTGATCCAGTAGATCTGTATGCCCACCAGACCCAGCAAGGAGATGGTGATGGCAATGATTAGCAGAATAATAAATCTTCGCTTCATCCCTGAGATTTTTTTCCTCTTTCAAACAGTCATGAAAAAGGCGGTCAGGAGTCAAGTTTTGCCTGCACCGCTTCTGATGCAAAAATAAGTCGGAAAGTATTAATAATTAGGTGTTTAACATAATTTAACACCCATTAACTTTTTTTAAACCGGGGACAAAAGCTATTTATTTTACTTTTGTTTCCAGGTAAAGGAACGAAAGCAAAAATGTTCTATTGGTTTTTTGTGTATTGATTTTGTGGTTATAAATTGTGGGAAATAGAGGGCCGTGAGGCCCTCTGTTTTATAGGCGCGATTCCACTTTGTTCCAGCTGACAAGCTTCCAGAACGACTCGATGTAATCGGGTCTGCGGTTTTGGTAGTCCAGGTAATAAGCGTGCTCCCACACATCGCAGGTCAAAAGGGGCGTTTTGCCGCTGCGCAGGGGGTTGCCTGCATTGCTTTCCTTCGTGATGGCCAACTTCCCGTCTTCGTTTTTTACAAGCCAGGCCCAGCCGGAACCAAACAGCGTGGCGGCGGCTTGCGAAAATTCTTCCTTGAACTTGGCGAAACTGCCAAAGCTTTCTTCAATTGCTTCCATGAGCTTTCCCTTAGGCTCTCCTCCTCCATCAGGTGAGAGGCCCTCCCAGTAAAAGGTGTGGTTCCACACCTGGGCCCCGTTGTTAAAGATGCCGCCTTCTGCCTTGCGAATAATCTCTTCAAGGCTGGCCTGCTCAAAGGGGCTGCCCGGTAGCAGCTTGTTCAGGTTGTTTACGTAAGCCTGGTGGTGCTTGCCGTAATGAAATTCGATGGTCTTTGCCGATATGACGGGCTCAAGGGCCTTGTGGTCAAATGGCAGTTTGGGTAATTCGTGTGTCATGGCATTGGGTTTTTGAGGTTTCATATATAACAAAAATATATTAAATAAGGCGCTTTTCCAAATCATTTCAGCCTTTTGGTACAATTTTTTATTTTTGTTCCCATAATCAAAATCTCCTTCCTGATATGAAGCACAATATTCTTAAAATATTTGGTTTAATTTCCTTATTTTTCCTCCCGGCTTTTTTCACTGCCTGCGGCCCCTCGGCCAAACAGCGCGAACAACAAGCCAAAGAAGACTCAATCCGCCTCGACAGGGAACGACAGGAATTGCTTGAACGAGCGGGCACTATGATCGACTCGGTTAAGGTCGAACTGCCCGATACCCTGTAATATTCCCCCGGGTATCGCTGTCCATTGGCGGACAAAAATGTTCGATTTTACTTCCCTTTTTTTACGAATGGGAGTGCTGTGGACTTTATAATGTTTTGTTTACCAGTCAGATATAACTATTTGCATGTTTTTTGTCTTATTGTTATATCCTGCAGCCAATGGCTTAAGGTGATGTTCTGATGTGAGCACTTTTCAGGGAAAGATTTTGGAAAGTACAACCAGGTATCTTTTCCTGAAAGGGAGAAAGAACGACCTAAAGTCCTTTTCCGGGAAAACTCCCTTTAGGACGCTGTATAGGATGATTGCTGAATTGTTTTATCCCTAATACCTGATGCCATGAGAGAGATCGTAATCCTGATTCCCGAGGTCGATGCCAGGCAAAACGTCGAGATTGATGTGCGGATCAACGGCAAGAAGCACACCCTGAAATACCGCGTTGAGATCGTGGAGTGGGAAGGCAACGACCCCTCAGGCGACCGTGTTTCTGTTCTGAAACGAAAAATCGAAAACTACGATAAAGGCTGGCAATTGATGGAAATCGGGGCGCCCTTTGACCACCAGATACCCCTGGTTTTTCGCAAACGCAGGAAAGCGGATCACCAAAAATAACAGGCCTATTGAAATACAATGAATGCGATCTTCCCTGGTCGGTTTTTTTCGGCACGGAAGCGGATAATAATTAAAAAACCCTCGCTGAAGCATTGATCAGCGGGGGTTTTCAGTACCCGGGGCCGGGATCGAACCGGCACGGTATTGCTACCATTGGTGTTTGAGACCAACGCGTCTACCAATTCCGCCACCCGGGCATGGACAGGGGAAAAGCGCGTTTCCCGAGGTTGCAAATTTAATCAATCCTTTTATTCCCGCAAAAAATTTATGCAAATTCAATTCAGGCTGAAAGCGCTAAGTCTGATATTATTTCTATTTTTGTTGAAATCAATCACTTAATTACCCGACAAAACCTCCTGCTATGTCCACCGTCGTTAAGATATTTTCAGGTTCCTCTTCCCAAAACCTGGCTCAGAAAATTGCTGAGCATTACGGGATTCCCCTCGGAAAAGAAGTTGTGGCCAGGTATTCTGATGGTGAGTTTCAGCCCTCCTTTGAAGAGACCCTTCGCGGAAAGGATGTGTTCATCATTCAGAGTACATTTCCCCCTGCCGAAAACATCCTTGAACTCCTGCTGATGATCGATGCCGCCAGACGGGCTTCTGCCAACCAGGTGGTTGCCGTGATTCCTTATTTTGGCTTTGCTCGTCAGGACCGTAAGGACAAGCCACGCGTTCCGATAGGCGCCAAGCTGATTGCCAATCTGCTTACCGCCGCAGGGGTCAGCCGTGTGATCACAATGGACCTGCACGCCGACCAGATCCAGGGCTTCTTTGATGTGCCAGTCGACCACCTTTATGCGTCGGCTATTTTTGTGCCCTACCTGAAGGACCTCAACCTTCCCAACCTGGTAATGGCATCACCCGATACAGGGGGTACCCGCAGGGCAGGAGCCTATGCTAAGTTTATGAACAGCGAACTGGTGATCTGTTACAAACAGCGCGTGAAACCCAATGTGGTTGATCGGATGATGCTCATTGGGGACGTGAAGGGAAAAGACGTGGTCCTTGTGGATGATATCATTGACACAGCAGGATCCATTACAAAGGCCGGGCAAATGATGATCGAAAACGGCGCTACCAGCGTCAGGGCCATCTGCACCCACCCTGTCTTCAGCGGAAAGGCCCTTGAGCGCATCAACGAAAGCGTGTTTGAGGAGGTGATCGTTTCCGATACAATCCCCATGACCTGTGAATCACCCAAGATTACTGTGCTGAGCACCTCTAAACTTTTTGCCGACGTCATCCTCCGCGTTCATTCGCACCAGTCCATCAGCACCCATTACGAGTTCTCGACAATGCTGTAAGTTTTTTAAAATATTCATAGCCAATTGCCTGTAAAGTATTATCTTTGCAGGCAATTTTTTTGGGGCCAAACAAGCCCCGATTTTTAGTAACCTATTTTTGTAAACAAAATGAAAAAAGTATCTGTGAGCGGTTCTCCGCGCGAGAACGTAGGGAAAAAAGATGCTAAGCGCCTGCGCCGTGAAGGTATGGTGCCTTGTGTTATCTATGGCGGTAAGGAACAAATCCAGTTTGCTGCTTCCGAAAAAGAATTTAAGGATGTGGTTTACACCCCCGAAGCCTGCCTGATTGAGCTGAACATTGATGGTAAAAAATTCAATGCCATTCTGCAGGATATCCAGTTTCACCCCGTGACGGAGCGCATTCTGCATGCCGATTTCCTCGAGATCTTCGACAATAAACCCGTCAAGGTCAGCATCCCAGTAAAACTCTCGGGTAACAGCCCTGGCGTCATCAAAGGTGGCAGGCTTCAGATGAAGCTTCGCAAGGTGAATGCTAAAGGCCTTCCCGGTGACCTGCCCGACCAGATCGATGTCTCCATCTCTAAACTCGAAATTGGCGACTCCTTTAAGGTTGGTCAACTGCAGAGTGATAAACTTGAATTCCTCGATCCTGCCAGTTCAGTGATTGTTATGGTTAAGTCGACCCGCGTGGTGGCTCCCATAGAAACTGAAGAGGAAACGGAGGGTGAAGCAGAAGAGGCAGCACCCGCAGCTGAGGAATAGAAGAATAATTTCCAAAACGCTTTATAGGGCGCAGGAGGTTTCTTCTGCGCTTTTTTTTTGCACCGCCTGAAAGCTTTTACGTATTTTTACAAAAAAAAGGGGATCGGGGAAGTTCCCTTATTCAACATTTCTTGAATTCAATGAAATATCTGATTGCAGGCCTGGGCAACATTGGCCCCGAATACCATGAAACCAGGCATAACATTGGCTTTATGATCCTTGACCATCTGGCCGCTGATAAGGAGGTTGCCTTCAGCCCTGCACGCTATGGCGATAAGACTGAATTCAGGCTCAAGGGACGCACCTTTATCCTGCTGAAACCTTCTACTTACATGAACCTCAGTGGCAGAGCTATTCATTATTGGATGACCAAACAAAAAGTCGAACTGGAACATTTGCTGGTGTTGGTCGACGACATTGCCCTTCCCCTGGGCGCCCTGCGCATGAAGGCCAGGGGGGGAGCAGGGGGGCATAACGGCCTGAGCCACATCATCGATATGCTGGGCACCGACCAGTATGCCAGGCTGCGCTTTGGCATAGGGGGCGACTTCCCCAAGGGATTTCAGTCGCAGTATGTGCTGGGCAAATGGGAGCCCGAAGAACGTGAGCTCATCGATCCCCGCATCAAGGTTGCTGCCGAAATGGTGGTAAGCTTTGGCATGCAAGGCCCTGAAAGGACAATGAATCTCTTCAATAAAAAATGAGCGCGATCTTACGGGTAACCTGTGCTGTTATTTATGACCAGGGCCGGGTGTTCGCTGCACGCCGGGGCCCTTCAGGGCAACAGGCCCTTAAGTGGGAATTCCCGGGAGGGAAGATCGAAGCCGGGGAAACAGAAGAGGAATGTTTGCACCGTGAACTGGCCGAGGAACTGCAGATGAAAGTCCACATCATTGCCCGGCTGCAATCGTTCGTTCATGATTATCCCGGTTTCACCATTGAACTGCTTCCCTTTTTTTGCCGATTGCTCAAGCCCGGACACCTCGCCCTTGAACATACCAACACAGGCTGGTTTACCCCTGTTGAACTAATGGGTCTTGATTGGGCTGAGGCCGATGTGGCCCTCATGGAATACGTGGTGATGGGTTTACTTTAATCATCCTGGCTGCGGCCGGCATCATACATCCTTTTCCACTGGATCAGCCCCATTACCGCAATGATCAAAAAAATGACAAACTGAAAACTTGTAAAAACAAGGCCTTTGATAAAATATAGCGGGATTGAGATGATATCGCCAGCTATCCAGTAGATCCAGTTCTCGATCTTTTTGCGGGCCATATACCACATCCCGATCAGGAAAATGGAAGTGGTAAACGAATCTACGTAAGGCACGTAGGTTTTCATATAACCGTTGGGGTCATCATTCATGAAGATCCAGATCAATCCCAGTATGATTATATAAAGCACCGGAATCATCAGGATGCCCTGGAGTTGTTCCTTTTTGGTGTTCCAGCGTATGGGCAATACCTTTTTGTTTTCGTCCTTGCGGGTCCACATATACCAGCCATAAAGGCTCATCCCCGTATAAAACACGTTGATGCCCATGTCGGCATATAACTGGGCAAAAAAGCAAATAAAAATATAGATTACCGTGCTGATGATTCCAGTGGGGTAAACAAGGATATTGGCCTTCTGGGCATACCACACACTGAGGATCCCGAATATCACCGCGATGATCTCCCAGATGGATGAGCCGGCTACGTTCTGCCGGAACAATTCAAAAAAAGCATTCCAGTCCATTATATGCAGGTTGTTTATTAAAAAAAGACGCGCAAAGGTAGCAAAGCCCTTTTATTTAATGTCCCGGAAGCAAGGAAATTATTTTCGGTAAATAATTTTATTCTGACTCTAATTGAAAATTGGCTAAAGCAAACCTCAGGTCGGACCACGAGAACTCACTTCCCAGCACGGCCATCACATCGCTCAAGCGGGTGCTCTTAACCGCTTTGGCAGCCGCCCTGATTTGTTCAATTTTTTCGGGCTCAACCAATTCTGAAGCGTCTATGGCTCCTTTTTCCAAAAAATGAAAAAGGTGAATCCCGATGGTTGATTCGGCCAGCGACCGGGCCCTGGCAATGGCATCTATGCTCAGTCCCTGGCGGAACATCTCGTACGTGACGGTTTTTGAGTCGGGCTTTTTTTCTTTGGGTTCGGCTTCGGCCTTTTTCTTTCTGCCTCTCTTGCTTTTTTTTGGTTTTTCTGCTTCTGCCGTCATCAGTTCCCGTTCCTGGTGCAGCCCCGGGCTCTTCAGCCGCTGTTTGTTCAGCTCGGTGTTTTCCAAAACTGCAGCGATCAGTTTATCTACCTTATGGATGTATTGCTGGCGACCGAAAAATACCCCCTCCAGCTCGCGCAATTCCTTGATGTACTTCTTCAGGCCGCTGGTGCCGCTGACCTCTTTGATGTGGCCAAAGATCTTTGCCGACACTTCCTTCAGCAGGGGCTCAAAATAAGCATTGGCGGCCTGTATGCGTTCCTTCAGCAGGGGCAAATGGCTCTCGTGGCTCAGCATGCCCTGGCGCTGCATTTGCTGGCGGAAGCGCTCGGCAACTTCCTTCAGGGTTTTCGCCTTGTCCAGGATTTCTATGCCGAAAGCCTTAAACGCCTGCCTGGGTGAACGCTTCTCATCCTTGTTGTATCCCTTGAGGAAGTCTTCGGAAGCCCATACCAAGGGCGAGAAGTCGAAGGCTTGCTCCACTTCGCCCAGCATATACAGCCTGCTCTCCTGCTTCAAACGGTTGGCAAGCACCGCCCTTCCGGGCTTGCCTGCCACAAACTGAACCAGCGAATGGTCAGCATCAGGGCTGTGGGACGGGAATGGCGTGGTGAGCACCAACCCGTCAAGACTGCGCAGGCGCGACAGGGCCACATAGGTTTGCCCTGAGGCGAAGGCCCCGGCCACATCTATGACAGCCTTGTCAAAGGTCAGCCCCTGGCTCTTGTGCACGGTGATGGCCCAGGCCAGCTTCAGCGGCAGGTGGGTAAAGGTGCCTGCTATCCGTTCTTCAATTTCATTGGAGTCCTGGTTCAGGCTGAACTTCTTGTTCTCCCAAGTGTAAGCCTCCACTTCCGTGGAAGGGGACCCATCGCTGAAACGCACCACCACGCCTTCTTCGCTGATCTCATCCACCGTGCCGATCTTCCCGTTGAAATAGCGCCGCTCGGCGGCATAGTCGTTTTTGATGAACATCACCTGCGCGCCCTCCTTCAGCTCAAGGGTATATTCAACAGGGAACTGCGATTCGTTGAACTCCCCATCCAGTCTTGCATGAAACTGGTGAACCTTCCCGGGAAGCTTGTCAAGGGCCTTGCGGTTGATGTGATCGGCCTTCTGGTTATGGGTGGTAAGGAACACCCAGCCCTCATTCTCGGTGGGGTCAAAGCCGGGCTGGTAATGGCTGTTGAGCAGGGCCAGGTCGGAAGGCTCAAGCCTGTTTTCGCGCAGCTTATTGAGCAGGCTAATGAACCGCAGGTCGGTCTGCCTGTAAATATGTTCGAGCTCAATGTAGAGGGGCGGGTTTTGCTGCAGGGCCCTGGCATCGAAAAAGAACAGGGAAGGGTAATGATGCCTGAGCAATTCCCACTCGTCATTTTTCACCACGGGGGGCAGTTGCCACAGGTCGCCTATGAACAAAATCTGCAAGCCGCCAAAGGGCACATTCCTTTTGCGGCGGATATGGCGGAGCAGGGCATCGATGGCATCCAGCAGGTCGGCCCTGAGCATGCTTACCTCGTCAATGATCAGCAGTTCCAGCTCGCGCAGCATGCTTCGCTTGCTGGCGTTGATCTGGGTCTTCCCGATCAGGCTTTGGGGGGTGCTTACGGGGGTGCTGAGGCGGCTGACATTGACCCCCTGGAGCGAAGGCACAAAGGCCCCAAAAGGCAGCTGGAAAAGCGAATGCAGGGTGACCCCTCCCGCATTGATGGCGGCAATACCTGTGGGGGCGGCTACCACGCTCTTTTTATGGGTGCAGCCAACGATCTTTTTTAAAAAAGTCGTCTTTCCCGTGCCTGCCTTTCCCGTTAGGAATATATGGCATCCCGTCTGGTTGATGAAACGGGAAGCAATGGCTGCAGGGTTTTGAAAATCATTCATTCAGCACTTTTCTAAGGAGATTTCCCCGAAAGGGTAAAACTAATAAAATTCGAACTGATAAAAAAGGAATCGCCCCCCGGTTTAACCAACAAAAGAATTCCCAAACCAAAGGCCGGTTTCAAACAAGGCCTCCTGACCATAACTTTTGCCTTTTACACGGGTCACCCCGAAACCCTTTCAGGATCGGTTTCGGGTCGTACTTTAAACGTACCTAAGACGTACTTAAGACGTACCTTAGACGTACCTTAGACGTACAAAATACGTTTAAAGTCCGTTTCAGGTCCGATTTAAGTCCGTTTCAGTTCCGTTTTATCTTCGAAGCAGGAACGACCTAGGAAAAGGCCGAATTCTGCCTGGTTTTGGGTAATACAGTTGTACTGAAAGAAAAAGGAGTGCCTGGAAGCCGGTTGGGCCAAGACAAGGCAAAAAAAAAGACCGCCCCTTGATGAAGGGGCGGCCACTATTGTGTAAAACCCGCAGGCAATGACCGATTAGAATCGATAGCCAAGCGAAATACCAAAGCCGGTATTCTTCACGCTTGTATCGCCATCGTCGCCACTTGAATCGGGATTGATGTTGACAAGTCCAAGCTGGGTGTTGAGTTGGAAAGAAAGGCCCATGGCCAGTTCATATCCAAAGAAAACATTGGCGCCGAAATCGAAGGGTTTGAACTGAGCGATGCTTCCATCGGCTTCATATTCATTGTTCCAATCGATATCCGCATCCGTTGAGGTATTGTTCAGGGTATATTTTGCCTTTCCGGTAATACCATAGCCCAGGTAAGGACCAAAGCCCAGCATGAAGCGTCCATTGCCCAAAATGGGTTTGTAAAGGAGGCTCAGCGGTAGTTCGATGTAGCCCAGGTTGAAATCTATTTCGGTATCCAACCCAAGGAATTCGTTAGTGGACTTTGCGCCCTTGGTAGAGAACAGCAAAGCGGGCTGGAAATAGAAATCGGGAGCCACGGGGATTTCTGCAAATAAACCTGCATTGAAGCGGGGCACGAGGTCGAGTTCGAGGGCATCGCCATCAAAGTCCTTTCCGTTGAGGTTTTGCATGTCGAAGCCAGCGCGCAATCCGAAGGATACGCCCTGGGCCTGAGTCTGTGCAGTGAAGCCTGCAAGCATCAGTATGGCAACAATTGAAAAAGCTACTTTTTTCAGATTCATCATTTTTAAAATTTAAATTAGACAAATAGAACATATTGAGTCAGGTCAAAGAAGTATAGCCGGGGGTTTAGTTTCCTTCGGCGGCTTGTTCTTCTGCTTCCTGGCGCATTTTTTCGTTGGCGGTGATGGCAAATTCCACCCTGCGGTTGTTGGCACGACCCTCGGCCGTTTCGTTGGAATACTTGGGTTGTTCTTCGCCAAAGCCAATGATGGCAAGTCTTTCGGCAGGGATGGCCTGGTTGACCAGGTAGGTGGCCACAGCGCCTGCACGGCGTTCGGAGAGCGCCTGATTGTATTCATTGGATCCCGAGCTGTCGGTGTGTCCGTGAATTTCAATATCCGTATCGGGATATTTATTGAGGATGATGACCAGTTTATCCAGGTTTTCCAAAGCCTGGTCAGTAAGTACAGAGCTGTCAAAACCAAAAAGGATGTCGTTGGTAAATTCTACAATGATCCCCTCTCCAACTCTTTCAACATTCACATCAGGAATTTCTTCCCTGATTTCTTCAGCCTGCTGGTCCATCTGATGGCCAATGATTGCGCCGGCGGTTCCACCCACTGCGGCACCCACAACGGCCCCAGCAGCGGTATTACCCGAAGCCCGCCCAATAATGGCGCCGGCAGCGGTTCCTGCTGCTGCTCCAATGGCTGCGCCTTTATGGGTACCAGTCAGAGCCTTGCAACCCTGAAACATCATGGAGGTTGCCAATAAAGCAATAAAAAACAACTTTGTCCTTTTCATTTTTTTTTGATTTAGTAAATAATTGGTTATCGAAGTTAGGTATTTTTAATGAATTCGTCAAGGTCTTGACAAAAAACAGGTCATTTCAACGGGATGAAACTGATGGCCACCCCACCTCCTTGAGCAAGTTTTATGCCAAACTTACTGTCGGCAGTGACTTCCTGTGATTCAATGACATAGGCTGCCGGGTTTTCCATCCAATGGGCATTGGGGGCATCCTTGTATAGGGTTGCGCGATAGGTGACCCCCGGCTCAAGGAAATTGGTCTCTACCATGATCTCCCGGCTTTCTTCATTGGTGATGCCTCCCAGGAACCAGTGTCCTGTATCCCGTTCCTGGCGGGCAATAGTGATGTATTCACCGATTTCCCCATCCAGCACCTTGCTTTGTTCCCAGTCGACGCCCAGGTCGCGTATAAACTGGAAGGCGGGATGGCCTTCGTAGTTTTGGGGCAGGTCGGCGGCCATTTGCACGGGGCTGTACAATACAACGTAAAGGGCGAGCTGGTGGGCCAGGGTGGTGTTGACCTGGTTGTTGGGCTTGGTGGGGCCGAGCTTTATGTTGAAGATGCCCGGGGTGAAGTCGATGGGCCCGGCCAGCATGCGGGTGAAGGGGACGATGGTCAGGTGGTCGGGCGGGTTTCCTCCGTCGCTCGCCCAGGCATTGAATTCCTGTCCGCGCAGGTTCTCGCTGGCAAAGAAGTTGGGCCAGGTGCGGCGTAAACCGGTAGCCATCACGGTTTCATGTGAATTAACCGCCACTTTATGTTTGGCGGCGGTTTCAAGGACTTTCTGGTAGTGGTTCACCATAAACTGGCTGAGGTGATATTCTCCTTCGGGGAGGATGGTGCCCACGTAGCCGGTTTTCACGGCGTGTATTCCCAGGCTTTCTGCCAGGGCATATGCGGTGTCGAGCTGTTGTTCATAAGTGCCCACGGCGGCCGAGGTTTCGTGGTGCATGATTATATTCAGGCCTTTGCCCTGGGCATAATCAACCACGCCCCTGAGGTCGTAGTCGGGATAAGGGGTCACAAAGTCGTAGATGCCTTCGCGGTCGGCGGTGCCGATCCAGTTTTCCCATCCTGTATTCCAGCCTTCCACCAGCACGGCATCCAGGCCGTTTTCGGCGGCAAAGTCGATATAGCGTTTGGCATTTTGGGTGGTGGCGCCGTGCCTTCCGCCGGCCATGGCCCAGGTAGAGAGGTCGAGGTGCATCTCCCACCAGATGCCATTGTATTTAACGGGTTTCAGCCAGGATGTATCTTCAATTTTGCTGGGTTCGTTCAGGTTAAGGATCAGCCTGGATTCGATCAGGTCGCCCGCACGGCCGGCGATCTGTATCATCCGCCAGGGGGTGTTGAATGGAGTTTGCCGTTCCACCTTATAGTCGCGCCACGAGCCCACCAGGTTGGTGGTCATGCCCAGGTTTTCGTGGTCAATGGCCAGGGTCATGGCGGCGTAATCCACCAGGGCAGCTTCGTGGAAGCTCAGGTAGATCCCGCTGTTGGTTTTCATGGTTACGGGGGTGCTGACGGCATTGACGGGGATGAAGGTCTGGGCCAGGTTGGCATGCTCGCGGTATGTGAGGGCGTCGATCTCGCTGAACCGGCTGGTGCTGTATAGATGCTCGTAAATATCCCAGTCGCCGGGGATCCACCAAACCTTGTGATCCGCTGTGAGGTTAATCTGGGTGTGTTCTTCTGTGATGAATACTTCGCCCATGTTTTCCTGTTGGGGAAATTCGAAGCGGAAGCCCAGGCCGTCATCATATACGCGGAACAACAGTTCGAAGGTTCGTTTTAATGCTTCTTTTTCGGCAAAGGATACCCTGAGCTCATTGTAGTTGTTGTCCACATAACGTTGTTCTCCCCAGGGCATCTCCCAGGTTTCGGAAAAGGAACTGCTTTCTGCCGAGCGGATCTCAAGGCCGGCCCTTAAAGGGGCCATATCGAGGAATTCAAAGGCCAGACCCGAAGTATCGATGACCAGTTGTTGGTTAAAACTTACGGTATAGGCGGCCTGCCCGTCGGCAAGGGTAAACACTTCCACTTGGATGTTTCCTGATGGTGATTGAACTTTGCCGGGGATGCTTTTCTGGCAAGCTGAAAACGCAGCTGCAAGGATAAGAAGCATCCATAAGCGAATGTTTTTGGTCATTGTTTTGGTTTTAAATAATACAACAAAATAATATGCATTAAAGTTTAATGAAGATTTTTTTTCTGAACAGGATCCTTGCGGGAATAAACAGGATTCCAAGGTAGGCCAGAGCCAGGAGAAGGCTAGCCGGTTTTGGGGCCATTCCCACGTCTGTCAGCCATTGAAATGCGTAAAACACCAGTGCTCCCTTGCCCAGGCTGATCCCACGAAAGAACCAGGACAGCAGCCCTGCCAGGACATAAACAGCGATGGCGTTTGAGCCCAGCACCACCCAGGGGCGGGTGCAGCAGGTTTTTTTCTGCAAGTCGATCAGGAAATAACAGGTGGCCAGGGTCATTGAGGCCAGGCCTGAGGTCAGCAGCACATAGGAGCTGGACCAGATGGGCTTGTTCAGAGGAAATATCCAGCTCCAGGCATAACCGGCAATAAAGGCAAGGAATCCCGTGAGGAACATCCAGAGGGTTTTTTGTTCGCCTTGGGTTTTGGCCAACAGGATCTTACCCGTGAGCATTCCCGTTATTCCTGTGGCCATGGCGGGCAGGGTGCTGAGCAGGCCCTCGGGGTCCCAGGTTCCCTGCCACATGCGACCCGGGAGCAGGAAGCTATCTACCCAGGCGGCCAGGTTGATCCCGGGCTCAAGCATGGGCTGCCCGTAGCCCGGGGTGGGGATAAACATCATGGCT